>NZ_JAWOVO010000025.1:0-69204 GCF_033339955.1 Vibrio sp. 1731 | reverse complement strand
GGCCTAACTCCCAATGAATCAGAACGGTTATATTGGGAAAACTCTAAAACCGTGGCCAATTTTAGTTGACCACTACAATGGCAAGAAAATTATCATTACCACCATTCAGAAGTTCCCATTCATTATTGATGGTATTGCCGATTTGAGTGACAAGCGCTTTGCCGTCATTATTGATGAGGCCCACAGCTCTCAGTCAGGCTCCGCTCATGACAACATGAATCGTGCAATGGGTAAGAAGGAAGTGGAAGAGCTAGAAGATGCTCAGGACAAAATCCTACAGGCAATGCGTTCTCGTAAAATGCGTGGAAATGCCTCTTATTTTGCGTTCACCGCAACACCTAAAAACACCACTCTAGAAAAGTTTGGTCAGAGACAAGCGGACGGAACTTACGAGCCTTTCCATTTGTATTCGATGAAACAAGCGATCGAAGAAGGGTTCATTCTCGATGTTATTGCCAACTACACGACTTATAAGAGTTATTACGAGATTGAAAAATCAATCCAAGATAACCCAGAGTTCGATAGTAAAAAAGCGCAGAAGCGTTTGCGAGCGTATGTAGAGGCAAGCCAAGAAACGATTGATACCAAAGCTGAGATCATGCTTGAACATTTTATCAAACATGTGATTAACGGTAAGAAGCTTAAAGGTAAAGGCAAAGGCATGGTGGTGACTCAAAATATTGAGTCAGCTATCCGCTACTATCGAGCGTTAACACGGCAACTCGATAAGATAGGTAACCCATTTAAAGTTGCGATTGCCTTCTCTGGCACCAAAGAAGTTGATGGAATTGAATACACAGAAGCAGATCTTAATGGCTTCCCAGAAGGTGATACCAAAGATTACTTTGATGTGAACTACAAGCGTAAGGAGTCGGACTCCCCAATCCCTAAGCATGTAGATCAGGATGCTTTCCGTTTGTTGGTCGTAGCGAATAAGTATTTGACAGGTTTTGACCAACCAAAGCTTTGTGCCATGTATGTAGATAAAAAACTAGCGAGTGTACTGTGTGTACAAACTCTTTCGAGACTGAATAGATCTGCTTTGAATTTGGGCAAGAAGACTGAAGATATCTTTGTATTGGATTTCTTCAACTCGATTGAGGATATTCAAAAACCGTTTAATGACTTTCATTGTTCTACAACGCTATCAGGAGCAACAGATGTTAACGTTCTTCATGAGCTAAAAGATGAGATGGACGACACTGGTATTTATGAGTGGTTTGAAGTTGAGGAGTTCAACAAGCGTTTCTTTGAAGGGAGAGATGCTCAGGACCTAAGCCCAATCATTGACATCGCAGCTGCGCGTTTTAACGATGAGTTAGAACTAGAAAACGAATTTAAAGTTGATTTCAAAGTGAAGGCCAAGCAGTTTGTGAAAATCTACGGCCAGATGGCATCTATCATGCCTTATGAGGTCGTTCAGTGGGAAAAACTGTTCTGGTTCTTGAAGTTTTTGATCCCGAAACTTTCCGTCGAAGATCCAGATAAAGAAGCACTAGACTCGTTACTTGATTCCGTCGATTTGAGCTCCTATGGGTTGCAAAGGGTTAAGCTTAACCATTCCATCGAGCTGGATGACTCTGAAACTGAGTTAGATCCTCAAAACCCGAACCCTCGCGGAGCTCATGGTACAGAGACTGAGAAAGATCCACTAGATGAGATCATCCAAATCTTTAACGAACGTTGGTTTCAAGGTTGGAGCGCAACCCCAGAAGAGCAGCGCGTTAAGTTTGTGAATATTGCTGAGAGCATCCGAAATCACCCAGATTTCGAAGCGAAATACCAAAACAACGCAGACCCTCATACGCGAGAGCTAGCGTTTGAGAAGATGTTGAAAGAAATCATGCTTCAACGCCGTAAAGACGAATTAGAGCTGTACAAGCTGTTTGCACAAGACCCTGCTTTTAAAGCATCTTGGACGCAAAGCATGCAGCGTATGGTTGGGATGTAAAAGTCCCAACACTAAAGAACATTTTTATTAAACAACTAATCTTGGAAATAATTTGAATGACCAATAGCCTTAATCTCTCCAGTTTATGGCCAGACTTGAGCAGTCTAAATGTAATGCCACCTCAAACTCCTGAGCAATTGAGTGCTTTGTTTGTGGTTATTTTATGGGGTGTGGCTCTATTTTTTTTGATTTGGACAGTATCTGCTTTTGCTCGTGCGTGGCAACGAGTTGCTTGGTTGCATAAATCTTTGGGCGAGGCTGAGAAGTCGAGCCCTTCAGGTGTTCGAAGCGATTTGATTTCTAGAGCTGAAAAAAAGAAAAATTCCGTAGGGCATTTATGGCTAGAGTTTGACGAAACACTGCTCGAAGTAAAAGGTGCTGATGACGTTGTTCGATTGCATAACACATTTGATGCCGACTACTTCTTTAATAGTTCTAGTTTAGCTGGTGGTAGCACTGAAAACCGAATGATTGCGGCGGTTCCAGGTTTTTTAACGGCTCTGGGTGTTATTGGCACCTTTGTCGGTTTACAGCTAGGACTTTCAGATCTAAATATTGCGGGCAACGTTGATGTCAATGAGATGAAAAACGGCGTTGCTGGAGTTATAAATGGTGCAAAAATCGCATTTATGACATCGGTTTGGGGCGTCTTACTCAGTGTTGCATTCAACTTCATTGAGAAAATTCTTGAGCAAGTAATTAGAAAGAGAATTAAGTCTTTGCAAAACCGTATTGACAGGATGTTCCCTCGATTAAGTGCGGAATATCAACTGCAATCTATTGCAAATAACAGCCAGCAATCTCGAGAAAGCCTACAAGGACTTGCTGAGAAAATTGGCGAGAAAATGCAGGAGTCATTAGTTCAAGCAACGCAGGGTATTCAACAAGGTCTCGAGAGTAGTCTGGAAAAAATCATGGCTCCAGCTATCAATAAGCTTGTTGATGAGACGTCAGATGGTAACCAAAAAGCGCTTGAAAGCGTTCTTCAATCTTTCATGGACGGTTTTGGTCAACAAGGCGAGCAACAACGTGTCGCGATGGACTCTGCGTCTCAAAACGTAAATAAGACGCTAGAATCAATGAGCACTTCGATGGCTGCTTTCGTCAATAAGTTGGAAGTTCAGCAAAACGCATCTTCAGAAAGAGAGAAAGAACTTATCTCAACTATTTCAGTTCAAGTTTCTGAGCTAGTTACTCAGGGTAATGAGCAGAAGCGTGTTCTAACAGAGTTTGTAGAAAAACAAGTCTCTGAGTTAGGTGAGCAGCTTACTAAAAGAGAATCAGCTGCTTCTGAACGTGAACAGAAATTGGCTTCCTCAATGGAAAGTACGATTAAAGATTTAGTAGAAAATGTTTCAGCACAAAGCCAAGTGTTGACCGATTTTGTTCAGAATCAAGTTGGCCAACTTACCCAAACGTTCTCTGAACGAGATGGGATGGCAAGTCAGATGGAAAAAGAGCGTAATGATATATTTGTGAATCAAACGCAGGCGATGAAAGCTGGAACGGATGAGCTTCTTGCTCAAGTGAAAGCGGCGATTGAATCACAACAAATCACATCTAATAATATTATTGAGCAAGGTAAACAATTACAAAATAGTATCGATTCATCTGTTTCGGCATCTGCTCGAGCTACTGAGAGTATGCAGCAGTCGGCGAGTGAGTTACGAGTTGCCGCTGATAGTATGAATGTGTTCGGTTCCAACATCAAAGAGGCGGGCAACAAACTATCTGGTGCTGTTACTGAAGCGGTTAACAGCACGAAGGATTTAGCGGAGCAAAACCAGCTAGGCGCAGTGAAAATTCAAGCGTTGAGGGAGCAGTTACTGGAAGATACAAGTAAGTTTAGCGCGATTACAGATCAGATAAACAATATGCTGATTAGTGCAGAGCAGTCGTTTAGCACGCTTCGCACTACCCAAAATGAGTTCCTTGCAGAACAAAAAGGTAATCTAAACGAACTCACTTCAGAAATGAAGCGTAATGTAAAAGAGTTGACGGAGCAAATGGCTCAACTGCTTGAAGATTATGCAGAGCAAGCCAACGGACAAACCGCCGAGCACCTCAAAGTTTGGGCCAATAGTAGTACACAGTATGCAGAGAGCATGAATACAGCAGTTAGAGCTATTTCTAGTGTTGTCGATGAAATTCAAGATAAAGTGAGCCAACATGCGTAGAGGTATTCGTTCGCATACACAAAACTCAGTAGATGAAGAAAATCCCTACTGGGTTTCATTTTCCGATCTAATGTCTGCTTTGCTTGTTATATTTATACTTGCAGCTGTTGCTCTGATTATTGAATTAACTCAAAAGACCAATGATGTCGAAGCTGGTATCGAAGAGCTTAAGCAAGCTGAGTTAGCAAGAAAGAATATAATTTATGATGTTCGAGACGAACTGGCTAAAAGAAACGTAATTGTTGAAATTGCTGATAACGATACGGTAATTCGGATCCCAGAAAGCACACTTACGTTTGCATCAGGTAAATCATCAATTCCGAACGATGCAACCATACAGCAAGCAGTTAAGGACATAGGTGTTGTTCTTCATTCTGCAATTCAGAAGAAAGACCGTTTTCAATATCTCGATACCGTTTTTATTGAGGGGCATACCGATAGCGATAGTATCCATTACAGAGGAAAAGGGAACTGGGGGTTATCTACTGATCGAGCAATATCTGTATGGAATGTCTGGCAAAATGAACTGAGCTTAACGCCTAAACTCGGTGACTTAGAAAACGCTTATCATGCAAAGCTGTTCTCTGTTAGTGGTTATGCAGCGACAAGACGTGCCAATCTACAAGAGTCGAATCAGCAAGAAAAGAGCCAGAATAGGCGTATTGATATTCGATTTACAGTTAAGAAACCATCTATTGCTGAGCTCGAGAGGATTGTTGCACAGTGAGTTTAAATATAAAAAAGCTCAAAGTTAGTTTGCCAGCCAATCCTTTTGGTCAAGCCATCAAGGACTTTGCACATCTATCGAATCAGCTAGAGGTGCTTTCTAAGAGTGCCGGTATTGAAAACAATAAGTTCCGAACTGCGTATGGAGAAGTATGTAACGCGCTTGCCTCTAAGAAAAGAGTTGAAGACGTTTTGGATAGTTCAATACATGTTCGCGCCTTAGCTCTCTCGCTACATACGGATGCGAAGAAAAATGTCAGCTTTACGCGTAGATTGCTTAATAAAATTACAGAAATTGTAAAAAAACCAAGCTCTTTAGTCATAGAGTCGTTTTATCAGCATTTCTTATCAGAGTATGACCGACTGGCAGACTTGGAAGCTACAGCAGACTGGTTGTTGGAGGCTAAAAGGCTGCGAGGCAATGATGAGCAGTTTGATGAAAATATATTGTCAACCAATGGCCCCAAGTGGCTTGCGGAAAGGGCGATTCAAAATAATGTCGATTTTGATCATTTACTTGCGGAGATGAAGCTGGAACGTTATGCAAATGGCAGATATTTAACGGCGGCTAAAGGCATCTACTATATTGAGCAGTTAAACACTATACCATTAGGCCAAGATCATCCTCTCCTAGAGGAGGTTCAAAAAACGGCGGTTTTTGATTCTCGATATGACTCTGAAAGTTTGTTAGGGCATCAAATTCTTAGAATTTTGATTGGCCGATCGATAGGTTCTCACATCAGTGAGCCTTGGATGAATGTGATCTTAGCGATTGGCGGTGACCCACGAGTACCAAGTTCAAATCCAAGATACATTAAGTGGTGGAAGGGTTTAGAACCAATTCTGATTCAAGCTGTTCGCGGATGGTTATCAAAACTGGATTTGAAGTTGTTTCTGGAAGCGTTGGAAGATTATTCCTACTCTTCAGCTAATTACGAGCTACAGAGAATGTACCCATCTAGGAAATGTTTCTTAGAGGGGATGTTCGATGCGGGGGTTATTTCAAATACACGACTTTATTTGAGTCAGGATGCTGCAAGGTATTTGAAGAGAAATTATGACCCTAAGCACTTGCCCAATTTCTCGACTGTTAAAGATGGTGATAAATCCATAATTTATGTGCAAATGAATGGTGCGCACATGGTAGAGGGAAGCCACAGTTGTTACTTGTGGCTGTACAAGCATCTAGATTCGTCAGTATGCGTATTTAATTATGACATTGTTAGGCCAACGTATTCTCAGCTAACCAGTGGGATCAATAATCAGATGACACGATTATCATCGGGAGCCGTAGCAAAAATAACGCATTCACCAATTGGCTACTCATGGCAGCGAAAAGCACTTACAGCACTTAGAGGTCTGGGAATTAAATTGACGCCTAAAGATGTGCTTTCAAATGAAGATTATATTGACTTTAAACAACGTTATGGGGTGAGAGAGTGGAGTTAACCTCTTTAATCAGTAAGTTCTTTTCTGGTCTAGATAAGACGTCTCAATTTGAGTTAGTCTGTGATGATAGTCTTGATTTCACAACCTCCAAGAAAACCCTAGAGAAAATTAAAGCTGGTAAAGCTGATGAGTGGATAACGGCGCAGTATGTTGCACTTAGAATGCTTGAAGAACAGGGGGATGTAAGCTCATTTCCAGATGGCTTTATTATGCCAGCCGATACAGCGGTAAGGCTCGACTCTGATTTGAGAATCTTGTTTGGTTTTCCTTCGGTTTGGCAAGGAACTATTGATGCAGATATTCAAGGAAAAGCTAGCACACCTACCTTTAAAGTTGACCTTTCGGTAACAACCAAACAGGGTCGAACAACGCTAAATTACACTGTGGATGGACCTTTCATTCGGTTTAGTCAAAATGAGCAGTACCTGTTAACGCCCGAGCAGTTTATGGCCTTTAACGCACATAAAGCCCATGGAAATTCTGCTCGGTCTGAATACGATAACTTACTTTACCTACACTCTTTACAAGAGGCTCAAAAGAGTGGTTGTAAGTTGAATCTAAAGCACTTTGAAAAGCTAAGAATTCTGACACCAAATAAAATTACAGTAGAAGCAGAACTGAATTCTCAAGGCGAGCTGATATTGACGCCAAACATGGGGCAAAGTGCGAGCCATGAGTCGATTCAAAAGGTTTTGGGGCAGTTGCAAAGCGACAACGCAGTTACTCTGAAAGTAGGTGATGAAATTGTCCTGTTCTCTGAAGAAAAGCTCATGGCTGTAAAAGAAGTTATCAGCAACAGAGTTATCCCCAAAAGCCAAGTAAAGGCTTTCTTGGGTAATCCTACAGCATACATTGATGCGAGCTTAGTCGATCTTGATTTAGGCTTTTCTATCAGGGTTCATGGTGCGACAGTATTTAAACACGCCTATTTTGGAGAGACTGATGAGTCAGGCATTGATTGGTTTGGTTCCTCTTCTTCATCTACTGTGATTCTTCCAACCTCTAAACTTACTGATGTTATTCACGATAGAACTTCTTTTGAAGATGTGACTAAGAAGGTCGGAGATGCCCAACAAACCGGAGCGACAGTTCTTGATTATGAAGGTAAGTCTTACGATCTCGGTGACCCTGTGACTGTTGAAAGGGTTCTTAAAGAGATAGAGCATAATATTTCTAACCCTATGGTAGACAGTCCTAATCCAGATAGCCCAGAAGGTGCTGAGATTGACCCGAAAGATTTAGAAATACATGTTGTTGATATTGACTTAAATGATGAGGAATTGTCGGAAAACTCTTCTAAAGTAGAGCAGCTTATTTCTGATATTTCATGGGATGGCGAGTTAAACTGGGAAAACCACAAACGAACGCCTTTTCCGCATCAGGATATTGGTGTTCGTTGGATTTTAGGCGTTGAACAAAAAGGCTCATCTGACTCGAAAATCAGCGGAGCCTTGTTAGCAGATGACATGGGGTTAGGTAAGACATTTATGGCTTTATCTGCCATAGAACACATTTATCAAAGACAAAAAATGGATGGCGAAACGAGAAAGCCTGCGCTGATCGTTGCTCCTTTGAGTTTACTGGAAAACTGGAAGGACGAAGTCGAAAAAACCTTTACATGCTCACCATTCAAAGATGTGGTTATCTTACAATCAGCGGCTGAATTGAATGACTATAGAATGGGCGGGGTGGAGATTCGAAGCCAAAGCGTATCTGATGAGAATTTAGAGCCAAAATATTCTTTAAAAGTGGGAAAACACTTTGGGCCAAGCCGTTTAGATCTACCAGAGCGTTTGGTTATCACTACTTATCAAACACTTCGGGATTATCAATTCTCTATGTGTTTGATTGACTGGGGTATTGTTGTTTTCGATGAAGCCCAGAACATTAAGAACCCTAATGCACTTCAAACTCGTGCCGCTAAAGGGCTAAAAGCTGATTTCAAACTAGTGGCTACGGGTACGCCTGTAGAAAATAGCTTAGCTGATTTTTGGTGTTTAATGGATACTGCTTGCCCAGGGCATCTGGGGAGCTATCAAGAATTTCGTGCTCGGTTTATTTCGCCAATTCTCAAAGCTGCTGGTGATGAGGTTGAAGAAACAAGAGCTAGGCTTGGAAGAGAACTCCGTATAGCTGTCGGGGCATTAATGCTGAGACGTATTAAAGAGGACAACCTGAAAGGTCTTCCTGTAAAACATATGTATGCTGGTGGAGAATTTGAAAACTGGAAGTATTTAGAAGAACTTAAGTCGACAATGGTTGGCTATCAGAGAGATGTTTATGAAGGGACCATTAGCAATCAACTCGAGAATGAAGATAGTCACGCACTTACCACGCTGATGAGGCTAAGAGATAGTTCGTTACATCCTCGGTTAAGTGATGGAGGTCGTCTTGATGTTCCAAAAAATGCAAAATCAGCTAGGGCTTTATATGGAGAATCAGGAAAACTAGATTCCTTGCTTGAGACTTTAGACCGAGTACGAAGCAAACAAGAAAAGTGCATTATTTTTGCGGTTAACAAGCGCCTACAGAGCTTCTTAAGCGTGACTCTGGGACAAATATATAATCTTGGTCCACTTTCCGTAATAAATGGTGATGCAAAAGCTGTAGCAAAGCGTAAATCTGTCCCAACTCGAAAATCAATGATTGCAGATTTCGAAGCCAAAGAAGGCTTCAATTTAATAGTAATGTCTCCGGTAGCGGCTGGTGTCGGTCTAACTGTAGTCGGTGCTAATCATGTTGTTCATTTAGAGCGACATTGGAACCCTGCAAAAGAAGCTCAAGCGACGGATAGGGTTTATCGTATAGGACAAGAAAAAGATGTACATATCTATATCCCGCTTTTACATCATCCCGAATTTGAATCGTTTGACGTAAATCTACATAGGCTACTTACCCAAAAAACGTTGCTGAAGGATGCTGTTGTTACACCAGAAGATGTTGTTCCACAGCCAGCAGGTGTTGGGGGAGTAGTTTCTGGTGATTTGATTGATAAACGTATTACAGCGGCTGAACTTGATAAGTTAAGTTGGCAGCAATTTGAAGCGTTATGTGTAGAATTGCTGGCAAAGATTACGGATAGTGAAAGTGCGTGGCTTACGAATAGTGGTGCTGATCATGGTGCTGACGGTGTGTTACTCAGTAATCGTGGCAACATTCTAGTGCAAGCTAAGTTTACGCAACGACAATATGATGGTTATAAAGGGATACAGGAGATTCATTCTGCTAAACCTATTTATGAATCAGCAATGAGAAGTTCTTTTGAGCGTTTGATTTTTGTTACCAATTCACCTTCGTTAGCTAAGCGAACTCATAAAATTGCTGCCACATGTCGTGTTGAAATTTTGGGCAGAACACAATTGTTGAGTTACCTTGAAGAATATGAAGTTACACTGAAAGAAATATTATCGAGACTGGGCAAAGAGAGACTGAAAGTTTAGCCATTTTTGTCCACTGTCGTCTTTGGCGGATTTCTCTGTCCATAGACATCCAGTATAGTTGAAAGGATGTCTATGAATCATACACTTAAATCGAGTTTAGCCCGGCCTAGTTGAGTGTTGTTACACGGTTAAAGTTGATTGAAGGTTTAACTCATTTTGTTTCTCGAGACTGTCCGCCATTTTCTGAATTACAGGCGCAACTGTCAGATTAGCGTCTTGATTAAATGCTTGTTCAAATATAGCGATTAAAAGGTGGTAGAATAGTGTGCTCATTGTCCCAGCAGCACTGTAAATCCCCCGTTCGCACTCATAAATAGCTCTTACAATCGCTTTGTCACGGGTTGAACATATACGCTTTGCATATTCAAACCAATACTCCATATGTGCTTGCAGAGCAGCTTCATGAGCACGAGAAAACGAGATCAGCAGGTAACGATACTGTTGATGCTCGTATTCCTCTAGTTGTTTCTTGAGTTTATCAGCGTGTTCAATCGCCTGTTTCCGAATCGTCTCAAAATGAATGATGGCTTGATCCACTTCAATTTTGTACTTGTTGTAATTGGTGATTTCAAGGCATGAAGCGTTCAGTACGCCATTTTGAATCAGTTTCCCTAATGTATACTTATTGCCACTTCGTAGCGAGGATGCTGCAAAGCGATATTGATGAAATCGATAAGCAATACCTTTAAATCGAGAGTTTGTTTTGTCTGGTATTAGCTCTATTTCAATTCCTTGTTTGAGCAATGCCATTTCAAACTGAGTCAACGAGCACGCAGAAGGGAGAATACGAATTGCAGTATCAACTTTTCTTCTCATCATACGAATCACCGTTTTCTCTTTTTCGCCTTGTACATCAGTGTCGTAACTTGAGTGGAGTTCCCCAGAGCTTTGTAATGTTTGTAACCCTAGCGTAACTTCTTGCTCCCTCATAATTTCTTGGGCGTTGAGGTGCGATTGCCAGTTAGAAATGATTTTACCTGTCAGCAAATCGGTTGTTGAAACGAGAATGTGAACATGCTCATTGTCCGTGTCTGAGTGTTTAAAAGCGATATAACGAGCATGCTCATATCCTAAATGATTCATCAGCTTTTTGATGGTTTGCTGCCATTGATGGTGGGGTAACTGTTCCTCCTCTGCGAGGGAGACAACAAAATGGCGATAGGGCTGTTTGGTATTGGGGTTAGCTAGGTGAGCGCTTTGCAGTTCAGCAATAGCACGGCTCCAATCAATGTCTCGGGCATCTTGGTTCTTTGCATTCAGGGGAACCGAAGCGATTTCGTTGGCGCAGATAAACTGCGATGTTCCCCCGAGCTTGTCACCCTTTGAGCGACTTGAAGAATATTCAACCAGCAGTGTTACATCATCACTTTGCTTGGCACTATATTGAACTAACTGCGTGGCATCATGCACCGTTTGTTTATCATTCTTACATTGTAATTCCTTAAATATCATTACTGGCGTTCTCCACTTCTAGCTTGTTGCGGTAAAGCTCACGTAACGTACGGCTGTCCAAAAATTGCATGGCCAACAGCTCGGCGGTTTGAGAATTATGAGCGTCGATAGCTAGATTTCGGGTGAGTTGTAAGTTCTGTTTTAGTTCATACAGAGCATCACCCAGTTGACGGGCTATTTCGTGGTCGTACGCAGGGTTACCTTCGTCAATGAGTGACTCCATCACTGTGGCGATGCGCTTTGTTTGCTTAAAGTACTCTGTGATTTCATCACTGCGTTGAGGTTTGACTGTGAGTTTTTGAGTTATGACCTCTCTCAGGAACCGACTCACTAATTTATAATTATAGCTGTGCATGACCTCAAGTAACTGCTGGTATTCGCTTTCAGTGAGATTGGTTTTCACTGCTTTGCAATACAGCTCTTTGTCACTTTTTCGTTGTTTTTTAAAATTCGCCTGAACGATACGAATTAACTTGCGTGCATTCATCAGCTCATTTTTATCGGCGTCATTGGGATGTTGGTGGAGATATAAAGCGTGAGAAAGCTCTGAAATAAAGGTTTGGTGTGAAGCGATGGCTACCCCAGATTCAATCGGCGAGGGTAACAGTCCTGCGAGTAGTGTAGCCAACTCATCTGCTGAATAGCTGTGACTTTCAATGAATGCCGATAGTATTTGTTTATGTTTTCTAGATGTGCAGCGAATGACAGTTTACGAATTAGTTCCAATCGGATGCTATTTCATGGCTTTACTTCCCGATATGGAAGAGGCAGAAACTGAGGCGAAAGCCTTCGTATTTTTCGCTTGGTGTGGTCTTATTCTCATAGCATCTTTCTTGGTTTACTTTAAGTTGTATGTATGGTGATGGGTGCTAGTACGCATATAACAAACTGTTCAAGAGGGATTCACAACGCGTGGCATTTTCACTATGCGTTGGTTTAAGTGATTAAGGTGGTATGCGGCGGCATCGGTATTGCGTTGTTCACCCCTTAACAGGGCGTTAGTCGCCAGAAAAAGCTAGCAGTCAAAATCATACTTATGAGCTCAAAATCTGGCTGATGATTGTTTGGTACACAGGCTCGTCGTCGATGGTTCTAACTCAGTTTCAGCGGTTTTAAGTCCAAAGTTTTGCAAGTGTCCTAGCGGTTGTTTTGTTCTTTAGTGCTGAAAGAGCAGGGCAATCGAGAGTCTGTTTTTGGTTGCAACTCCGCTCGGTGAGCTTGCTGGGTACAAAAGCCGATTTACTCGCTGAAATGACGTTTTCTCTGGTGTGGTAAGTTCCACGTGGTTTCAGTGACTTTGTTGAAAGTCCGCACTGTGAGATTGGTTTTCCAAAAGCGTTTTTTGGTGTTGTCAGTCCGTTTTCTACGGCGTTGTTTGTTCCAAGTGGTTTCATTGAGTAGTCGCTTTGAGACTACGCCTGATTTAAGTGCATCAAAGCATATAAAGTTTGTTGTTTGCAAAGTTTGGTTCGGCTTAAAATTGTCGCTCGGTGCCTCGCGACTAACAAACTGCTCAAGAGGGATTCGCAACGCGTGGCATTTTTACTATGCGTTGATTTTGGTGATTAAGGTGGTTTGCGGTGGCTTTCGTATTGCGTTGCTCACCCCTTAGCAGGGCGTTAGGTGCTTGAAGGAAAAGGTAAGTATGGAAATTACTTTTCAGCAGATAAACATTGATGATTTCGAATTGTGCGTTGCTGCGAGAAAAGATGCATACTTTTGTAGTTTTGGGCATTACGATGGTTTCGACGACTTCATCAGTGGGTATCGTGAATGAGTATTAGACCGGTTAGCAGCATCAGGATGGTTCTATATCCATATATTTGTGGATGGTCAGTTTGCAGGGCAGTTAGAGTTTCGTAGCTTTTCACCCGAGCCGGAGACTGGCTATGTGCATCTCATTTACTTAAAGCCGAATTTTCGTGGTTCAGGACTCGCTGCAAAATTGCAGGATTATATTGTAAGGACGTTGAGTAAAGCGGGTTGTTTGCGTGCTGTACTTTCAGTAAGCCGAACTAACCATCGAGCTCTCACATTCTATAAGCGCCATGGTTGGGAGTTCGTGCGCAATAATCCCAAGCACGATGAAACAGACTTTTACCAACTTTGGCTACGCACCTAACAAACTGTTTAAGAGTGATTCGGCACGCGTGGCATTTTTACCATGCGTTGGTTTTAGTGGTTAAGGTGTTATGCGGAACCTTCGGTATTGCGTTGCTAACCCCTTAACAGGGCGTTAGGCTCCGAGGAAGCAATGAGAAAGAAAGTAGAAGAGCGCTTAAATAGGCTTAATAAAGGATGCTGTCCAGTTCATGGGGGTTTTATGTCTCAGGTTGAAGGGTGGTATGAAAATGAGCAGGGTATAAACTACACCGTTGTCGGATGTTCTCGAAACGCTTGCAAAATTTTAGCAAGAGCTTTTTCTTATGACGGTCCTTGGGAGATTGATGAAAAGTACATTCATTTGTTTGATGAAAACAAAGTAGATCCAGATTTCCTCGACCATACTGTTAAACCAAATGACAGAAAGAGCGCCGTGAAAAAGTATAGGTCGGATGTTTTTAGCAAAACCTCCGGTTTTTGCTACTACTGCGGGGTTGGATTAACGCTTGAAACGCTAACTGTTGATCATTTTTTCCCCGAGTCTCGAGGAGGTAAAACAGAATTCTCAAATTTATTTCCGTGTTGTAAAACCTGTAATTCCTCAAAAGGAACTAAAGACATTGAGGAGTTTAGGTTTTTATGTCAAATGAGGGAGTTCAAAAAAGAGCACGGAGTAGAGTTCAATCGAGAGCAGATTAACTTTTTATCCAAAAGTGGATTTGACATTCAATTGAATCAACATGACTTTTGGTTCGAGGAAAACATAGCCTAACAATCTGTTTCAGAGGGATTCGCAACGCGTGGCATTTTCACTATGCGTTGGTTTTAGTGTTTAAGGTGGTGGTATGCGGCGGCTTGAGTATTGCGTTGCTCACCCCTTAACAGGGCGTTATGTTAAATAGTGCTTCAAAGCCCACAGGTATTCAGCTAATCTCTTGTTCCACACAATATCTTAGGTATATACATGATTGATCACGTTACAATTCCCGTTAGTGATTTAGAAAGAAGCCGGAAGTTTTATGAAGAAGCTTTTAGTCCACTAGGGTACAAAATTGCATTTGGTGGAAAAGGTAAATTTTGGGCTTTCGACCTCGGTAAGGGCTTCTTATTCGAGATCTGTAGTGCTAAGGCTGAGGGTGCTTTAACGAGCTTTCATATTGCCTTTCGTGTGGCGAGTCAGCAAAAGGTTCGAGAGTTTTATGACTCAGCTATTTCAGCAGGAGCGCGAGACAACGGAGCTCCAGGACCGCGACCTCACTATACCGAGAACTATTATGCATGCTTCGTTCATGATCCAGATGGTCATAATATTGAGGCTGTCTTTGACACCTGGAAGTCTTGATGCAGTTGAAAATGCGGTAAAAGTTTAATGTAAAACACGTGCTGAGTTTCAACATAACAAACTGTTCAAGAGGGATTCGCAACGCGTGGCATTTTCACTATGCGTTGAGTTTTTGTGGTGAACGTGGTCTGCGGAAGGTGGGTTTGTATGGCATTCACCCTTAACGCGGCGTTATGAGCCACCATGAAAAATGCAGAATAGAGTGGAATAGATGGAACGGAAAAAACAGGTTCAGTGGCTAAAGATTCAAAAGGGAGGCTTTCTCAGACACTGTCTTACTCATGGATTAGCTTTCTGTGTACCATTTGTATTTGGTACTGCATTTGTTCAAAACGATTTTTACTTGAACTTGTCGCCTTTTATTTCGTACCGGCTTTACTTAGTTACTGTCATTGGCGCGGTATTTCTCGCAAGCAGTGATTGGATTTTTAAGAGTAGGCAGTATCAAAAACACAGAAAGAATCTATTGCGAAAAAATGTCTCATAACAAGTTGTTCAAGAGTGATTCGGCACGCTTGGCATTTTTACTATGCGTTGGTTTTAGTGGTTAAGGTGTTATGCGGGAGCTTCAGTATTGCGTGCCTCACACCTTAACAAGGCGTTAAGTTTCATTTAATTCGGAGTAAATAAATGTGCAATATTAAAGTTCCAGATTGGAATTGTGGAAAAGCATTCGCGACGGTACGAGTCAATAATTGGTATGAGCTTGAAGCACTAATTGAAAAGGACTTTCTTGATTGGAATGAATATGTTTTTCGAGGACAAAAAAGCTCCAATTGGCCGTTACGTTCAAAATTCGATCGTGAATATAGGTTAGCCCTAAAAAAGCTAGATGAAGCAGAGCCTTCTAAGGGGTTATCAGAGCAAAATATATATCTGGTTGAAAGGAATCTGAATTTGAGTCTAGATCCTAGAAATGAAGTGTTAGATAGGCTAATAAGCACATTTAAAAAGGCGTGTACAGGTCGTCGCGGACAGTTACCTAAGACATTGTCAGATACTGAATGGTGGGCATTAGGTCAACATTTTGGTTTAGCAACCCCTCTCCTAGACTGGACTTTATATCCTTATGTTTCAGCATACTTTGCGTTTAGTGAAGCAGATCCAGATGAATCTGGTTGCCGAGCTATTTGGGCTTATTCGCATGATGGGATGATGGAGATTTTTATTAACTCGCCAGAGTACTGTCATAAGGAAATAAAAGAATCTGACACTATTATGGTGCTCTCAGGGTTAACTGATGAAAACTCCAGAATAATTAGTCAAAGTGGTTTGTTTACGCGTATACCAAACGGTGAAGATATAGAAGAGTTTATTGAAAATAATATCGACTTAAATGGGATGGCCCCAATTCTTTACAAAATAGAAATACCGAATACGCAAAGAGAAGCGTTTTTACGTCATTTAACGGTTATGAATATACATAGCGGCTCTCTTTTTCCTGATCTTGTTGGTGCTGCTGAATTTGCAAATCGTAGCCTCGAATGTGAATCGGAAAATTTACTCTGGAAAGCGACACCAGCTTTTACCAAACGGATGCTTAGCAATGGAGCATATCACGATAACAATAAATGAACTTAACAAAGCATTTAAGAGTGATTCGCAACGCTTGGCAGTTTCGCTTAGCTCAAGTATAGCCAAGCGTTGCTCACACCTTAATACGGCGTTATGTGAATAGAAGGTTCCAGTGAACAAGGTAGTCAAAGAGCGCTTCGAGGAATATCCGGAAAATGCTCGTATTAGGCTAGAGGAGCTACGAAATCTAGTCTTTCAAATCGCATCTGATTTGGAGCTGGGTGAAGTCGATGAAACTCTAAAGTGGGGTGAACCCAGCTATAGTGTAAAAACAGTCAGCCCGCTAAGAATGGACTGGAAGCTGAAATCCCCTAACAATTATTACCTGTTCTTTAACTGCCAAACTAAGTTAGTCGATACATTTCGAGAATTGTATGGTGAAGAACTGGTGTTTCAGGGAAAAAGAGCAATCGTTCTGTCCATATCGCAAGTGTTGCCAGAAACAGTAATCAAGTCCTGTTTAGAGTAGGCTTTAACTTATCAGCAGCGTAAAAATTTGCCTCTTTTGGGCGCGTGAAAAAATTCACATAACAAAGCGTTCAAGAGGGATTCCCCACGCTTGGCATTTTTGGTTTTAATCAGTTTTAGTGTTTATGGCATAATGGTTTAAGTCGGGTGGTGGCGCTTTCCCCCCCCCCTTAACGCGGCGTTAGTCGCCAGAAAAAGTTAGCAATCAAAATTACGTTTCTAAGCTTAAAATTTAGCTGATGATCGTTTGATACGCCGGTGTGTCGTCTATGGTCAAAACTCAGTTTCAACAGCTTCAAATCCAAAGTTTTGTAACTGTCCTAGCTGCTGTTTTGTACTTCGGTGCTGACAGAGCAGGGCAATCAAGAGTCTGTTTTTGGTTGCAACGCCACTCGGTGAGTTTGTTGGTACAAAAGCCGATTTACTCTCTGAAATGACGTTTTCTTTGGTGTTGTAAATTCCACTTGGTTTCAGTGACTTTGTTGAAAGTCCGCACTGTTAGATTGGTTTTCAAAAAGCGCTTTTTGGGTGTTATCAGTCCGTTTTCTGCGGCGTTTGCTGTTCCAATTGGTTTCATTGAATAGTCGCTTTGAGACTACGCCAGACTTAAGTGCATCAAAGCACATAAAGTTTGTTGTTCGCAAAGTTTAGTTTGGCTTAAAATTATCGCTCGGTGCCTCGTGACTAACAAACTACTAAAGAGTGATTCGCAACGCGGGGCATTTTTACTATGCGTTGATTTTCGTGATTACGGTGGTATGCGGTAGCATAGGTATTGCGTTGCTCACTACTTAACGCGGCGTTAGGCGTCTATGAAATGGAATATTAGCTAATGAAACTCGAAGAACAAATTGAGAAGTTATCAGACATAGGGTTGTCGTTGAATAAAGGTGTGACTATTAACGATTTACTCCTTTCATATTCTAGAGAAGAATACGAATCGAACCCTTTTGATTTAATTCTTTTTGTATACGGAATAGAGATTGAAGAAGAACCATGGGGACGGTTTGTTTGTGATCAGGCGTGGAATTTCGATGCAGAGGCGATTGAAGAGGATGGTTCCTATATTGAAATAGTAAAGCAGTTCCATCGAATTACAGGCAGAACTAAGGACTTAGAGGGGCTGCGAGATACTGTAAACCTAGAAGAACATTATGCAGAGCTCCAATATTCAGTTGATGGTGTTAAAAGGTTGCTAAAGCCTGAAATAGACGATGATTGGGCTGATGCTAAAACTATCGAAATTATACTAAGCGATTTACGCCAACCGGGGTTCGATTTCTATCCAAAGGATAATGGACAAGCCAGTATCTGGTTCTATTTGTCTGAAAGTCAGGCTATAAAGCTAAACCAACTCGCCAATAATGTGTTTAATTTAGAACGTAAACCATGGTGGAGAGTATGGTAGTTATCAGTGAGTTCAAGACGTCTAACAACCGCTTTAAGACGGATTCGTAATGCTTGGCGGTTTTGGTTTGAATTGGTTTTAGTGTTTACGGTGTAATGGTTGAGTGTTGTGGTCGCGGTGCTCTCCACTTACGTGGGCGTTCTACGAATGAGGAAGATTCGTGAAAAAGTGGAAGTTTGTATTCTGGGTAATGTGTTTCTTAACGGTTTTAAGCATTCTTCAACTCCCATTTTTTAAAGAGTTAAATATTGGAGCATTTATAGGCTCATTTGTATCCGCAATATCTCTTGTCAGCTTTTACGGCTTTAGTTATCGAGTTGCCGTCGGTAGCAAAGTGCTAGCGATCATCATCTTTGGGATAAATGCACTTGCTATGCTGGGCATTGCAATATTTAGTGTGTTCTTCTTACTGACTTATCTAAGTCCAGGAACCTTGTTCTTTTTTGTTACAGGGATGGGACTGATGCTTGTTTACCTGTACCCGCTGTATATGTATGCATTTAAATCTACAGAGATTTGGCAACTGGAGTAATTAGCATAACAAACTGTTCAATAGCGATTCGCAACGCGTGGCATTTTTACTATGCGTTGGTTTTCGTGTTTAAGGCGTTATGCGGCGGCTTTTGTATTGCGTTGCTCAACTCCAAAAGGTCATTAATACTCAAAGGTCAAATATGGATATTTACCCAGAAATCGAGTTATCTAAAGCGCAGCATAATGCAATTGAAGCTCTTAGAAACAAGTCGTTTCCTGAACACCAAGTTACTCGCTCTTACTATAAGCAACTCCCGCATATGAGAGTTCTGAATTACGAAGGTGATCAGTTAGTTGGTTACATGGGATTAGACTACAGAGTTGTTCGCGTTGGTGATGAAATTTATAAAGTATTAGGTGTGAGTGACTTTTGCGTCGAGAGCACAGTTCAAAGACAAGGTATTGGCACAACAATGTTGTCTCAACTCAGCGAGTATGCGTCCACTAAAGATGTCGACTTCATCATTTTAGTCTCCGTTTTGGAGCGTTTTTATCTGGCTAATGGTTATCAGCGCCTTAACTCTCTAAGTTCTTGGTTGCGAGTTCACGAACATAAAAATTACGGTGTTGCTGTAGAGCAACTAGATGATTTATATGTTAAACCTATCAGCGGAAAAACTTGGGCTTTTGGTCATATAGATTGGTTAGGGTATATGTATTAGTCTGTAGTGGGCTAATAATTGGTTCACAACAAGAGTGGTTACACATGGCATTTTCACTATGAGTTGATTTAAGTGATGTAGGGCAGTTTTGTATTGTGATACTCACTCCTTAATAATGTGCTGTAACTCTTAGGAAGCAAAAGGTTTAATTTATGAAATGTAGAGTACTAGTAACCAGCATAAGTATTGCTCTTTGTAGTGTAGGAGAGGCCGCGAATCCACTAAGTATTCAAAGCGATGAGCAACTGTTTAAAAACTTCGCTCTCTCATCTTGCATTGCGACTAATTACAAAGGATCAGCTGTTGCGAAAGATGCGATAACGGCGATGCAAGGCTACAGAGAGTTTTCCGAGCTTCCTTTGGAGTCATTCTTTGGGGTTAGCGAGCTATTGGAAAAATATGATATGGCTATTTACAAATCAAAAAATGGTAACGTGATCAAATTGGCCTACTGTATAGACTTTTCTAATTCAGACGATGTTCATAAGCTATACATTAATGCGAAATCAGAGTTATAACAAACTGCTCAAAGTTGATTCGCAACGTGTGGTATTTTTACGGCGCAATACGTTGAGTGATTAAGATGATTTTTAGTGGCTTCTGTATTGAATTACTCATCTCTTAGCGGGGCATTATGCGGTGATGTAAATATGAAGATATTTTTAATAGTAGCAACACTCGTTCAGTTTACTCTCCTGAGTTTCTCGAAATACTATTGCTCAATTGCAAATGAGGTGCTTAGAAAGGCGGTGGAAACTAAAGAGAGTAATTTTCTATCTTTCCTTGATAAGTATGATTATTACAATGACTTAGATAATTATCTAGGCTTAGCGTCCGCTACAGTGTGGGTTATGGTCGTGCTCGTGATAAAGTTGAAAAATGTATCAAGCACCGACATGGCTCATGTGGCTGTTTGTTTGCCGTTATTTTTTCATATGGTTTTGATGTCGATGTAGTTTCAATAGTTGTGGTTGGGTGATTAGGTACAACAAACGG
Source organism: Vibrio sp. 1731 (assembly GCF_033339955.1). Lineage (NCBI taxonomy): Bacteria > Pseudomonadati > Pseudomonadota > Gammaproteobacteria > Vibrionales > Vibrionaceae > Vibrio > Vibrio sp. 1731. Next base: position 48,921 of record NZ_JAWOVO010000025.1, on the reverse strand, counting down.
TTCAGGCTAGCGTACCATACATGGCATTTCCAATTAGCGTTTCTTATACGTTACGAGAGCGCTTTCCCACAAGGAGTAATATGTGATTGTAGTAGCAAGGTTTTCTTTTCCTCATGAAGCTCATATTGCGAGAGCAAGCCTAGATAGTGTCGGAATAGAAAGTTACATCGCTGACGAGCACACGGTAAATACTCAGTGGCTTTATTCAAATGCAATTGGCGGCGTCCGTCTGATGGTGGCCGAAAGTGATGCAGAAGATGCGAAAAAAATACTTAGTAGCGATTTCTCAGAATCATTGGGAAATGAAGTTGACGTTGATGAAGAAAAAGACGTTTGCCCTAAATGTGGTAGTAAAGATCTATTTGCATTTACAAAAGGTAAACGCCCAGCTTTCTTAGTTTTTATTTTACTGGGTTTTCCACTGTTTTTTTACAAGCATGGTTATAAGTGTAAGCAGTGTGGGGAGTTTAGTGAAAAACTTTAAATCTTTAGATAACAAGGCATTAAAGAGATAACTTGTACTCGTAGTATTTTTACGATGAGTTAGGTCTAGTGCCTATACAAGAAGTCAGAGTTACTGCTTGCTTACAAGCAAAGTATTATACGATAGTGAAGGAATAACATTGAATGAGTGAAATTAACACAATAGAGCAGTTAAAAGAAATTTACGCAGAGCCAAGTGCGAGAGCTAAAAATAAAGCTCTGCCTGTGCTGGATGTTCATGCGATTACATTAATTAATAATTGCCATTTTGCAGTTCTAAGTACCGCTGATTCACAAGGGTATATCGATCTCTCTCCTAAAGGAGGAGAGCCTGGCTTCGTAAAAGTTTTAGATGAATCAACATTGTTGCTCCCTGATAGCTCGGGGAACAATCGTATCGATAGTCTAAAAAATATCATTAGTAACCCCAAGGTAGGGTTGTTATTGATGGTAAATGGTATTGATGAAGTGCTCCGTATTAAAGGAATCGCAAGTATTCACACCGACGCCAACTTGATATCTGCTTGCCCCGATGGAAGTAAAGATCCTAAGGTTGTTATCAAAATAGTCATAGAGAGTATGTACTTTCATTGTGCAAAAGCGGTGATGAGAGGGAAACTTTGGTCTGATGACTATAAAGTAAATCGCTCAATTCTCCCTTCATTAGCTCAAATCTTTAAAGATCAACAAAAGTTAGAAAGTAAAGCGCTTAATCAAGAAGAGATGTTGAAATATTACCAATCTAGCCTTTAGAACAAGCGTGGTAATATATTGAAAAGATAGAAAAATCAGGTTCGACCGTGCTCTGCGGAAGTATGGATTAGGTTTAGTGGGGATGTTACTGTCTCAATAATGTTAGTTCACCAATAAGCAATTGTTAGTCCAAATTTTAAAATGAAAAATGCAGAAAAATTTACTCTAGAAAATCACGTTTTGGCTAGTCCGGGAGCTAGGTGTGTTGGACAAATGATTGATCTTTTTGTCAGTTTTAGCATTTTTACTCTCGTTTTATGGATCGGCTTAGAAATCGGTATTGAAAAAGAGCTTGTGCGCGCTACAGCAGTAACTGCGACTGTATCGTATTACCTTTTTTCTGATTGTTTACCAAATGGTCAAAGTGTGGGTAAAAAACTTTTGGGCATTGCAGTTATAAGTGCAAGAACGGGTAAAAAGTGCAATATTTTTCAGTCGCTCTTTCGAAATGTTATTACTCCATTCTTCGGTTTTATTGACTCAATTTTCATTCTTGGTAAAAAGAGGCAACGGCTCGGTGATAAGTTAGTGAGAACGGTGGTGGTAGTTCACTAACTTGTTGAAAAAATTGATAGCGCTGAGGACTTGGGTTCAAGTTGGGCTTTGTTTTCGTGGTGAAATAACCTCGTTTAGGTGGTAGCGTTACTCACATACTTAATGTAGCGTTGTAAGAAAATTGGTATTGGAGTCCAAGTTTTATGTCAGAAAAAGAGAAAATGTTAGCAGGTGAGCTTTATGACCCAAGTGATGAAGAGTTATTAAAGTTAAGGTTGAGCGCTAGGTTACTAACTGAAAAATTGAATGCCACGTCTGTTGAGCATAAACAAAAGCGAGTTCAAATAACTAAGCGCTTGTTCGGCACAACAGGTGACGATATTCATGTTGAATCTTCTTTCAATTGCGACTACGGATCCAACATTCACGTTGGAGATAATTTTTACGCTAATTTTGGTTGTGTGATTTTGGATGTTGCGGAAGTTAAGTTTGGTGATAACTGTTTACTTGGGCCTCAAGTTGGCATTTATACTGCGACTCATCCCTTAGATCCTATCGAGAGGAACAGTGGTTTAGAGCTAGCAAAGCCCATAAACATTGGTGACAATTGTTGGATAGGTGGCCATGCCGTAATCAACCCTGGCGTAACACTTGGGAACAACGTGGTGGTAGCCTCTGGCGCAGTCGTTACAAAGAGTTTTAGAGACAATGTCGTTGTTGGTGGCAACCCAGCCAGAGTACTGAAGGAAATCGTCACTAAGCGATAATAAAGTATATGGACTATTTTGAGCCTGAGTTTAGGACTTATGATCAACTCACCCCAAGCTTTGATGCGTTCAACGGTTACTTGTTGACGCACTTGAATGTCTAAAATTTGCTTCAATATAGAGTCGTTACACGTGGCGCTTTTACCGTGCGTTGAGCTTGTTTAAAAGTCTCATACGAAATCATTTGTATTACGTGTCTCATACTTTTATTGGATTTTCGTCACCAATAACAAACCAAAAGGCTGACTCCTAAATGTTAGTAACAAAGATTGAAACGGAACGATTAATTCTAAGAGAGCTAGTTGAAGATGATGCAAGCGAATTGTTTGACATCTTCTCAGACCATGAGGTCATGAAATATTGGAACTCTGGCCCTTGGGTTTCAATTGAAGAAGCGCGGACATTTATAGCCAAGAGTACACAGGCCATGAATAGCAATACAGAAGTGACACTAGGCATCTTCCTAAAGAGCAATGGCCAACTTCTGGGTAAGATAATGCTGTTTAATCACGTGAAAGAGTCTAGGCGCGCAGAGATTGGCTTTGGCGTGAGTCGTCATTTCTGGGGTAAAGGCATGGTATTAGAGGCGGGAACTGCATTAATCGAACACGCATTCAAAACACTGAATCTACGTCGAATCGAGGCTGAGATAGATCCAGACAATGCTTCTTCAGGTAAAGTCTTGGAACGGTTAGGTTTTATAAAGGAAGGTTTCCTTAGGCAGCGTTGGGAAGTGAATGGAGTAGTCTCAGATTCAGCTATTTACGGGTTGTTAGCTAAACCCCTGGACAGCGTTTAGTACCCAGCCTTAAAAGCATCTAATAGATCTAGCCTGCTCGTACTCAATACACAGCCTTACACTTGACGGCGAAGTTTCTTGAATTGACTTGGTGGTCACTGAATGTACTATCAAGGATAGGACTTACTGCAAGGATAGCAGCATGAGCGAGAAATTATTTTGGGTTAATCCCTACCAAACAGAACTTAACTCAAGAGTGACCAATGTAGACGGAAATAAGGTTGAATTGGACCAGACTATCTTCTTTGCAGAGTCTGGAGGCCAAGAGAGTGATAAAGGAACGATTAATGGTATTCCGGTTTTGATTGCTCAAAAGCTAGGTGTTCGACTTATTTACACATTGGAATCCTCTCCCAATTTTACTCTTGGTGACATTGTAACTACGAATATTGATTGGAAGCGTAGATACGCCTTAATGAAGCTACACTTTGCGGCTGAAGTGGTGCTCGAGATGTTTTATCAGCGTCGGGAAGGCATTGTTAAGATAGGCGCGCATATTTCTGAAAATAAGAGTCGCATAGATTTCGAGTGGTCTGAAAGTATTGGCCCGCTATTGAAAGAAATTGAAACTGATGTGCAAGATTTGATTAACTCTGATTCAGTTATTATTAGTGACTTTTCCGATCAAGAGAGCGAAAGAAGGTATTGGAGAGTGGATGGGTTTGCGCAAGTACCTTGCGGTGGCACTCATTTAAAGCGCACATCAGAAGTCGGCCAAATTCAATTAAAACGCAAGAACATCGGTAAAGGCAAAGAAAGGGTAGAGATAACCTTATGCTCGTAAGTCGATAGGGCATTAGAAATAGATTCCTAACACGTGGCATTTTAATTCATGTGAGATTCACATTTGCGATATGATGGTTGAGATTGAGGGCGTGTTGGCTACTTCTTAACGAAAGGTTACAGGGGCGAGAGGATGATATGTCGAAAGTAACATTGAAAGGCTTTATTTTAGTTCCGGAAAAGGATTTAGAATTAGTAAAACATGCGTTAATAACTCACAAAAGGCTCACGTTAGAAGAGCCGGGCTGCCTTACTTTTCTTGTGACTCAAAGCTCGACTAATCCTTTTCGTTTTGATGTCTATGAGGAGTTCGTCGACAAAGCCTCTTTTAAGCAACATCAGGAAAGAGTTCAAGCCTCACATTGGGGAAAAGTAACTGCCAATGTTAAACGTCAATACGAAATCTTTGAATGTGTGCATGACTAATCGAATCGGAGTGATTTAGAGCGTTTACGCTTTGTTTTTTAGGTTGTTCTACGCTCTACTATGTTGCTTTATTCATCTATTAACCTGGCTTAGTGTTCCTGATACTTTGCCGTATTAAATCTAGAAATTTTAATGGAAGTGTTATGTTTAGAGTTGTGTATGAATGGCGTGTGCCAAGTGAAAAAATGGATGAGTTTCAAAATATATGGCGTTCGACGACAGATTCAATTCATCAGTCAGTAGATGGGGCGCTTGGTAGTTTTATGCTTCGTTCTTACGATGTACCGGAAAAGGTTTTAACTATTGCCAAGTGGCGAACACGTGAAGACTGGGAGCGGTTTTGGGGAACTAGTAACCCAGAAAAAATGAAGAAGATGAGTGAAATTGCAGAGCGTATTTCAGTTGAACCATTCGATGAAATTGAAGATAGAACTAAGTAGGGCAATAGAAACGTTAAAGTGATGCCTAATGAACAGTTTGACGGACAATATGAAAGACAACCTTAATCAAGGAATAGGGTTATGCAGATTTTAATTGTTGGAGGTAGTAAGGGGCTAGGAAGGTTCTTGGCTACGAACTTACAGGGTACAGAAATTTATGCGGTTTCTAGATCAAAGCTAGTTGAGGAGGGAGTCGCTTCTGTTTGTATTGACGTTGATCCCGGTAAAAAGCCAGATTATACGTGCTTCAAAGGTGTAGAGTTTGACATCATAGTTTATTTGGCGTCGATGTGGGGAGAGTCTTCAGAATTGACAACAAGCGAACTGATTGAGTTTATGAATGTTGGTCCGATTGGGTATCTTAATTTAGTCAATGAGCTTAACGCTTTAGGTTCACTTAACGATAAATGCAATATTGTATCTATTGGCTCTACAGCAGAGCTTTCAGAAAGTAGTGAATACCCTGCATTCGCCCTCAGTAAAAGATTACTCAAAGATATTTCTAGCCAGCTGCAAAACGTTTATCGTGATTACCGCTTTACTCACTTTACAATAGGTGGGATCGGGCATGCTGAAGAGGAACGTATTGAGTATTCGAGTGTTTTGGAGATTATAAATATGCTAACCAAGCTTGATCCAAACACATACCTTTCAAATATGCATATAAAGTCCAAGCTAGGAATGTAGCTCTCAAGCTGTATTACGTACCTGCTTCTATGGTTTGACATCATGTGCATTCTTTTTATTGAGCTATGGTTATAACTCCAATGAAAGGAGTTTACTTATGTCATACATTGATGGGTTTGTCGCTGCAGTGCCGACAGCGAATAAAGAAAAGTATATCGCACACGCAAAAATAGCAGCAGAAATGTTCAGGGAGTTTGGGGCCTTAAAGGTTGTTGAGACGTGGGGGAGTGAAGTACCAGATGGTGAGATCACATCATTTCCCATGGCAGTTAACGCTGAAAGCAACGAAACCGTTGTGTTTTCGTGGGTAGTGTGGCCTTCAAAAGAAGTTCGGGACTCAGGGTGGCAGCGGATCATGGGTGATCCTCGAATGAGTCCAGACAATAACCCAATGCCCTTTGATGGAAAGCGTCTCATTTATGGCGGATTTGATGTTATTTTGGAGCAGTAAAATACCAAAGAATCTCAACTCGATTCGTGACACTTGGTGTTTTAATCAGTATTACGCTTCTGATGTACGTTCAATAGAGTATTCCGCGATAAGTGTTGATAAAACTCCATTTGGAGGCTTAGAGTAAAAATGGAAGAGATAAGTTATTCACTGATTGTCGTATCAGCTATCGCTGCCATCGCTAGCCCCGGACCTGCGACTCTTGCGATAGCAGGCACGTCAATGAACCACGGTCGACGCTTTGGTGGGTATTTGGCTGCAGGTGTTTTAACGGGGTCTTTATTTTGGTCAACCTCAGCCGCTTTTGGTCTCGCAACCATACTCTATAGCAATGTTTGGCTTTTTGAAATTCTTAGATATTGTGGGGCATTTTATCTTTTATATTTGGCTTTAAAGTCCGTACATTCTGCCTGCAACATCGAGCAGCTAAAGTTACCCAAAATATACGTAACGACAAAGAAGGGTAACTACTTAACCGGAGTGTTAATTCACTTAACTAACCCAAAGGCTATTCTGTTTTTCGGTGCGCTTTATTCGATAGGGGTTCCTCCTACGGCCAGTCCGTTGGAATTGTTGTCGGTCATTTTTGTTGTGGGGCTGGTTAGTGCTTTGGTTTTCTTTGGCTATGCTTTTCTTTTCGCGCATAAAAAGGTCAGACAAACCTATCTCAGATCCAAAGCAGTTTTTGAAGGCGTGTTCGCGTTATTTTTTGGTGTAGCAAGTATTAAGTTGCTGCTTAGTGAGGCAGGAAAATGAAGCACAAAAGGCTTGAAGAAATAAGAATAGATAATCTATCTTATTTGACGGTCTATTAAGTATACTAAGTAGCCGATATGTTAACTTCCATAAGAGCTTCTGGCTGGAAAAAGCTTATAACCAAACGATGCTAAATATTATCATTCAAAGGGCTAACAAAGGCCCATAATTTAATTCGTATCACTGTTCATGATTGTGCTCTTCGTGCAGTGCTGTAGTATTAGTAACGTGTTGTTAATACTAAATATAACCAATTGAAACCTGGACGTTGCATTACTTGTAGTTCGAGGAAATGTTATCCCGCAAGACGTTAATTTGGAGAAAAGAATGGATTCAAACTCACTATTATTATTTGTTGTCGCTTGTCTCGCTATCAACATGATTCCTGGACCTGATGTAATTTATATTGTTTCCAATACAATGAAAGGTAAATTATCTGCTGGGCTGAAAGCGGCTCTGGGGCTTGGTGTTGGTTACTTTTTTCATACACTAGCGGCATGTTTAGGTTTGTCAGCAATAATTCTGAGTTCATCTTTGGCTTTTAGCGTTGTTAAATGGTTAGGGGCCGCTTACCTAGTTTATTTAGGTGTTCAGTCATTACTGTCTATGTGGCGTGGAGAAAGTAAAATCGTTGAAAACAAAAATGTTGATAATAATAAAAATGTGTTTGTTCAGGGGGTTATCGTCAGCGTCTTGAATCCAAAAGTAGCGCTATTCTTTCTCTCGTTTCTGCCTCAATTTATTGATACGTCTGCAAGCTCAACATCAATGCAATTATTAGTACTTGGCTTGCTGTTCAGCGTACTTGCGACGACATGTAACGTTTTGTACGCCTCTGTGGGTAATTGGGTATTTAGTCGTCCACACTCTCAGCGTTATTCAAGAACTCTTGAAGGTGTTTCAGGTATTCTACTTATCAGTCTAGCGAGTAAAGTGGCATTTAGTGATCGTTAGATACAGGGCATTTTATTCTCGTGATTATTATATGGCTAATGTTTGCTCAATCTATACGCTAAATGAGTGCTATTGCATAGGTTGAATCACAAATTTCAAAAATACCAATAAGTGAACGTATTTATTTATAGTATGGTTGGCGCGATTTTATCGTAGCTAGGTTAATAACATGAAAAATAAAGTAATTCTGTGTTCCGCATTCCTTTTGGGTTTGTCAGGTTGTGCTTCTGTTCCTACTGTTGATTCGACAGTATCAAATCAAATGAAATCATTTGAAGCACCTCAAAAGGGGAACGCAGGGATTTACATTTACCGAGAAGATGCTTTTGTCGGAGCAGCGCTTAAAAAGTATGTTTACGTCGATGGGGAATGTATTGGTGAAACCGCTCCTGGTGTATTCTTCTACCATGAGGTCGAAGGCAATAAAGAACATCAAGTAAGTACAGAGTCTGAGTTTTCTGAAAATCACTTAACTATCTTAACGGAAGAGGGCCGTAATTATTTCGTTAATCAATACATTAAAATGGGTGTATTTGTTGGTGGTGCGGGCGTAGAACTCGTAGACGAAAGCAAAGGTAAAGCAGAAGTACTAAAAGTCGACATGGCAGAAAAAGGAAACTGTTCTTCGATCTAGTTTTACAAACAGACCGCTTTTTAGATTAAAAAACACATTATCAATGTAACCCAACGCTTGATGAGATCCATTCAGCGTTGGGTTTTGTATTTTTGGCAAACAGTATACCTATTTCAGACCGCATGATTTGCCACCTCCTAGCTTGAGCCCACTTATTGTTCAAAGAATCTACTTGTGAAACGTGAATTTTCGAGAGGATTTCGTAGGGAGCAATCCTACAAACGCGATTAACTGATATGCCATTCCATCATTAACCTTGTCGAGTGTATTGCTAAACTAGGTAGCGGTGTGTCTCCTCTCATTAAACAAATAATAGGTATATCAGTTTTAGCTTCTATGCCTTTACATCATGCACTCGGAGCGCAATTTAAAATCAAAGGGCTAACACCAATATTAGAGAAAAATCTTGAAAGTCACCTTACACCACTAACGAAACTCTCTGTTTCAAACATTACCTCAAATCGACTAACGCAGATGGTTAATAATGCGTTAAACCCTTATGGCTACTATCATTCCGAGCTCAATGTTCAGAGATCAGAGAATGATCTCATCACGCTTGAGGTTGACGCGGGGGAGGTTATGTTGGTCAAAAAATCTAATATTGCTGTGTCGGGAGAGGCCAGTAACGATCAAGATTTCATCGAACTAATTAATCAAGCTCAACTTAAACAAGGGCAGCCGTTGCTTCATTCTGAGTACGACACGCTAAAACGAAACTTGATTTCATTGGCTCAGCAAAAAGGTTACTTAGATGGACGTTTTATCGAATCGTCTTTGGAAGTCATTCCAAGTTTGAATCAAGCCCATGTGAATCTGCATTTCTCTAGTGGTTCTCGTTACCAATTTGGAGAGCTCTCTGTCCTTACGTCGGGTATCGAAACGGCACGAATAGAAGCGATGAGAACATTTGAACGGGGCGACGATTTTGATACTTTGAAATCGAGTCAATATCAGGCCGATCTTTCCAGTACTGATTGGTTTCGCAGTGTGATTGTGAAAGCGAATTTCGAGGAGATATCCGATGGTCATAAGGTGCCGATAGAAGTGCTCGCAGAGCCGAATTCACGCAATATTGTGCAAGTCGGTGGAGGGTATTCGACAGACTTGGGATTACGCGCTTCGCTAAACTGGACCAAGCCTTGGTATAACGCACGTGGACACAGTTTTGAGGCACAAGCGTACGCTTCCAAACCGGAACAATCGCTATTACTAGGTTATAAAATTCCCACCAAAAATGTTCTAACGGATTACTACGGGATTCAGTTTGAATCTAAGCATGTCGATTATCGAGATACATCGAGTTTTTCTAATGATTTATCGTTTGAAAAGCACTGGCAGTTAGACAGTGATTGGCAAAGCACCATGCACGTTCGTTATTTGCAAGAGAGTTATCGACAAGCGTCGGAGAATAACGAATCACAGTTGTTATTACCGGGGGTGACATTTTCACTGCTTGATCGCAAGAACGATCAATTAGAAGTAAGGCACCGTCACGTTTACTCATTGGAATACTCAGACCCTAATTTTTTCTCGGATTCTCGTTTGCTGCGTATTGAGGGTAATAGTGTTCTGTCTTGGGACATTAGTGAAAAACACAAGTTTCACTTTCGTTCTAATGTTGGCATTAATGTCGCTGACACTCTGAGCGATATTCCATCATCATTACGTTTCTTTGCAGGAGGTGATGGCAATCTTCGTGGTTATGGTTATGAGTCTATCTCTCCGAGAGATGAAAATGGCGATCTAATGGGTGCTCGTTACATGTTTACTGTTGGGCTGGAATATCAATATCAGGTCTACCGCCAATTGTGGCTTGGGGCATTTTATGATGTTGGTGATGCCTTCAATGATAGGGTGGATTGGAAAAGTGGTACAGGGTTGAGTTTGATATGGAACTCAAAATACGTGCCTGTCAAAGTGGACGTTGCTTATGGTTTAGATGCTCCGCAAGGAGACCAATTCCGCGTTCACTTTTCGCTAGGCACGCAGTTTTAGCGGGCATTAAAAAAACTCTCATCCTTGCAGATAGAAAGCCTTTTTAAGTCTTGATTGTTTAGAGTTCGAACTCACCATTCAGTTTCTTGAATATCCAGTTAGGTGCCTTATGCCATCCACCATAGTTTGGATTCTTAGTATGGTTCTCATTCATTGATTGCCACTGAGTTTGGCCTTGTCCATCTCGAGATACTCGCCAAAACAGTTCATCTTGTTGTCGAGTTAAGTAGTGCATGACATGTTCTGCAAAGGCTTCGCTTTGGACCAACACACCAAATTCCACATTGAGGAAATCCGATCTTGGGTCGAAGTTTGATGAGCCGATATAAGTCAGCCGATCATCGAGTATCACCGTCTTGTTGTGATAATAAGTATCCGCATGGAAGTAATGGTCATCATTTTTCGCTTGGTTTTTGTACTCAAGTATATGAACGCCCTTATCCAACAAGGTTTGGCGATGCTCCTCGTAATAAGCAGGAATAAAGCCAGAATCATTAGAAGCAGACGAGTTCGTCATTAACGTTATGTCCGCTTTTTGCTCCATCAAGGTATCAATAAAGGCAAATTCACCATCACTTGGTACCACATAAGGCGTTGATATCACAGCTTTTGATGCAGAGGTTATTTGTTGCCAAACTTGGTGTTCTGCCCGTTTTCTAAAGTAGGATTTGTTGTTTTCTAACTTGTTTAATGAGTCGAAAACGGGGGTGACTTGCGCAGCAATGAAGTTGGGGCTGGTCAGGTGTTTAACCTGTTTTTCAACTTCCGTCAGAATGATGCTTTTGTCTTTCTCACCTTTATTAAGCGCTTTAGTGAACGCGGAATAGTTTGGGGTAACGTTAACGATGTTTTCTATTGGCGTGACATGCTTGCTGTCCCAAAGTTGTTGGTAATTCTGGTCGAACGCTCGAATAATGCTGCCTTTGAACAAGACATCCATATCAAAGAAGTTGGCTTTGCGGCTGTAACCAAAATAGTCGTTGCCAATGTTGCGTCCACCTAGAATCATCCATTGATGGTCGACGTTGAAGTACTTCTCGTGCAGACGATTGTCCAAACGTTGTTGATGAGTAGAGAAGTTGACGGCGCGACCAATCCAGCCTGACTTACGTGAATCAAACGGATTGAATAAACGGATTTGAATGTTGTCGTGAGCACTGAGATCAGCAAGCCATTTCTCGTTAAACACCAATAAATCATCGAGAGTGAGTCGAACTTGCACGCCTCGATCTGCTGCTTGTTTGAGTTCATTGAGTAGCATCAAACCAAGCGTGTCACTCTCCCAAGAAAAGTAAGTCATATCGATGCTTTGCTGAGCGTTTCTTACCAGTTCAACACGACGAGCAAAGGCTTCCGGAGCGTTAGGAATTAAGTAAACTTCGGCTTGATGCTGAGTAGTTTGCCAATTGGCTTCAAAATCCGGTTCAACTTGAGGGTAGGGCTGAGCACAGCCAACCAATAGTGCACTGAAGATGAAGAGTAGCAGGGCACGAAGGGCGTTAGGAAACATGAGTAAACCTTCCTAATTATGTTCAAGGAATAAGGATGAAAAAAGCCAGCGAACTGGCTTTTAGGTATTTGGTAACGACTTTTTAGTAACTGAAGATAACGTTACATGTGACTCAGAATCAGCCCAAGTTCCTCTAGACCGTTGAGGCGACCTTGGCGCAGTTTTGGATCGATGCCTGAGTGATGAGCATTGTCCCAGTCTTGTGTGGATTGAATACCGCCATCGTTATCGATCAGCAATACTCGATCAGTCGCGCTGTTGTATTGGAAGTCTTCAAATAAACGTTCGCTAAACCACATACGAGAGAGCTCGTTCATCATTGCTTTGTCTTTGCTACCTGGGCGAACACTTGAACCATCAAGCTTTAATGCTTTATTAAACACAAATGGTAATTCCGATGCATTACAAGCGCCCACAATACAACTGATGCTTTTGAGTAAATCACCAACGTCGAGATCGCCATTTTCACCTTTGGTATTGTAAGTCCATACGTTGAATCCAGGTTTGTAGTCAAAGTAGTAGAAGCTTGGCGTTGCTCCTGTTGCTTCTTCAGTTGAAACTTTATGACGGTTTGGACCCGTGAAGAGCAAATCATGCAACATGGTTTTGAATTGCTGCATGTTTTTCGCCGCGCCATTCAGTTCGCTTTCATCGTTAGGGAAGAAGTCAGCCAGAGCAAGTAACTCCGTGCTTGAATCGGAGTTCCCCAAACCGAAGAACAACTTAGTCATCGCCTCATAAGCGGTGCTAGGCAGCAGTTCCAATAAGTCAGAAAGATCGAGTTCAATCGAAGCTGAATCGTTGAGTAATGAACGATATTCAGCGCGTAAACGGTTTAAGTTCGTTTCCGATTCTAGCCACTCCACCATGTATTCGACGATTAAGTTTTCGTCACCACTTTCAATGACTTCTGGCGCTTCTTGGCTCAAGATTTCAGTGATAGTTGGGATCAAAAATGTCAGGCTCGGTAGCATGCCCAGAGTATTGCTTTCTGCACTGTTTGAGCCAATTACCGTCGGTACGATCCATTCACTCTCAATGGCTTGCTCAGTAAAGTGATAGCCTGGTACTTCTTTCACTAGAAACGCTGGTGGGCGATGCTCGATGTAAGGCGCAAATGGCATCAATGTAGCTAATGGGCTGTTGTCGCGTGTTGGGCTTATAACCGGAATATTCACGGCGGTCAGTACCCAGTTCTTAAGACGTTGAATCGGATCAAGCATCTCGCTCTGTACCTTCATGATCTCTTCAAGTGGTAGTAACGCAAGATCTTCAACGCTTTGCTCTAGTCTTTGGCTCTTGGCAACATCGTAACTTTTATATTCAAAGCCGTAAGCGTTGCTTTGCATGATGGCACGTTGAAAGTGCTCACCTGCGATTGCCGCATCGCCTTTTGATTGCTGTAAAATTCCCACCGACATGGCACCCGCACCTTGACCCATGAGTGTCACGTTTTGCGGATTGCCGCCGAATGCCTCTATGTTTTGTTGAACCCATTCAAGCGCGTGTTTTTGATCGCCTAGGCCAAAGTTACCGCCCTCTGGGTTGTCCAAACCATCGACCCAAACACTGCCCAACAAGCCCAAGCGATAGTTAAAAGTAACTGCAATAAACGGGTTACCATCGTCAGCACCTTGTGCAACCACCATATCACCATGAATCAGCGGTTCTGAGCCCGAGCCGTATTCAAAGTCTCCACCGTGAATAAAGACATACACTGGCAAATCTGCGTACGCTTCTGTCCCTGCTGGTCGCCAAATGTTTAGGTTCAAACAATCTTCTGATTGCGTTTGTGCCGTGGTTTTTAACTGCGGGCACGCATCACCGAACTGAGTCGCATCAATATCGCCTTCAAGTGGGACCGCAATGCTGTGCTGAAAGCGGTCTGCTTGCGCAAATTGGATACCTTTGAACGCCTCTACCGCTGCCAGTTTTTCATCCGCATCAAGAGGCGTGATGACAAGGGACTCTTTGGTCGCTTGAATGGTTGCATCGCCAATTTCCAAAGCGATTTGCTCTGGTGGTAAGGGTTGTAGTGGCTTCGGGCCGTTAGGAACGCTAGGTTTACCAGAGTCATCACTGCAAGCTGCTAAGGCAAGAGTGATGGTAATGGCTAAAGTTGAGCGATTGAGTAAAGTCATTGTTATGTCCAAAAAGTCATTTGGTGCGTACACCGAAAATGTTAAACGGCATCTAACAAGCGACGTCCTGACGCTTTGGCATTAATCCGTGAATGGTTGGATGGCTTGTTGTATTGATGGCTCAAATGGTAGGACATCGGCGACAGTTTCAGTAATCGCCTTTGTAGGATGCAGTCCTACCATCGTATAGGGGCGGGCTCTTTCTGAGAGCTAGAAACGGTAACCAAGATTTAAGGTCACTGACTCTCGAGTTTCCCCTTTGTTATAGAGAAAGGTCAGGTTGTAGTTTTTGCCGATTTGCTTATTGAAACCAGTCAAAAACGCCCATTGATTAAGATCTACACCAATGTCGTAATCGAATTCGATATCACCGCTTTTTACATGCCCGTCCATTCGAGCGTCCAGCCCTTGATATTCTGCTCCGACAAAGAACTGCGTGCGATAATCGACAAGTTGATAACCCAACATCGGCTGTACAGTAACAATACCATCGCCCCAATCATCTAAGCCCTTTAAGCGAGTTTGCGAATAGGTACCAGTGACAGAAGCAAAGAATTCTTTATAGCCAACCGAAAGGGTTGTACCTATACCACGAAGGTCATATTCCAAATGCAGCGGCACGTCTAGGCGTCCGCGACTACAAAGTGCAGATAAACCATCGCAAAACTTATCACCTAATCCTGGCAGTTTATCGTTCAGCTTATCTTTTATGTACTGACCACCTTCACCCGTGTAAGCGGCATTAACATTGGCATCGACATTAACTTTCCCGATGTAACCAAATACATTCCAAAATGGCAGGATGTTTACATCGCCACGAAGCGTCATGCTCTCAGCACTGACGATGCCGACACTGTCTTCTGGATCAAACAGTTCATTAAGGCCGATGCCTTCAATCGTGAAATCATTAAATGGAATATTCATATCTTGATTTCGATACGCTAGCGACACACCAAACGGCAGAGGCAAATCGATACCTTGACGACGAACCATATCACCCATTAAAGGAAAAACTCGGTCTAGCTTAACACAGGCTTCTTGCATGCGTGGATCAGATACCTCATTCAAGCGTTTTTCGTCTAGTACTTGCACGCCAAGCTTATCTTCATAAATCGCTACCGGTTTTACGCTGCTCATCATTTCGAGGGGTTTATTTTTCTTTGAACCAACTATCTTGGTGTTTTTACTGGCAATCGCAATTTTGCCTGATGTTAACTTCTGGAAGAGGATCTCTTGATCGTAAGAATCCACTTGGTAGTTGTGATGTGTGAACGGTTTATCGTTGGTAATGACCATACGTTTCGGTTCACCATTAACCAACTCAATATCAACGCTTAAAAAGCGGAAGTAGGCGATATCTTGAGGAAGACCGTATTTTGAGTAATTAAAACTGATGATCACATTACCATTCTGATCCTCTTTGGCTCTTACTGATGACGGATCAAAACTCTCTGCGTAGTTTCGAAGGCGGTATTCTGTTCGTGTGAAAGCTTCGATCTCATCAAGTACTTTTTCATTTTCATCGAGTTGTTCAGGGTTGTACTTGATACGCAGATCAATGTTGCCTTTGTTATCGGTGTTCTTAACCAAGTAGACGGACGAATCGCGAACGCTATCACCGATTTTAACACTTCGGTGGGCATGCTCTACCAAATGCTCGCCTTGAACTAGAGAGCTGATGGCCAGTTTTGGTAAATCATGACTGATACCGTATTTGTCGAACAGCGCTCGGCCTTGCTCGATTACTTCGTTGTAGGTCGTCGTCTCTTCAGCGGCGAAGCCAAAAGTGGGGGTAGTAAGCATTAGTGCGCTCGCGAGCACAGTAAGAGAAGACGTCTTGCCGGCGCGTAATTCAAAAAAACTCATGACAGTTTCCACTCTGAATAGTCTCAAACCTTCGAGACTCAGACAGTTAATGTGTCACTGAACTTCTTGTTCAGTTAGATAGATATGTTTGCTGTGATTGACGTTGTGAATGCATGGTTTTCGATTGCATTTCGTGAATCAATGAGAGGATTTTATGAGGTGAAGAGAAATCCCGTTAATCGCTTTTGATGGATACTATCCTCGCTTTATGGGTTACGGAGGAATAATGGCTAGCTCACAAACAAACAGCCCCGCATAGCAGAAGCAATGCAGGGCTTTAGTTTCAAGAACGGAGGTGACGCTTAGACCGTAACGCGAACACGAAACAGATCAGTAAACAACTTGGCAATCATCAAAATGATCATAATGTTTACCAGCATCAGCAAGGACGTTTCAATTCGATACGCTGGGGTTAAATTGAGCGCTCCTGATGTCAAGACAACCAATAAGTTAATACCTAGAATTCTGTGTACCATCAGTTTTGGTGTGGAAAACACCTTCCAAATTACGATGATGTTGATGAAGTAGAATAGCCCAAGCTGCCAAAGCTCGGTCATCATTGGCATTATGAAAATGTATTGCAATAGAATCACCGTGCCAGTGCCTATCACACCAAAAAATGCATCTTTAATAATGCTTGGTGGCATAGTAGGAACGATTGAAGAGAACACGCCTGCTAGCATCGGAAAAATGAAACCTCCGGGTACGGGCAGATAAATCCAGATCAACAAAGAAGTGACGAACATGGATACACCTTGCAATACCTTTCTGCCGTCTTCATTCAAATGCTGGATAAACGTTCGATGCTCGTGATGCCAAACCGTGTTTTTCTCTCTTTGCATGACATAAGCAACGTGACCAATGAGCGACGTACTTGGATTTTTAATATCAAAGCTTTGAAGTTGCTGCGTTAGCGTTGGCCAATCGATCTCACGACTTTGCGATTTATCTGCTTGTTCTAGCAATCGGTCTTGGATTTGTGCCATCTCATTTAAACGCGCACGCCATAGCTGACGATGTTCTTTCAAGTGGTAGCTGCCAGTAAGTGGTAAACCGACCAGTTGGAACAACTTTTCTATGTTGGCGCTGTTGGTCTCAAGAGCTTCAGTATCTATATCATTGGGCGATTTCATAGCGTTAAGCATCGCCTCTCTGCTGGTCTCAAAACGTTGAATGAAGTTTTGTTCTGTACTGACTGGCCAGACTAATCGGTACACAACAGAAAACGTGATCACACCAAGAATAGTCTCTTGCATGCGAAGAACAGCGAAGTGGAACGTTGCTTGACTATCAAATCCTCCCATACATGCGATGATGGAGCACACAGCAAAACCGATAGAGAACACATAACCATACTTTTCGTCGCTCGACATAAAAATGCACGCACCTAAAAACAAGGTGAAGAAGGTGAGAAACAAAAAGCGATCTTGAGAAAACGTCGTGATGAGGAAAAAGGCATAACCGATGCCAAGGAGGGTTCCTAATAAGCGATTATGACCTTTGTTTATCGAGTGAGCGAAGCTTTCATTTAATGCCATTACCGCGACTGCGATCGCTGCCCAATACGGTTTCTCCCATTGAAACCATAAGGCAAGGCAGATCGCGATAACGATAGACAGCGCAGCTTTGATTGCTTCTTTGGTTGAGGCATTAAACATACATTCCACCGCATTATTGTTTGATGATTTTGATAGAGGCCGTCATACCAACACGTAGTTGAAAATCTTTCGGTAAGTGATCTAATTTAACTTTAATTGGAATACGTTGAGCCAAACGAATCCACTGGAAGTTCGGATTGACGTTTGGCAGGAGATCGTTGCCTGTGCTGCCATCTTGCTTTGCGATACCGTAGCCGATGCTTTTGATTTTTCCTTCCAACACAGCTTCATTGTGCATCATTAAGGTCACGTAGGCTTTATCTTGTGGATCAACGCCAACTAAATCCGTTTCTTTGAAATATCCTTCGATCCAAAAGCTGTCTTCATCAATCAAAGCCACGACTGGGGAGTTAGCGACGACTTGAGAGCCGACACGTAAGTTCAAATTAGTGATATAACCATTCGTTGGCGCATAAACTTTTGTGTAATCAAGGTTTAGCTTGGCTTCTTCAACATTGGCTTTCGCGAGTTCTACGTTGGCAACGGCTGTCTCCACCGCATTGTCTAGGTTATTCAATGTCAGTACAGGTACAGCGCCAGGTGTGCGCTTTTCTAACTTAAGTGCTCGCTGCTCTTCGTTTTTTGCTTTTGCTAACAGAGCGACCGCTTGTTTTTGAGTCGCCAATGCTTTGTGGTATGCCGCTTTATAGATGCTTGGGTCAATCTCAAACAGCAAATCGCCTTGTTTCACTTGCGAATTGTCTTCGACGTAGACTTGGATGATTTGTCCTGTTACGCGGGGGGTTATAGAAACGATGTGCGCGCTAACTTGGCCATCTCTAGTCCAAGGGGTGTCAGAGTATGATTGGTAGTAGCTGAAAATCACGGTGCCAGCTGAACACAGTAGTAGCAGTGTGATGAGATAACGTTTTATCACGGAATTTGCCTCAAAATATGGTAATGAATCGACCAATAACGCCAGTAAAAATCACAATTAGGCTTAGCTCAGCGAGCGCGGGAAATGCAACGTATTTGTGGAGTCCCAGTTTTGTTGCAACGGTTCCAACCAAAATGGTGAGCATGTAAGCCAATGCAATAACCAGCAACAAGGGAGGGAAGTAAACTTCGCCCCACACAAGTTCATGTGGCATTGAGTTCATGGTGTTTTTCTCTATTAACTTGATGAATGTAAAGATAAGGCAAGTGATGGCATCAGTGATAATCGCTTTTGCAGGATCTAATCCATCAAACGAAAGGTGCTATGCGCTATATAGAGGGAATAGCGCAGCAAAGTAGCTTTTTGGACAGTGAAAATAAAAATAAATTTATTTTCCAATTTATTCTATGTTCATTTCAGACCACTAAGTTGTTAAATTTTCGACAATTATTTTTCAATGTTTGCTTTTGAATATGCGAAGTGATGGTTTCGTCCTTCAAATGGGATTACGAGTTGTGAGGTTTTGTTTCTAATATTCGCTTCGAAGCAAACGAGATGCTTTTTAAATTAAATAATCCAACAAATATGAGTGAAAGATTATTCGTTAGATTATTTGA
Source organism: Vibrio sp. 1731 (assembly GCF_033339955.1). NCBI lineage: Bacteria > Pseudomonadati > Pseudomonadota > Gammaproteobacteria > Vibrionales > Vibrionaceae > Vibrio > Vibrio sp. 1731. The sequence goes on along the minus strand of NZ_JAWOVO010000025.1, from coordinate 29,829 downwards.
GTTTTATATTTATTAGTAAGAGTAAAATTGTCATGGAAATTATTTCTAACCTTTTTGACATGGCACCATTTGTTGCTCTCTTTATTACGCTCTCTCTCGGTTATATGGTTGGTAAAATTACCATTGGTCGATTTGTTCTTGGCGGTGTTGCCGGAACATTATTAATGGGTGTAATTATTGGGCAATTTGGTGTTCATATTGATCCCGGCGTAAAAAGCATTTTCTTTGCGCTCTTTATTTACGCAGTAGGGTATCAAGGTGGTGCACAGTTCTTCAAAGCACTGAACTTTAGAACCATCAACATTCTACTTTCCGCTGTAGTGATGACGGTTTCTGGCCTGCTTTGTGTACTAGCAGCTGCTTGGATGTTTGATCTAGACAGAGGTACGGCAGCAGGCCTTGCAGCTGGTGGTTTGACTCAATCGGCAATCATCGGTACAGCGGGTGATGCGATCGCACGTCTTGGTGGTGTGACAGAAGAAGCGAAGCACCTAATGCAGACCAACGTCGCAGTAGGCTACGCGGTTACGTACATCTTTGGTTCGCTTGGTCCAATTCTGATGGTGACATGGGTATTCCCAACACTGATGAAGTGGGATATCCGAGCAGAAGCGATTGCTCTAGAAGAGAAAAACTCAAATGGTAAGCGCGATCTTGCGCCGGGTGAATTCAACGCAGTAACCGCGCTGGTTACACGAGCATTTAAAGTGAGCAAAGATGGCGGGCTAGCAGGCAAAACCCTAGCTCAGTTAAACCAACACGCTCTAGCTGCTTGTATTGAATTGATTCAACGTGATGGCAAAGTGCTAGAAGTGGACAAATTCACAGCACTGAAAGAAGGGGATGTCATTGTTGTAACTGGTCGTCGTAATGCGGTACATAAGCTGCAAGATGGTTTGGCTGACAACGAGATTGCACTTCCAGAAGGCTATGAAGTTATTGAAGAAAACCGTCAACTGATCGCAGACAACCGCAAACTGATTGGTAAGTCGCTGCAAGAGATTAAAGAGGCTTCGAACCAAGGCTCTATGCGCGGTATTTATGTGACGGATTACATTCGTGAAGGCAGCTCTATCGAAATGACGCCGGATCTTGTGGTGAAGAAAAACGACGTCATCCAGCTTACAGGTACAGCAAAAGACATCAATCGCGTTGAGAAAAACATTGGTCAGCGAATGGGCTCAGCAAACGTGACTGACTTAGTCGTGCTTGGTATGGGCATGGTGGTGGGTCTATTAATTGGTCTAATCAGTTTTAAGATTGCTAGTATTCCCGTCACTATCGGTTCTGGTGCAGGTTGTTTGATCTCAGGTTTGATCGTCGGTTGGTTGCGTAGCCGCAATCCGCATGTTGCTCAGTTTCCTGTGGGTGCCGCGAACTTTGTTCGAGATTTCGGTTTGGCAGCATTTGTGGGCATTGTTGGCCTTGAGGCTGGCCCTCAAGCGGTCGACACAATCAAAGAACACGGTATGTCTCTGTTGTTCCTTGGTATGGCTGTGACCATTATTCCTCAGTTTATTTCGTTCTTTTTCTCATACTTTGTATTGAAGATTAAGAACCCAGTTGAAGCACTAGGTTGTGTTACAGGTGGACGAAGTGCGAACCCAGCATTCGCGGCTTTAATGGAAAAAACAGGCAACGCAACGCCAGTATTCTCATTCACCGTGACTTATGCAGTCGCCAATGTACTGCTTACCCTATGGGGTCCAATTATTGTCGGCATTATTACTTTAAACGCAGGCATGTAATTTAAATAAATTCGAACACACTTATCGCCTAATTAAATAGGCGATAGGGAAAGTAATATCCAAATTTAAGTAAATAATAGATTCAGGTAAATATTATGACTACGCAAAACACAACAATTGATTTTTCAAAATTTGCAGATTTAAGCCCATTTGAATTAAAAGATAAACTAATTGAAGTGGCACAAACTGTTCCTGACCGCGCGTTATTAGATGCTGGTCGTGGTAACCCTAACTTTCTAGCGACGCTACCACGTAAAGCGTTCATTCGTTTGGGTGAATTCGCAGTGTTGGAAGCCGAGCGCACTTACTCATACCTAGATGGTGGCTTCGGTGGCATTCCTGATGGTGTGGGCATTGTTGAGCGCTTCGACACGTTTGCAAACGACAATAAGAAAGACCAAGGCGTGCAGTTCTTAGAAAAGTCGCTGAGCTACGCAAAAGACCGTTTGGGTCTAGAGAAACAAGCATTCTTGAATGAACTGGTTAACGCATACCTTGCATGTAACTACCCAGTGCCACCACGTATGTTGACGAACATCGAAAGGGTTGTGAAGCAGTACATCGCAGAAGAGATGTACGGCCCGATGCCAATGACAACAGACTTCGATCTGTTTGCAACGGAAGGCGGCACAGCGTCTATGACGTACACGTTCCAAACTATGTTCAACAACGGTCTGTTGAAGAAAGGTGACAAGGTCGCGCTAATCACTCCAATCTTTACGCCGTACCTAGAAATTCCAGAACTGAGTGAATACGAACTGGAAATCGTTGAACTACGTTTGGATGAGACAACATGGCAGCTGCCGATGTCTGAAATCGAAAAGCTTGCAGATACAGACATCAAACTGCTTTGTGTTGTTAACCCAGCAAACCCAGCGTCTGTGAAGTTCTCGGATGAAACTCTGGATAACCTATCAAACTTCGTGAACAACGAACGTAGCGACCTATTCATTGTGACTGACGATGTATACGGCACTTTTGCGGACGACTTTGTCTCACTGTTTGCGAAACTACCATACAACACGCTTTGTGTGTACTCGTTCTCTAAGTACTTCGGTGCAACAGGCTGGCGTCTAGGCTCGATTGCAATTCAACACAACAACGTGTTTGACGATGCAATGCGTAGCCTTCCTGAAGCGCGTCAACTTGAGTTGGACGATCGTTACAAAACGCTGACTCCGGAACCGCGTGAGATCAAGTTTATTGACCGTATCGTTGCAGATAGCCGCAGCGTAGCACTTAACCACACAGCAGGTTTGTCTCTTCCTCAACAAGTTCAAATGGCGCTGTTCTCATTGAACTGCTTGATGGACTCAGAGAAAAACTACAAAGAAGCATGTAAACGCATCATTCGCGAGCGTTACAAAACTCTGTACAAAAACATGGGTGTAGAAATTGAAGAAAACAAAGATCGTGTGGACTACTACACACTGCTTGAGCTCGACACTCTGGGCGGCAAATTGTACGGACCAGCATTCGTTGAATGGTTCAAAGCGAGCGAGAAAGGCAAAGACTTCCTGTTCCGCCTTGCACATGAAACCGGCGTTATCCTACTTCCAGGCCAAGGCTTCGATGTAGTGCATGCATCAGTTCGAGTTTCGCTAGCAAATCTTACTCACCACGAATACGAGCTTATCGGTCGTGCAACACGCAAAGTGTTGGATGAGTACTTTGCTGAATTCAAAGGCTAATGAATCCAGCCTGATTAAGAATAAGCCTCGGCGTTGTCGAGGCTATTCCGACCAAATAAGCACAGTGCGCGATATTGTGTTTATTTAGTCGCCAAGCTAACAAACTTCTCAATTAAGAGTGACTTATGAAAAGCATTATTTCTATTCAATCTCATGTGGTTTATGGCCACGCAGGAAACAGTTCTGCAGTCTTTCCGATGCAGAGAATGGGCCTCGAAGTCTGGCCAATTCACACGGTTCAGTTTTCAAATCACACTCAGTACCAGCAAGGTTGGACTGGACAGAAGTTTGGGGCAGATGAAATTCATTCTCTAATGAGAGGCTTAGATAACATTGAGAAGTTAGGCGAATGTGGCGCGATACTGTCCGGTTATCAAGGCAGCGCAGAGCAATGTCGTGCGGTGGCCGAAGCGGTAAGTTTAGTCAAATCGCGTAACCACAGCGCGCTTTATGTGTGTGACCCAGTTATGGGTGATCCAGACAAAGGTTGCATTGTGGCAGACGGTGTCAAAGAAGCGATAAGCCATAGCTTGTTGCCCATCGCTGATGTGATTGTTCCTAACCAGTTTGAACTGAGCGAGTTAACAGGTGTGAAAATTAACTCTCTTTATGATGCAGTCACTGCATGTAAAAAAGCCTTAGAGTTAGGACCGAAAATGGTATTGGTGAAACACCTGCATGCACTAACAGATGACGCCTTCAGTATGATTTTAGCGACGCCGAAAGCAAGCTATTTGGCCCAACGCCCTAGTGTTGAATTTGCTATGCAGCCAGTCGGTGTCGGTGATTTGATTTCTGCGATTTTTACTTCTTGTTTGGTGAAGAAGATGTCTCCTGTCGCAGCCTTTCGTCATACACATAACGCCGTTTACGGTGTATTGGAGATCACCAAAGGCTATGGCACATGGGAGCTACAGACGATCAATGCCCAATACGAATTTGTCGAACCGACGCATGAGTTCAACGTCGTGAAAATTGCTTAGCGCAGTACCTAATTAACGGAGAAGCGTAAAGTTAGCATATAGAAACTTGGCATAATTGCTTTGATGGATAGCATCCTACAATCGCGATTATGGGGTTTAGCCGTGCCTAGCTATAGTAACTCCAAACAACGAAACGGACTTCATTTTGACCCAATTAACTTCAAACTGAGTCTCTGGTCATACGCCAGAGAACATTAAATGAGACTGATTATGAATCGTTTAATTTCCTCTGGTGTGACGGTTGTACTTTCGCTGCTGATAGTAGCTTGTAGTTCACCCCATACGCTGGATGTTCGTGTTTCTCAAAGCAACTATAAAGATGTCGAGATCGCGAGTTCGACACCAAATGAGCCACTTCGAATGTGGGCCAATGAAGCGCCGGATTTTCTCTACTCAGCGCACAATCAAACCACACCGATCAAAGTAGAGGGTGAACAGCTCAATATTTTGGCCTTATCGGGTGGTGGCGTAAACGGCGCGTACGGTGCTGGCGTTTTGATGGGCTTACAGGAAAAGGGTGAGCTGAAAGACTACACCATCATTACGGGCATCAGCGCAGGTGCGTTAATTGCGCCATTTGTTTTCATCGGTGGTGATGCAATGCCAAAGATGAAAGAAGTCATGCTCAACATCAACGACAAAAGCGTCCTGGGTAAAAAGAACTTTTTAAACACATTGTTTAAGGACGCGTTTACCGATGGCGAGAACCTCTATGACTTCATTGCGGACGCTTACCCTGAGCCAATGATTGAGGCGATGGCACAGCAACATCGCAATGGTAAACGCCTCTTTATCGGCAGTACCCATTTTGATTCAGGTGAATTAGTAATTTGGAACATCGGCGCGATTGCGAATAGTGACTTAGTGGACAAATCTGAATTGATCTACAAAGTGCTTGCCGCAAGTGCATCGATCCCTGGCGTTTTCCCTCCACAATTTATCGATGTTGAACATGATGGGGAAACACTTGAAGAGTTACACGTAGATGGTGGTCTTGCAGCGCAGGTGTTCTTTAATCCGTCTAACTTCAACTATCAACAAATTTCAGAGGCTCTGGGGTTAGAAAAAGCACCTCAGTTGGATGTGATTCGCAATGGTGCTTTGAAAGCACCGTATCGACCACTAAAAGACAAAGGGTTGGATTTGGTATCGAAAAGCGTCTCAAGCCTTACGTTAGCGCAAACTCGTGGTGATCTGTATCGAATGAAATACATCAGTGAAATCAACGATATTGAGATGCAGTTTACTTACATCGACCAAGACTTCGGGTACGCCAAAGTGACGAAAGACATGTTCGACCAACATTACTTGCTAACGATTTACGAATATGGATTCAAAAAAGCCACCCAAGGACAACTTTGGGTGACTGAACTCCCTTAATACAGGAAAAAAACACAATGAAAAAAGCCGTTCTAACGTTAATGATGCTCACTGCTTCTGCGACTGCATTTGCACAAAGTGGTGCTCACCTTGACCAGCAAAAAGTCGACAGCGACATGCAGCAACTGTCTGCCATTAAAGAAGAAGGTGCAGCCTTCATCATGATTGATGAGAACTCGAGTTACGTGGCAGTCGAGTACGTGGGTAAGTGGGAAGAGATCAACAACTATGTCTCACACAAAGAAGCAAAGCAACGCAAATTGGAAAAAGTGAACAAACAGTTTGTATATTCGCAAACGGGTGAAACGCTAACGTCATTAGAACAGAAGATCGTTGACCATATTCAAGCCGATCAACCTAAGTATTTTAGTGTGGATGTTTACCGCGATTATCATGGTTACTCGGGTGAATTTAACTATTTGGCTCGCGTTGTTGAGTACAACTAAGATGGAAGAAACCTACAGACTTTAGTAGGTTTTTTTATGTCGTCGAGAAGGAATTCAAACGCAGCTTGTTACCGTTACCGAGTAGCAATTCTACTATCTTGTGATAATTTAATTAGATAACTCTAAAAAGTAAGCACAACCTATGAATTTTAGTTTTGAACAACTTCTCGCGTTCGTGACCGTTTATGAACAGCTTTCATTTAGTAAGGCGGCGGTCAAACTCAATAAGCACCGAACCACTATAGGGCAGGTGATCACCAATCTTGAAGACCAACTAGCCGTTAACTTGTTTGAGCGAGTCGGTCGTTCGGTAGAACCAACAGAAGATGGCCACCATCTGTACCACTATGCTAAGCAAACCATCGAACAGGCTCGTACTTTCGATAAAGTCGCACTGAGTCTTTCTTACGGTGGATTAGAGAATGTTAGTATCGCCTATTCAAGCGCTATACCACACCGTTTTCTTGTATTGCTTCGTATTCAATTAGCGGCAGATTTTCCGATGATGCGAGTTAACTTTCTTGTTCGTAATCGCAACGAAATTAAAGAGGGTTTACAGAATGGTGAGTATCAATTCGGTATTGTCAATGTGCATGATAGTCGAGCAATACATAGTCTGGATGCGACGTTTTTAGGTCATTTTGAATTTGTTCCTTTCGTCCAGAAAGGTGGTGAACTCGCTTCTGTTGCACCAGATCGAGTATTGACAGCCTTGAGGAATAGTAAACAATTTGTATTGCGGTCTCTTATTGAAGAGGGAATGGGCGAAAAAGTCATCGTAAGTTCGAACCATGAAGAGGTCGACCAATTGGCCCTTGTAGTGAAAATGGTTGAAGCAGGTTTAGGATGGGCGATTCTCCCCAGAACGTTTGCCCATTCGGAGTTTTCTAATAATCATATAGAGCCAGTGGAAGCTTCTGAATTATTGGAAGGTTTTAAGTTTGGTTTTGGCCTATGGTGCCAACCCTCTAAGCAAGTCGGTGATGTAAAAAATTCAATCATGAAGGTCGTTACAGAATACCGAGAGAAAATAATCCGTGATATGACTTAGCGGCGACATGTATCCTGCTCATCCCTCTCAACAACAAGACTCAACGTGAGTCTTGTTTTTTTGTGTCTGAAAAACGTTATCGTTCTAGCGAAGAGCTAATGTCTATTGGAAGGATATAACCCTCTATATGAGAGTATGGAGTCCATACTTTTTGGCTTAATCTAACCTCGCTCAATGGGTAAGCCCAGAGCAAAAAGTGTTTTTACCATATGTCCGCTGCAAGGACGCAGATTTTCAGCCGGGTTTAGTTACCCGGCTTTTTTTATAGTAATAAAAATGTCAGCTATCACCCCAAGCTCTCTGTTACAACTGGCTTGTTACTTCGCTTAGCAATCCAGTACGCAACGCTACCCCAAAGCACAGTGAGTGCCCAAAGTGCTGTCCAATGTGGAGCGACTTGTTGCCAGGTTGCCCCCATTTGGTTTAGTGCTAAGAAAGCTTTGATCGCCCAAGTGCTTGGGCTTAAATCAGCAATCCATAGTAAGGGAGTAGGTATGGCTTCAATCGGCCAAATAAAACCAGCCAAGAAAATGAGCGGCATAGAGCTCACTAAGACGACTAAGGTGACAAGTTCACGCCGAGGTAATAAGTAGCCTAGCCAGAAGCCTAGTCCGCAACAACCTAAAAAGAACGGGAACAACATAGCCAGCAATTCGCCCGCGTTGGCGATATGGTTTACGTTTAAGCGTTCGAAGCTAAAACCAAAATAATAGGCGCCGAGTAAATAATAAATTGCCACAAATACTAACGTTCTCACAAGCAGCAGCGATCCCGTTGATACTTGTGACCAATAGCCACGACCATGACGCTGTGTTCCCGTCTGTAATCCAACCGCCATGATCAACGTTTGTTGTAAAATCAGAACAAATACTGCCGGCACTACGTATTCGATGTAACCCATGGTTGGGTTGAACGTCGGTTTCATATTAAGCTTAATAGCAGAGTAATTATGGCTAGCCATACTCATGGGCACACCATCTATCACCATTTTACTGACTTTCACTTGGGCCCCTAATGTGCCTCCCGCTTGGGCCAATCCTTCTACCACGGTTCCGTACACGAGAAAATACGAGGCGTCCGCAGCGTAGGCTAGAGTCGGGCTTTTACCTAGCATTAGGTCTTTGTAAAAGTGTTCTGGTATGACTAAAAAACCGGTGATCTCTCGTTGTAAAAATGCTTGCTTTGCATCGGCAATCGTATGAAGTCGAGTGACTACGTTGACTTGCGGGGTGGCATCAACCATACGTTCCAGCTTTAAACTCGTCTGACTACCATCTAGATTAACAATCGCGATTGGTTGTTCACGAGGCGTTTGTTGTGCATAAGGCAAAGGGTATAAAAACGAGTAAAATACGACACCACCAAACACGGTCAACGTAACGACTGGATTGGTTAGAACGGCCTTAAGTTCCGCTTTAATCAGTTGCCACAATGTCATACCGCCTCCTTCGCTTGGCGTGTTGATGAAGCTGTTCGATGTTTACCCATCAAGGCTGCGGTAATGAGCAGGGGCACAACATAACCAATCATAGGCCATAGCGAGCTTAAAGATTGTGCGGCCGATGCTCCATAGCTTGCTTGACTCACTTGTACTTCAATGTAATGGGTAATCGGCAATAATGAACGCCATGCATAAGCGAGCGTGTTCATGTCAGAAACTGGGAATGTAATTCCCATGAACGCGAAACTTGGAGCCGTAAACGCGCCAGCAAAACTCATCGCACGTGCAGGATCCATCGACAAGAAGAAGAACAACGCTCCCATAATGATACAGGCGATAACCGTCGCCAATTGTGCTAGTAGCATAACCACAAAACTGCCTTCCATTGGCCAATCAAGCACAGAATAAAACCAGTACAAGAACAACGCACCTTGCGCCATAAAGACCGGAATGTACTGACTTAATAGGGTAGTGAGCCTGGCGTATGGCTTTTCGCCCAAAAATGCAAAGCCATTCTTTCCACCATAAATGCGAAAGTGCGCGGCAAGAATCAAAATAGTGCTTACTACAATACATATTTGCCAAATGGATGGCACGATAGCCGTTACCAAAAATTGTGCGTAGTTATTGTTACGGTTAAATAATGCGGTTATTTGTGTCGACACGGGTACAGCCTGTCCAGCCGCTGCTAACGTTGTGGTGTTACCCTTAGCCAAGTTTCCCATTACTTCAACCTGAGCGTCGAAATAGCCTTGTGCTTGCGCAACGGCAGAGTTGATCAGTTTCGCTACCAAAATGTACTGACTGTTGTAAAAGACAGAAAGTTGAGGTTGGCGGTGCTGGAGAATATCTTGGTCGAACTTAGATGGGATGACCGCGTAAGCGTAGATATCGCCTTCAATCATCGCATTTTTTGCTTCGCTTGCACTGGTGTAGTGATAGTTAACAGCCAGACTCGACGACGCATCCAAAGATTGAATGAGCTTTCGAGAAAGTTGGGAATGTTGTAGATCAACCACACCGATTGGCAGATCCCGGGCAATGCCCGCAGAGAACACTCCCCAAATCATCATCGCGAGCAAAATCGGTATCCAACTAAGGCACGAAAGCAACCACTTGTCTCGTCGTAAGATATGCCGCTGTGAAATCTTAATCGTCATAGCATTAACCTAGTGGTTGTGATTAAAGTTCAACGACAACACTCATTCCCATACGCAGTTCAGGTTCGGGTTGAGCTGGACGAGCTTCTACTTCAAAGGTACGAAGATCAAAACCTTGAGAAGCATCGGTTGCTCTCCACGTTGCAAAGTCACCCATAACGGCAACATGTGTTACTTTGAACTCAACATTTTTGTTTAAGGCAGGCAAATAGGCATCAAAGGTTGCTCCTTTTTTAAAGTGTTGAAGGTAATCTTCACGCACATTAAGTGTCGCCCAGGCATCTTCTGTATCTATCACAGTAACAACCGGGAAGCCCTGAGGTGCTAATTCACCACTTTGAAGTAGAACTTGAGAGACTTCGCCGTCAAACCAGCTGTAGATCTGAGTATCTTTCGCGTACGCTTCTACTTCGGCTACGGCACCTGATGCCATGCGCGCTTTTTCCGCCGCAGCCACTTTGGTTTCACTTCTAGCGCCTTCTTTTGCCATTTCGTACATTTGAAACGCGGCACTTTCTGTGTATTTCGCTGCTTGCCACTGCGTTAAAGCTTCATCGCGTTTTTGTTCTGCAACCACGCCATCGTTATAAAGGTTATTCACACGATTGTAGGTTTTTTCCATTAAATTCGCAGCGGCTTTGGTTTTCATCCACTGATCTTTTGCTGCTTGGATTTGTTGCTCACGTGCGCCTTTCTCAGCTTCTTGAGCTAAGGCGTCCGCCGCTTTTTCACCTGCTTTTGCTTGTTCTAACTTCGCTTCAATTTCAGGACTATGAAGGGTAAAAATAAGCTGACCTTTCTCTACATCGTCGCCTTTACGTACCATGACCTCATCAATACGCCCTGGAACTTTTGAGGAAATACTGTATTGCTGGGCTTCAATTAATCCCTGTAAGCGGATCGGTTCCGGTTGATAGGCTTGGTAAAATTGATACCCAACCCAAGAGGCAACACCCAAAGCACAAAGTGAGAGTAAAACGGGTTTTAGTGATTTAGCTGCCATGATTTATTTCACCTCTTTGGATGTTGAAGCAGGGATATAAGCGGTATTTTGATATTGTTCGAAGCTGTTCATTTCACTGCTCAATGCGAGTAGCTTGGTTAAAGATATTAAATAGCGGAAACGCGCCGCTGAACGTTGTGTTTCTATACTCGCGACATAAAGTTGTGCATCCACAACATCCAGAGAAGACGACAGACCCTGAGTAAATGCTTTTTCACGCAAGCGCAGGTTTTCGTTAGCGAGTTCAATGCTAGATGCGAGCCCTTGTACTTCATCAATGGCTTGCTGAGCCTCCAAGTATGTCTTTTGGACTAACAGCGATAAGTCTTGTTTGGCTTGGGACTTTAATGAGTCGACCTGCGAGACGACGCTTTGAGCGGCTTTGACTTTTTCGCTTCGCCCTGATGATTCAATCAGTGGAATGCTGACACCAACACCAACTAACCAGTCAGGCTTCATTTGGCTTGCGAGAGAATCGTCTTCATACAAGCTGTAGTCGCCGTAAAGATAAACTTCAGGGTAGTATTTCCCTTTTTCTGCTTTGATTAAGCTAGAGGCTTGTTTGTGTTTAGCGCTCAGAAGCTCTAACCCCGGATAGGTAAGCAACGTTTGATCGACAAAAGCAGTAAGAGGGGGAAGACTGTCGTTGATAAACAAAGACTCAGCGGGCTCTACGGCATCATCTTGCGCGAGTAATTTACCTAATGCAGCCTGAGCGATACTCAAATCGCTGGCTGCTTTACGTGTTTCTACAGATGCTTTATCTAAAGAAGCCTCGGCTTGCAGGCGCTCAACGTGCGCGATTTGTCCTTGCTCTTCAAGCTTAATGGCAAAATCTCGATGCTTTTTTAGCCCAGCTTCAACCGCTTGCCGCGTTGCGAGTACTTCCTTTGCCAGTACGACAGAAAAGTAGTACTTCGATAAATCTTCAAAACGCGCTTGTTGTTCCATTAAAAGCTGACTTTTCGCCTCATCCGTTTTGCCTTCTGCTGCTGATTGAGCCGCAGAAATTCTACCACCAGTAAAAATTGGCCAAATGGCACGAATAGACGAAGAGAAAATATCGCGCTCGGTTATGGTCGAAGTGGTATTAGCTAAGGCACCAAAAATAGGCTGAAAAGCAGGAGGTACGTTAATGTGTGCTCCTGTGCTGTCTAGAATCTGTTTTCCCGAAAGCGTGATATCGGTATCTAAACGCGTGTAATTCGCGCCAATGGTAACTTGAGGTAAGTTGAGATTGCTGGTGGCACTCTCTTGGTATTGGTAGTTCTCGACGTTTGAGCGTTGTGCTTTAAGAGAATAGTTGTTTTCTAGCAATAGCTGCCATGCGGTATCAAAAGTGATCGGTGCCGCATGACAGGCAAGGGAAATCGAGCTGCTAAGTAAGCCCAGTATCCAAAACTTTCCTGTTTTTTTCATAATAGCTGCTTTATCGTAGAGTATTAGCTCTAATATAAAGGATTCGTAACTGCGTGTTAAGTAGGAGGGAAAATTGGGCAGTAGTATGCGCCCAGTTATATTTGTGCTGGGCGCGGGAGATGTTACAAATTTATTTCGTATATGGACAGTGAAACTCCGCTCTCCACTCGAGCTGACGAGAACCTCGCATCGTATTCAATAGATCTTTTCCACTCATTTGAGGGAACGATAACAGGACTTTGAGATCAGAAGTACCGCCTCCGTTTTTTTCATAAGCCCTGACGTGTGTAAATGTTGAATACATATTCTCTGACAGCATCGCCTTATTCAGGCATATTCCAAAGGTATCGCGTTCCATGTTTGGTGTTCCTTCTAACTATAAATGCACCTCTGTTTATAGTTTTCCAGTTTTCAGATGGTGTCTAAGTGTTTGTAATATAGTCAGTATTTGTGTTTTGTTTTATTTTTGTCCAAACCACTGACATCAATGTTGAGCTTTTAATAGACTTCCAGCTTCACTGCTTTCAAACCGAAACTCTCATTGGTTTCGTTGATTAAAAATTATACGTTGTAAAGTCTAAAAACGCCTCAAAAACCGCTAAAATCGATGTGATCGCGATCATGATTTTAAGGGCAATTTATGTATGGAATTGAGTATCAGAGAGGAATGCTAAATTTGGTGAATGGTTGTAATTTTATGTTTCAGCTCGTCGATTAATTAACCGTAAACTCTGCGGTTTGCTTGTCTTCCTCACAGATTTATCACCACGACAACGTCATGCTGTTAACTGAGTGTTAACGTTACGCTCAAGAGTGAATCACAAGGATGTATCAATGAGTTGGAAAACCATCAGCTTTCGTAAGCGGATGCTCATTATCATGACGCTATCGGGGTTGATAGAGCTGTTATTGCTTGTCGCCGCAGGGTTCACTTATCTCAAAATCAATCAAGAGCAAGAAATGGGAGAAAAAGCACTGGGTGTTGCCCGTTTTTTAGCGGACTCAGCGGTTGTTCGTGAAATGATCGAAACCCAACACCCCCAGCCATACCAACTTCGCTTTCGAGAATTAACCGAAGCCATAGGTGCTGCATTCATCGTTATTGGCGACCATAAGGGAGTACGCTTAATCCACCCTGTTGATGAGCGGTTGGGCAAGCCAATGAGAGGTGGCGACAATCGTCGAGCGCTAGAGCAGGGGTTGTCTTATGTTTCGACGGCACAGGGCTCGTTAGGTTATTCAGTTCGTGGTAAAGCTGCGATTTTTGACGAGCAAGGGAACATCATTGGTGTGGTTTCGGTTGGCTATTTGCTCGACCGACTGCAAGACCGCATCGAACCATTTTTGGCCTTTTTGATTTTAATGGTCATCGTAGTTGTCGTCGCTAATGCCATTGTATCCAATTATGCGTCGAGAAAGTTTCAGCGCGCCATTTTAGGCTTTGAGCCTGAAGAGATAGGGCGGTTGTACGGCGAATTAGAAGTGACGATGAGCACTATCAAAGAGGGCGTGTTAAGCATTGATGCCCAAGGGATACTTCGCTCGATAAATCGTAGTGCCTGCCAGATTCTCGGTATTGATAGAGAATCAGCGCTCAATAAACCTTTGACTGACACGCTGCGTGATAGCGATCTATATACAGTATTAGAAAGCGGGCAGGAAGATCATGATATTGAAATATTCCTTAATCATAAGCGCCTGATTGCAAATCGCTCTCCAATTTATGTTGATGGAAAAATCGTGGGGGCGGTATCGAGTTTCCGTTTAAGGGATGAAATTAATGATCTAACCGAGCAGCTATCACAAACCAAGGAATATGCAGATTTGTTACGTTCGCAAACCCATGAGCATCGAAATAAGCTCAACACCATTAGTGGGCTAGTACAAATGGGTGAGCTTGATGCGGTGCAAAAGTTAATTGGACAAGAAACCGCACACTATCAAGCAATGATTGAGTTTTTAAGAGATACCGTTAAGGACCCGCTAATTGCAGGTATGTTGCTTGGAAAAACTGAACGTGCTCGCGAGTTAGGCTTACAACTGGTGGTTGAGGAAGGCAGTCGTCTGGAGCCCCTACCTGAGTGGCTAAATTCGGAAGACCTTGTCACAATTTTGGGTAATTTGATTGATAACGCTTTCGATGCCACGTTAACTTCAATTCGCGATGAATCAAATGTTGCGTCAGAACGCAGAAACATTGATGTGTCCGTTAGCGATTACGGAAATGAAGTGATACTTGAGGTGATAGATCATGGCTGTGGCCTCCCAAAAACAGTGGATCCACAAACATTATTTACAAAAGGCGTTTCGACGAAATCTCGTCAAAATCGAGGAGTTGGGTTACACCTTGTCAATCAGCTTGCTACTCGATATCACGGCCATGTTGAGATGATACCCAATACAAATTATGGGACAAGAATAACGGTGTACTTACCCAAGGAAGAACAATTATGAGTATGGCGACTCGCGTAATGATCATTGAAGATGATCTGGCTATTGCTGAGCTGCACCACAAATACTTAAGCCAACTGACAGGTTTGGAAGTGGTTGGAATTGCGACCACGAGAATGGAAGCGGAAATGCAACTCGACATTCTTAAGCCAGATTTACTATTGATGGATGTCTATCTTCCCGATGGCACAGGGCTTGAGATACTAAATACACTGCGTGCAAGTAACCAAACGTGTGATGTCATTTTGATTACAGCCGCAAGGGATGTCGATACGTTACAACAGGCGATGAGGGGTGGCGTTGTCGATTACCTGTTAAAACCAGTGATGTTTCCACGCTTAGATGCCGCACTGAAAAAGTATGTGTCCCAACGCCAACAACTAGACATCGTAGAGAGTTTGGATCAGAACCTCGTTGATAAAATGCTGCAGTCTCACGCCAATCAAGACAACTTGCCGAACCGATTACCAAAAGGGATTGATGGTGTAACCCTAGACAAGATCAGAGAGTTGTTCCTAAATGGCAGTGCGCTGACCGCTGATGAGGCAGGTGAAAAAATCGGAGTGAGCCGAACAACGGCAAGGCGCTATTTGGAGTATCTGATCAGCACTGGTGAACTAGAGGCTGATTTAAACTATGGCTCTGTTGGTAGGCCAGAAAGGTGCTATAAAAAAGTGACGCGGTAGCGTTTATATTGATGCTCTATGCAAAATAAAAAGCGATGGCTTATTGTAGAAACCATCGCTTTACAAATTACGGCTGTTCCGTTCTAAGAGGTTAGAAGTTGTATTCTAACTTCGCTTCGATAGAGCGCTCAGCGCCAAACCAACAGTTATTTTTGTCGTAACAAGAATAGTATTCTTTATCGAATAGATTGCTTGCAGAAAGCGTGACGCTAGCCCCTTTCATTGATTCAGATACCGTTGAGAAATCGTAACTTGCTGCTAAATCAAACAAGGTGTAGTCCGGTACTTTTTGACTATTCTGTGCATCAATTTGTGCTTCTCCGACATAGCGAACGCCAGCACTGGTACGAAGGCCTGAAAGATTTCCTTCAAAGAAGTAATTTGCCCATAGAGAGGCCGTTTGCTCAGGTACCCAAACCGGCGTTTTACCTTCTTGGTTGTAATAACTGTCCTCGGTAATCTCCATATCGGTATATGTATAGCCTAGAGTGAAATCAGCTTGTGCTGTAGCTTGCCATTTTGCCTCAAGTTCAATACCTTGTGATACCACTTCGCCCGCTTGATAGTTCGGTGCATAAGGATTATTCGGATCGGTCAAGATCGCGTTTTTCTTCGTGATATGGAAGAGTGCTAAGTTACCTGAGATATCACCAGATAATGGTGCGTATTTAAAGCCTAACTCCCATTGATGTCCGGTTGATGGCTCAAATGCTTTACCAGAAGAGTCGGCACCCGCAATTGGCTCAAAACTTTCCGAGTAAGTAAGGTATGGCGAGAGACCAAAATCTAGCTCATACAAACCACCGACTCGGAAAGATACGTTGGTATCGTCTAACTCTTCCTTGCTCTTGGATACTGTTCCTAGATAATCGCTAACGGCGTCTGTATTTGAATCGTATTTATCCCAACGAAGACCTGCAATCATTACAAGTTGCTCGTAACGAACTTGATCTTGGAAATAAACGCCAATCTGCTTCGTTTTGATATCCAAGTTTTGTTTGTATTGGAAATTCAGTGCATTACGATCAATGCTGTTGTGGTCAGGATTAAAAATGTCCTGAGTTAGCGAATACCCAAGCGTGTCTTTGTATTTTACATCTGAATCTAGATACTGATAATCAAGCCCGAACAATAAGTTATGTTCAAAATTTCCTGTTTTAACGTAGCCAGATAGTTGGTTGTCAATCACAAAGGATTTGGACTTTTCATCGGTTAAATAGGCATTTCGACCAACGGTACGGTTATCCGCTTCAAGTGCACCGTTATATGTGTTTTCCTGATAGGCATCGGCGGTCATGTAGCGGGCATTCTGTAGAAATTGCCAATTGTTGTTAAAGTCGTGTTGGACTTTGTAACCCATCATCAGAACTTCGCGTTCGTAAGTGTTCCAGTCCTCATCCCCTAAATAAGTGCTTGGTGACATCGAGCCAAGTGGGTTTTTAATCACTGAGCCAGACGCAGGCACAGTCGTGTAGATACCTGCTGATGGATCATTTTGATAGTAAACATTCACGTTCACTAATGTGCTTTCTGTCGCTTGCCAATTGAAAGATGGGGCGAGTACATAACGTTCGTCTTCAGACGTATCGGCT
Source organism: Vibrio sp. 1731 (assembly GCF_033339955.1). NCBI lineage: Bacteria > Pseudomonadati > Pseudomonadota > Gammaproteobacteria > Vibrionales > Vibrionaceae > Vibrio > Vibrio sp. 1731. The sequence continues at coordinate 12,778 of NZ_JAWOVO010000025.1, read as the reverse complement.
TGACCATCTCGCTGTTTTGCCAGGCCGACGATACGGTAATCCACATTAGAATCACCAATTTGTCCTGTGGTGTCGAACGTCAGTTCTTTTAGGCTGTTAGTCCCTGTACTAATCGAGACAGAGTGCGAGGGTGTTGACTGAGGCGCCTTGGCGATAATGTTGACCATACCTCCTGGTGGAATATTGCCGTAAAGAACAGACGTTGGCCCTTTAAAAACCTCGATTTGCTCAAGAGCAACGGAATCGACCTGCGGTTGAAGGTTCCAACCGTTGTACAGCAAAGGAAGACCATCATAAAAGTTGGTGTAGTTAATAAAACCACGAATATTGAATAGGTCAAGTCGGGAAACGGCACCACCACGCAATTCTGTATTTACGCCAGGCGCATAACGCAATGCTTCGCTCACCGAGTTTACGCCGCGTAGGTCCATGTCATCTTTAGTGATTACCGTGATCGCTTGCGGTGTTTCCTCCGGTTCTAAAACGGTTTTAGTTGCGGTGTTTCGGTATGTTTCTCCTAGCACCGTAATCGTTTCGTGTTGGAATACGCTCTCAGTCGCATTGGCGTGGCCAGCGAGCAATGCGGATACGACGATAGCAACCGCTGAACGATGAAATCGAATCGGACTTTCCATATTTATAAATTCCACTACTTTTTCTATTTATTGATAATGATTGTTATTTGTATTCTATATTCAAAGAAATAGGAAAAGTTAACAATTTGGTGCAAAACACTAATCTTTGGAACTTATTCTTCTGTTCTTAGGTTTTAAAGATAGCGAGTCGTTTGGCTCGACAGGAATCCAATACTGCATTTGTGCTTGTTCGCTATCAACATCATAACCTTCTGGATAAAGCTCTAACTCATAACCATCGATAGCATGATAATTAGAGTAGGGTAGCCAATGTAAAATAAACCATTCCAGCGTTGAGGCGAGCTCTGATGCTTTGCCTATGTGTGTAATGACGGCGTAGGTTTGCTCAGGAACAGCCAAGAGGTCTAACCCCGAGTTGGAAGAGTTCGTTGATCTTGGTGCGTTTGCTGTTGGACTGCACTCATAACCTGCCCAATACTCAAGTTGTTGGTTGTTTGAATACGCTTGAGTCACATCAATCACGCCAAAGTAACTACTTTCCGAATTGTTAAGGTTTTCAGATGAATAAAGACGTGACCAAAGTGACGGTACTTTGGATTGGAAATCGGGCGTAGCGGAAAACAATCCGTGAATAGGTTCATGATAACCAGCAAGTTCAAAAGCCGGTTTTGTTTCTATTCGAACTTCAATAAAGCGCTGATGTTTTTTCTCTTCTTCTGGTGTCTTACGCAGCGTCAAAGGTTGCCTCAACCCGGAGAGTTGTTGCGTTTTTCGATATTCGCGGGGGCTTTTTGAAAACATATTCCTGAACGCACGGCTAAATGCGTGTTCAGATGTAAATCCCATTTCTATCGCTATATCTAACGAGCGGTCAGAAGTATGGATTAAGCGCTCAGCCGCAAGGCTAAGTTTAAGCTCTCTGATGTAGTGAGCGACGGATACGCCAGTGTGTTGTTGAAATACGCGTTGCAGTTGCCAGCGCGACCAACAACTTGCTTTCGATATTTCATCTACGCTCAGAGTGCTGTCTAAGTTGGTGTGAATGTAGTCAAGCACCGATTGTATTCGGTTTATGGGATGTGGGTTAATGGCGCTTGATTTCATGGCGTTCTACTTTCACATTAATAGTGATTTCATTATCTTTAATTGAGTATCATTATCAATAGGATGATGAAATAAAAAGTAAGTAACACAGATCACGATAAAACTGTAATGGATTGCAAGGATGAGTAATTATTGTCCATATTAGAGTTTTTGCTTAAATTTTGGAGCGTTCAGATGAAACTTTTTTTATCAATAAAATACAATCGCTTATGACGTTTTGTGCAACTTATTTAAACGTTTGCACTGGCAAGTGTTGATGTAAATCAAATAGTCGTAGACAATATTGCCCCGTGTCGGACTCTCCTCCAGCGAGTACAGTGTGTACTTTTGAGACATAAGTGACTTAAATGACCTCAATACGTCGTGTTTCCAAGAATCGGAAATGCAACTTCTTGAGGTTCTTTGGGCCCATAGACTTTACCTATCAACGTAATAGGTAAGACCAATTTTCTATTTTGAGGTGCCATTGATAGGGTTGGCTCATTCTCTAGCCGTATCCGGGCACACAATAAGTACCTCGTTTTTAAGGGAAAGATGATGGTAATACCAGAAAACAGCAGCATCGTTATTTTTGGTGCTTCAGGTGACCTTACGTACCGTAAGCTCATTCCTGCTTTATACCACCTCTACGCGAACAAGCAGCTTCCAGAGAATTTTGCCATTCTGGGTGTAAGTCGCACTGAATACAGTGATGAGTCTTACCGCGCGAAGCTGAAAAAATCGCTTCAGGAAATGGAAAAGACTGAGCCAGAAACGCTTGATGCATTTATTAACCATCTGCACTACCAAGCAATTAATACTTCTGACACACAAGATTACGGTAAGCTATCTTCTCGCTTAGACCAACTTGCGGACGAATATCAATTCGAGCAACGCAATACGCTTTTTTACTTAGCAACCCCACCAAGTTTATACAGTGTGATCCCTGCAAGTCTTGCAGCACATGGTCTTAACAGTGAAGAGGATGGCTGGAAACGCCTGATCATTGAGAAACCATTCGGCTATGATCTTGAATCGGCGCGTATTCTGGACAAAGAAATTCACGAGCACTTCCAAGAGCATCAAATCTACCGAATTGACCATTACTTAGGTAAAGAAACGGTACAAAACCTACTTGTGCTTCGTTTCTCTAATGCGATGTTTGAGCCACTTTGGAACCGTAACTTCATTGATTACGTTGAAATCACAGGCGCAGAATTCCTTGGCGTAGAGGAGCGTGGTGGTTACTACGACAACTCTGGCGCTGTGCGCGACATGTTCCAAAACCACTTGCTACAAGTATTAGCAATGGTAGGTATGGAACCACCAGCGCAAATCAATGCAGACTCGATGCGTGATGAAGTGGTAAAAGTGCTTCAATGCCTAAAGCCATTAGACGAAAACGCTCTGCGCAATGACCTAGTATTAGGCCAATACACGGCGTCTGAAGTCCGTGGGCAAAGCCTACGCGGCTACCGTGAAGAGCCGGGAGTTGCAGACGATTCTCGTACAGAGACTTACATCGGTTTGAAAGCGTACATCAACAACTGGCGTTGGAATGGCGTGCCATTTTACGTGCGTACTGGTAAGCGTCTTCCAACACGCGTTACTGAGGTGGTTATCCACTTTAAACAAACACCGCATCCTGTGTTTGGTCAAAACGCACCAGAAAACAAGCTGATCATTCGTATTCAACCAGACGAAGGCATTCAAATGAGCTTTGGCTTGAAAGAGCCAGGCGCAGGCTTTGAAGCGAAGGAAGTGAAAATGAACTTCCATTACGCTGACCTGCAAGAAACGCAAATGCTAACGGCATACGAGCGTCTTCTACTTGATGCTTTGAATGGTGATGCTACGCTATTTGCACGTAGTGATGCGGTGGAAGCGTGCTGGCAATACGTACAGCCAATCTTAGATTTTAAGCAAGATCCACAATCCCTCTTCGGGTACGCATGCGGCACTTGGGGACCTAAAGAGTCAGATGACTTGTTACAGCGTGATGGCCGCGCTTGGCGTTTCCCATGTAAAAACTTAACAGATACGGATTACTGTGAACTATGATCAACCATAAGATCTACCAAACAGCAGAACAGGTAGTTGAAAGCCTAGCTAACGATATGAAAGCGTTTAGCGAAATGGGCAGACCTGTTCACATCTCTCTTTCTGGCGGCAGCACTCCTAAAATGCTGTTTAAACTACTGGCTTCAGAGGCTTACGCAACCTCCATTCAATGGGAAAACCTCCACTTTTGGTGGGGTGACGAACGTTGTGTTGCCCCTGACGATGCAGAAAGCAACTACGGTGAAGCGAACACGTTGTTGTTTAGCCAAGTAAATATTCCTGCGGAAAACATTCACCGCATCCGTGGCGAAGATGAGCCTAAAGCAGAAGCCGAGCGCTTTGCAAAAGAGATGGCAGAGGTGATCCCGAGTGAAAACGGCACACCTGTGTTTGACTGGATCTTATTAGGCGTTGGTGCAGATGGTCATACAGCTTCTCTGTTCCCTGGCCAAACGAATTATGATGATGCGAACCTATCTCTTGTGGCGTCGCATCCTGAATCGGGCCAACTTCGTGTGTCGAAAACCGCACGCGTATTAGAAGCAGCGAAACGCATTAGTTACTTAGTGCTTGGTGCAGGAAAAGCGGACATTGTTGAAGAAATTAACAGTTCACCAGCACACGCACTGCCATACCCAGCGGCTAAGATTCAAGCGAAATCGGGCCTAACGGAATGGTATTTAGATTTAGACGCGGCAGCAAAAATTGCTTAAGACGCTGCTCGTCGATGAAATAAAATTGGAGAGAAACAATGAAAGGTGATATCGGTGTAATTGGCCTAGCAGTAATGGGTCAAAACCTTATCCTAAACATGAACGATCACGGCTTTAAAGTGGTTGCTCACAACCGTACTGCTGCTAAAGTAGACGAGTTCCTGGAAGGTCCAGCAAAAGGCACGAACATCATCGGTGCATACTCTCTAGAAGAACTAGTAGAGAAGCTAGAAACGCCGCGTAAAGTAATGTTGATGGTTCGCGCTGGTGACGTTGTAGACAAGTTCATCGAAGCGCTAGTACCTCTGCTAGACAAAGGCGACATCATTATTGACGGTGGTAACACTAACTACCCAGATACAAACCGTCGTGTTGCTGCACTACGTGAAAAAGGTATCCACTTCATCGGTACTGGTGTATCTGGTGGTGAAGAAGGTGCGCGCTTCGGTCCATCTATCATGCCTGGCGGTGCTGCTGAAGCATGGGAAGCGGTTAAGCCTATCTTCCAAGGTATCGCTGCGAAAACTGACGCTGGTGAGCCATGTTGTGACTGGGTTGGTAACGACGGTGCTGGTCACTTCGTTAAGATGGTACACAACGGTATCGAATACGGTGACATGCAGCTTATCACAGAAGCTTACCAGTTCATGAAAGACGGTCTTGGTATGTCTGCAGACGAGATGCAAGCAGTATTCGCTGATTGGAACAAGACTGAGCTAGACAGCTACCTTGTTGAAATCACGGCTGACATTCTTGGCTACAAAGATGAAGACGGTGAGCCTCTCGTTGAAAAGATCCTAGACACAGCAGGCCAAAAAGGTACTGGTAAATGGACTGGTATCAACGCACTAGACCTAGGTATTCCACTAACACTTATCTCTGAGTCTGTATTCTCTCGTTGTCTATCTGCACTGAAAGACCAACGTGTTGAAGCTGAATCTCTATTCGGTAAGACAATCACTCCAGTTGAAGGCGACAAGCAAGAGTGGGTTGATGCACTACGTCAAGCGCTACTAGCTTCTAAGATCATCTCTTACGCTCAAGGCTTCATGCTAATGCGCGAAGCGTCTAACGAGAACGGTTGGGACTTAAACTACGGTAACGTAGCTCTAATGTGGCGTGGCGGTTGTATCATCCGTTCTGCGTTCCTAGGCAACATCCGTGATGCGTACGAAGCGAACCCAGACATCGCATTCCTTGGTTCTGATGAGTACTTCAAAAACATCCTACAAGGCAGCCTAGCAGCATGGCGTAAAGTAGCAGCGAAATCTCTAGAATCTGGTATCCCAATGCCATGTACGATTTCTGCGCTATCTTTCCTAGACGGTTACACAACAGCTCGTCTACCAGCGAACCTGCTTCAAGCTCAACGTGACTACTTCGGTGCTCACACTTATGAGCGCATTGACCGTCCACGTGGTGAATTCTTCCACACTAACTGGACTGGTACAGGCGGCGACACAGCGTCTACAACTTACGACGTGTAATCGTTTTAAGTAAACCGACTAAATATAAAGATATAAAGGGATGCCCAAGTGGCATCCTTTTTTGTTTTTGCTTTTACGGAACTTCAAGAGCGCCTAGGCGCTCTTTTCAGTGGTCGTTTTCTTGTTTTGATAAAACCTGTCTTTTAGGTAGAGAATTGCACTGACCACAAGAGCCACTAAAGAAACAGTGAATAGGGCGTACATGCTGAGAATCCATGCGAATGTGGCCGTCAAGAATGCAATGAAGGAAAACATTCTGCTGAAAGACATCACATGGCCAAGTTTGTTACTTTTCATAAACGCCTCCCGAAGCTAAGTGGGGATAGACAATTGTGGTCATATGCTACACTTTTAATTGTCTGCTCTTTTGGGACGTTTCACACAAAAAAGTGGCTAAAGATTTCTCAAAAAAGGTGAAATATTGAACTGGTAGACAAATCGTTAAACTGAGTTGCACAGATATGACTTCGGTTGTCTATCACTTCAAAGTTTTTAACTACGCAGATTAAGGGCATGTAGCGCTATTATTATCGTATTCGAACTCTACGATACACAATTGCAAGTGAACCTACACTCGTAAGCTCATCCCTGTCGTCAGTTACAGTAAAAGCTTTTTTCTCTGTTTAACAATACCTTAGTAACTACGGGCAATTAAATCTGTTTTTCGATCGAAACTCAGATTGCACAAAAGGTGAAAAAGAGTGCTAGGTAAGCCTCTAAACTACGCCTATAATTAGCGCCCACATGGAGGATGTTTATTATATGAACATCCTTTATTTTTTGAAACTAGCAACAAGGATCCAGTAAAACATGTTTTTCTGGTTTTGTTTACGTCGACCAAGAAGGTAATTAACACAGCAAATTGAGGTTCTAAGATGACTCTTAACAAGTACTTTGTTTTCATTCCAGCAGAATTGGAACAGGAAATGCACAAGGACAATCAAGTGATCTCTGAGAAGGAAACTCAACGTCAGGCATTAGTAAAACAGGCACAACAACAAGGCGGCCTGTAAGCTAGGTTTCAAAGAGAAAGAGCACCGCAACGGTGCTCTTTTTGTATCTGAGGTCGTAGAATTAACTTAATATGCCAAGGCTTTTCAACTTTCTGTAAATGGTATTTCGGCTCACACCAAGCATACGAGACGTTTTGCTAATGTTCCCCTGGTTGGCTTGATATGTTTTGAGCAACTTATCTTCGACGGTTGCACGCAGTTCTGAAGTTGGTTCAGCGGATGCTGCTCCTTCTTGAGCTTGGCTGAGTTTCTTACTTAGGTGGGCTGGGACGTGTGTGAGTTCCAATATTTCTTCACCTTGCGCCATTAAGGCGGATACTTTGATTAAACTATCGAGTTCACGCAAATTTCCTGGCCATGAGTAAGACAGCATCAGAGAAAGTAGGTGAGGGCAAAGCTGTTGTTCAGATTCGGCGTGACGCCGATGAATGTTCTCAATCAGTTGTCGTTTGTCATCACGTTCCTCAAAGCGAGGTAGCTCAATGATCAAGCCATTAAGGCGATAATACAAATCTTGGCGGAACAATCCTTCGCTGACCAAATGTTCCAGATCTTTATGCGTGGCTGCAATGATTTGCGTATCGACTTGAATACTTTGGTTTGAACCCACGGGAAGCACGGTTTTATCTTGCAATACATGGAGCAAGCGGCTTTGAGCTTCCAAGGGTAAATCTGCGATTTCATCCAGAAACAAAATCCCTTTGTGTGCTTGGCGAATTTTCCCCTGATAGCCTTTGCTGTTTGCGCCAGTAAAGGCACCGGCTACGTAGCCAAATAATTCAGATTCAACCAGATCTTTTGGTAGCGCTCCGCAGTTAACGGAAACCAACGGTCCCGTTTTTCTCTGGCTGTTTTTATGAAGCGCTTTCACAAACTCGTTTTTGCCAACACCAGTCTCTCCGAGAATCAACAAACTGATGTCTTTATCGATGACGCGATTGGCTTGCTGCCAACAGTGCTCAACTGCGGAGTCGCCATAATGAAGATCATTGGACGCCGCTACAGCACGAGACTTGACCTTGCTATCTTTATCGGTAAGCGGTTTTGTTTTGAAAACGAAAGGGTGCTCATTTCCCCGAGTGGATAGAATGTCGTCTAAGGATTGCCCAATGATACTTTTTTGCGCAAAAAGTTGAGAGGCTACTTGATTGTGAGCCAAAACTTGTCCGTCTTCATTTGCAATGATAATTCCTTGCCAACCACTATTCAGTAAACCTTTTTCGCACGCTAAATCCACACGAATATGCCCTTGTGGAATCAAGTTAAGTAGTTGATTCTCCACTTGCTGGACCATGTTTTGTACTAGTACTTGCGTTGAGAAGTCATGTCTCTTTTGCTCGCTCGTAATATCTAATACGCCAATGAGGTTACCAAGATGATCGAAAATAGGATTAGCCGAACAGCTAATAAAACGATGGTGTTGGATAAAGTGCTGATCACCAATAACAGAAACGGGCTTTGCTTCAACCAAGGCTGTACCAATCGCGTTGGTGCCTTTGACCTTTTCTTGCCAGCATGCACCAGAGCTTAGCGAGATTTCCGTTAACTTTTCACGAAATCTAGGCTGTCCCCAACTGCCGATGATGACACCATCTGAATCCGTCAAAATTAAGCGACTGTCGCTATGAGCAAATAGCTGATTAAACAAAGGGAGCGCAAATTGAGTGACTGTCTCTAGCAAAAAATTGAGTTGGTGACGCCTATCTTGGAGCGTCGCTGGCGTTACTCGAATATCTTCAGGGCGTCGACGCTGTTTTAAACCCGCTTGTTCACTTCTGACCCATGAAGTTGAAAGCCAATTGTTATCGCTAATATGTTGAAGTTCCATGACTGTACCATTTTGTCACAGTGAGGGTGTGCCATTTTGGAACACTTGAACATTGGTGTTCACACCATACATCCGCTCAAACATCGCTCACTTGGTTTGTTATCGCTTGGTAATCATAGTTTTACATTTAATTAACAACAAGTGTGGCGTAGTTGGCGTGTGACTTGCGTAATGCTCTTTGTGAACAGTGCGATACGACACTGCAATAACACATTGAACGAGAAACAAAAGGAAGAGTTATGATCTATGCACAGCCAGGTAGTGAAAATGCCATTGTTAACTTTAAATCGCATTACGATAACTTTATCGGTGGGGAATGGGTAAAACCAACGGGTGGTGAGTACTTTGACAATATCTCACCAATCAACGGACAAGCGTATTGTAAAGTTGCTCGCTCTGGCGAGGAAGATATTAATTTAGCACTGGATGCCGCGCACAACATCAGAGCAAAATGGGCCAAAACCAGCGTGACAGAACGTTCGAACATCTTGCTGAAAATTGCTGACCGTATTGAGCAGCATCTAGAAGAGCTTGCAGTTGCAGAAACTTGGGAAAACGGCAAACCAGTTCGCGAAACCTTGGCGGCAGATTTACCTTTAGTAGTGGATCACTTCCGTTACTTCGCTGGCTGTATTCGCGCACAAGAAGGCAGTGCGGCAGAACTGGATGAGCACACCGCAAGCTACCACTTCCCAGAACCGATTGGTGTGGTTGGTCAAATTATTCCGTGGAACTTCCCAATGTTGATGGCGGCTTGGAAACTAGCACCGGCACTAGCGGCGGGTTGCTGTGTGGTATTGAAGCCAGCAGAGCAAACCCCAACATCCATTCTGGTTCTGATGGAAAAAATCGGTGACCTTCTTCCTCCTGGTGTCATCAACGTTGTAAACGGATATGGTTCTGAAGCGGGTCAAGCATTAGCAACCAGCAACCGCATTGCGAAACTCGCTTTTACCGGGTCTACGCAAGTTGGCAACCACATTCTGAAATGTGCAGCAGACAACTTGATCCCATCGACAGTTGAGTTAGGTGGTAAATCTCCAAACATCTACTTCTCAGATATCTTCGATTACGAAGATGAGTATCTTGATAAGTGTATCGAAGGTACGTTACTTGGTTTCTTCAACCAAGGTGAAGTTTGTACTTGTCCATCTCGCGTACTGGTTCATGAAGCGATTTATGACAAGTTTGTAGAGAAACTGACGGAACGTGCACAGCTGATTAAACAAGGTAATCCGCTCGATACCGATACTCAAGTCGGTGCTCAGGCTTCTCAAGAACAGTTTGATAAGATTTTAAGTTACCTGGAAATCGGCCGTGAAGAAGGCGCAAAAGTGGTCTTTGGTGGTGGAGTGTCAGAACAGCCAGAGTCTATCAACCAGGGGTACTACATTCAGCCAACCATGTTGGAAGGCCACAACAAGATGCGAATCTTCCAAGAAGAAATCTTTGGCCCAGTGATTGCTATCACCAAATTCAAAGATGAGGCTGAAGCGTTGGAAATCGCAAACGACACCGAATATGGCTTAGGCGCAGGTGTTTGGACACGTGATGCGAACGTCGCATATCGTATGGGCCGTAATATTGAAGCTGGTCGAATCTGGATTAACTGTTACCACGCTTACCCTGCACACGCAGCGTTCGGTGGTTACAAAAAATCGGGTATCGGGCGTGAAACGCACAAGATGATGCTGGACCACTACCAGAATACTAAGAACTTGCTGATTAGCTACAGCATCGACCCGTTAGGCTTCTTCTAGTAAAACTAAGTAATTAATAAAGAAAAAGCAGTATGAATCAAAACCCCGAATCTTCGGGGTTTTTTATTAGCGTGAGCTTGTCGGCTGAAGGTTAACTTAGATGTTTAACCCGCTTATATTGTGATATCAGGAACGTTGAATTATCGCCACTTTTCGTTCCATAAGCTTTTCTACGGCGGCGTTTTGCTTGTCAATATTGAGTTGCGGATCAAAGTCCAAAACGCGATTGCAAGATTCGAGACTGGCAAATTGATTTAAACATTCACCAAGCTCTCTTTTAGAGCTTGTTCGCGTCATACTGCTTTCTGATGAGGAGAGTAGGGTGACTTTACGGCCATGAAACGTTCCTTGCGGCACTGCATCACTTTGCTGCGCTTGTTGAACGTCATGAACCGATGAATTGGTGTATGTGGATTGGATGTCATTGGACATAAAGACACCTAAACTCTCAAGTCTAAAGTTTGTGGCATCGGTGGTGCCTCATCAATGGTTACATGAGAAGACAATAACGCTTCCCACGACTCGCTGTGCGTCAGCAATTCTGCTAAAGCTGTTTCAAAATATTCGTAATCCAGTCGCCTAATGTTAATGAGTCGGTTTAAACATAGGACATGTCGGTGGTTATCTAAACTAAAAAATAACTGGTGCTCAGGCCAGTGATAATTAAAGGCCAAGAAAGAGCGATAGAGATCGGAATTTACAATTTGAAGGCCAACAATCTCAGCTTCGAGCTGCAAAGTTGTCGATTCAGGATGAAAGATGATATGCACCCTTAGATTATCATCAAAGGCTAAGCTTACTTCATTTTCCGTTAGATGCAGTGCAGGCAAGCCTATTTGATGAGCAAACTTTAGCAAAATCTCATCGATAGTTTGGCGTGCTGACATAGGAATAGTCCCTTTTGAAATTTTATCAAGGAAAATATTAGATGTATCTCTTCATGTTTATCAATATTAGTCGGTTGTTATTATATTTTGGCTTTTAAATGTGTTGAGAGAAATAGAAAGATAAAAGTAAGTGTGTTCAGATGCATATCTCGATGGCAATGATATATATGAATATCACTTTTCTCTAATGAACTTCAATTAAGGAAGGAATGAAAGAGAGCAGAAACTGTTTTTGAAATTACAGTCCATGTTAACTACGTGTTGTTGAAAAATGCGATTTATTGTCCGCTTGTAGTATAAATATAAGTTGATCTTTTATATTTTTACATAAAGAATTGTGTGAATTTCAAATGAGCTAGATTATATAAAATACGTTTATGGGGTCATAATGAACAATTCTATATGGGCTGGTTTTATTGGGTTATTCATACTGAGTGGGTGCAGTCAGACTGTGTCCGTCAATGGGGTGGATGGCTTTGATACACAGAGTCAGGCATCAGTCTATGGTTGGGTTTCTGTCGACGGCTACTTTCCACCTTCGATTACTTCTCTTGAGGTGGAAATATGTAAAGTTATTGATAATCAATGTCTTAAATCAGCATCTCAGAGCTACCAAGGTGTTCAGTTGCCTGTGCAGTATTCGTTTTTAATTGCACCAATTCAAGCTGGTGAAGGAAAAATGAAGATTATTGGAAAGCTTTATTCAAACGGTGAGCTCGTTGCGGAAAAAGAAAAGAACTATTTATTTTTAGAGGGAAATAAACAAGAAAACTTGATTCTTGTTCCAAAAATAAACAGATAAAATTTTAAGTACTACATTTTTATTAGAATTTTCTAATTTATAAAAATAAAGACTATATCTTTCCTTTTGTGAAAGATTTGTTGTCTTTTATAAACATTAATTACATGACTTTGAAGTCATCGGGTCAGTTGTTTTTTAGACTCATACTTGTTGCAAAAACAGTATTTTTTATGATTATATCTCGCTCCTTGAACACGTTGGCTTGGCGTTTTAGGCTATAAAACATACATTTTTATGATTTTGGAAATTTAATTTTGTTCTCGAAACGATGCCGAAATCTATTTAATTGTATTCTAATGTATAACAAAACAACCAAACTTAAATAACCAAATGATATTTAAGTTTTGGCTAATGATAAACGCTATCTGATAAAAATAATAAAGACGGACAGCAGAAATTTACTAAGTCAAACTTTTACCTTTAGGTAAAGGTAATGCTTGGGTTATTCGCTAATTATTCGGGGGGTATGGTAGGCTTTGTTGCTTAATTCGATGAGAAGACATGGTAGCCCCATGTTGTTCAGTTCTTAAACAACATACTGAGTTTCA
>NZ_JAWOVO010000024.1:0-70204 GCF_033339955.1 Vibrio sp. 1731 | reverse complement strand
GTCTACGTTTCGCGATCCGTGAAGGTGGCCGTACAGTAGGTGCTGGTGTTGTTGCTAAGATCTTCGACTAATTCATAACGAATTAAACGAAATCTTGCACTGTTCTTCTTTTTGAAGAAAGCGCATCGAAAAGGGAAGCTTAGGCTTCCCTTTTTCATTTCTAGATTACATTTAGTTATAAGTGTTGAAATAAAAGACGTCACTTTTTCGATTTAAAAACAGAGTTTTACCGGCTTTGTTTCTTAACGCTTTTACTCACCCCTCTTAACCCTTTGATCTTTTCCTGCAGCGGTAAAATCGTTATAACCAAATATTCTGAGCGGACACCATAATGCGACTGGTAACAAGAACTATTCTTGTTTATATTGTTTGTCACAGATTAGTTTTATAGGTTTTTTGAGTATGTACGTTTGTCTTTGCCATGGTGTCTCCGACAAAAAAATTAGGAAGTTGGCGATAGATGAAGGCGTAACAGATATTAAAGGAATCAAAAAGTGCACGGCATTGGGCAGCCAATGTGGTAAGTGCATCAGACAGGCCAAGGAAATTTTAGCGGAAACTAGTTACACGGAATTTAAACAAGCCAGCTAATTGCTGTAAGTATGCAGTAATTATTTGCCTTACATTTTGACACCTTCTCATTTGCTTCTACATTTAAATGAAGCCAAAGAGGAGGGTTTTGTCATGAAAGGCGATCCAATCATCATTCAACATCTCAATAAAGTGCTCGGTAACGAGCTCGTCGCTATTAATCAGTATTTTCTTCACGCCCGAATGTATAAAGACTGGGGCTTAAAGCACCTAGCAGACAAGGAATATCACGAATCTATCGATGAGATGAAGCATGCCGATCATCTAATTGAGCGTATTTTGTTCCTTGAAGGCCTACCGAACCTACAAGATTTAGGTAAGTTGATGATTGGTGAAGATACCAAGGAAATGCTCGAGTGTGATTTAAAGCTTGAAATGGCGGCTATTCCAGATTTAAAAGATGCGATTGCCTACGCTGAAGACATTCGAGATTATGTGTCTCGAGATCTCTTCCAAGATATTCTTGAAGATGAAGAAGAACATGTTGATTGGCTAGAGACGCAACTTGGCTTGATTGAAATGTCTGGTATTGAGAATTATCTCCAAGCGCAATACGTGGACGAAGAGTAACGATACTTTCTGAGTTTGCATACTCCAATAATAGTAAGAAGAAAGAGCACCTGACTCGAAAATCAGGTGCTTAACCCCGTTATCTGGTCTAATCTCTTTTATTATCGGCTTTTTAAGGATATTGCTCGCAATCTTGCCTATGAAGTTTGATTTCTATCCGATAGAATTTATGCCCCCTTACCTAAAAATAAAAAAGAGAAACGTCCATGTCTGAAGACAACCACCAAGCAGCCACTCCAGAAGAAGAACATCGCCAAAAAGCATTGGATTACCATGCTTATCCAACTCCAGGAAAGATTGCTGTCGAACTGACAAAGCCTGCGGAAACGGCGGGTGATCTTGCCCTTGCTTACAGCCCTGGTGTTGCAGAGCCAGTGCGTGAAATCGCACAAAACCCGGATAACGTGTACAAGTACACTGCAAAAGGGAACATGGTTGCTGTTATTTCTAACGGTACCGCTATTCTAGGTCTAGGTAACCTAGGTCCACTTGCATCTAAGCCAGTGATGGAAGGTAAAGCGTTACTGTTTAAGCGTTTTGCAGGTCTTGACTCTATTGATATTGAAGTTAAGCACCGCACGATCGATGAATTTGTTGATACTGTTGCGAGCATTGCAGACACTTTTGGCGGTATCAACCTTGAAGATATTAAAGCACCAGACTGTTTTGAGATTGAAAAGCGTCTGATTGAACGTTGTGATGTACCAGTATTCCACGATGATCAACATGGTACTGCTATTGTAACGGCAGCGGGTATGCTGAATGCAATCGAACTTCAAGGTAAGAAACTTGAAGATTCAACAATTGTTTGTCTTGGCGCCGGCGCTGCCGCTGTAGCGTGTATGGAGCTTCTGATCAAATGCGGCGCAATGCGCGAAAAAATCTACATGCTAGATCGCAAAGGTGTGATTCACACTCGTCGTGATGATCTTAATGAATATAAGCAGCTATTTGCGAACAATACAGATAAGCGCACACTAGAAGACGTGATTGAAGGTGCAGATCTGTTCCTAGGTGTATCTGGTCCAAACCTATTGCCAGCGGAAGCGTTGAAGTTGATGGCAGATAAGCCAATCGTATTCGCATGTTCTAACCCGGATCCTGAAATCAAGCCGGAACTTGCTCACGCAGTTCGTGATGACTTGATCATGGGTACTGGCCGTAGTGATTATCCTAACCAAGTTAACAACGTATTGTGTTTCCCATTCATTTTCCGCGGTGCTCTTGATGTGCGTGCAAGTGAAATCAATGATGAAATGAAACTTGCAGCCGTTGAGGCGATTCGTGAGCTAGCAAAAGAGCCTGTACCTGAAGCCGTATTGAAGGCTGCAGGTGTTGATAAGCTAGAGTTTGGTGCGGACTATATTATTCCAAAACCAATGGATTCACGTTTGCTACCACGTGTTGCAAAAGCGGTTGCTCAGGCGGCGGTTAATTCAGGTGTAGCTCGTATCGAGATGCCTGAAAACTACATGGCAGAGTAATATATCTTTCAGATGTGATACACAAAAATGGGACGCTATTGCGTCCCATTTTTTATGTCATTCATTTGGCTCGAGGCAAGAGTTATTACCTGAAACCTCTTATCAGGCTTTTTTATTCTTCGTCGAATGACTCAAATTCGATGCCCATTTCCGTCATCAGCGCTTTTACTTCTGTTGGAATATCATCAGGACGGTCTTTACGAAGGTCTTCATCTGTCGGAAGTGGCTGACCTGTGTACGCGTGCAAAAATGCCTCGCATAGCAATTCACTATTGGTTGCATGGCGTAAGTTATTGATCTGACGGCGAGTACGCTCATCAGTTAGCACCTTTAAAACTTTTAGCGGGATAGAGACGGTAATTTTTTTTACTTGTTCGCTTTTTTTGCCGTGCTCTGCATATGGGCTAATGTATTCGCCATTCCAGTCAGCCATTGCACACCTTCATTTATGTAATCGGTTAAAAATAATTTAGGTGCTGATTTTAGCTGCATTTACCGCCATAAGCAAAGACATATAGACGTCTAGAAGTGTTGACGTCTCATTTTTTGACGAGTAAAGTGAACATAACAGCAAAGGAAGCGTGTTGATCACTTTATGTTACTCATTAGATATAGCGCATTCCTATTTAGAAGTCATTACCCGTGAAAGGATACACCCATGAGCACTCGCAAACCTGCGACCATTGCAGTACGCACTGGTATTGAATCAGACAGCCAATATCATGCTGTCGTTCCACCTATTTATCTTTCCACTAACTATGGTTTTCCTGCTTTTGGTGAAGTGCCCAAGTATGATTACACACGATCTGGTAATCCAAACCGCGGACTGTTGGAAAGTGCGCTATCTGAACTTGAGTCTGGAAAAGGAGCGGTTGTTACTAACTGCGGTACGTCGGCATTAAATTTATGGGTTTCCGCTTTTCTCGGCCCAGATGATCTCATTATTGCTCCTCACGATTGTTATGGTGGTACCTATCGTCTTTTTAATACCCGAGCTAACAAAGGCGATTTTAAGGTTCAGTTTGTCGATCAATCAGACGAACAGGCTTTAGATGCTGCATTGGCACAAAAACCAAAACTCATTTTGCTAGAAACTCCGTCAAACCCTCTGGTTCGCGTAGTGGATATTGCAGCTACTTGTGAAAAAGCGAAACAAATCGGCGCGTTAGTTGCGGTGGACAATACCTTTTTGACACCCGTGTACCAAAAACCTTTAGAGTTAGGTGCGGATTTTGTTATCCACTCCACAACAAAGTACATCAACGGTCATTCGGACGTAATTGGTGGGGTAATCATCACCAACACAGAAGCGCATGCAGAAGAGCTTGCATGGTGGGGTAATTGTATTGGTGCAACGGGCACACCTTTCGATAGTTACATGACACTGCGAGGTATTCGTACGCTTGCTGCTCGTATGAGAGTACATGAAGAGAGCTCACAGCAGGTACTGGCTTACCTACAGAAACAAGCGTTAGTTAAAACTATCTATCATCCAAGCCTGCCGGAACATCCAGGTCACGACATTGCTAAAAAGCAGCAAACGGGCTTTGGCTCTATGTTGAGTTTTGAGTTTGCTGGTTCGTTTGAGCAGTTAAAGGTGTTTGTGAAAGAGCTCCAACTGTTTTCATTAGCAGAGTCATTAGGTGGTGTAGAAAGTTTGATTTGCCACCCAGCATCCATGACGCACCGTGCAATGGGTGAGGAGGCGCTGGCGGAGGCTGGGGTCTCTCATCAACTATTGCGTTTGTCTGTCGGTTTGGAAGATGTACAAGACCTCATCACAGATTTAGAACAAGCGTTCGCTAAAGCTACCCAGTAATAGGAGACGATAACAATGACTGTACAACGTCAGCTGCATAAGTTTGGTGGCAGTAGCTTAGCAAACCCAGAATGCTACTTACGCGTTGTGGGTATTCTCAAGGAGTATTCGACAGAAAATGATCTGGTGGTCGTCTCTGCTGCAGGAAAAACCACTAACCGCTTGATTGAGTTTTTGGAAGGGTTAAATAAAGATGGCCGAATTGCGCATGAAGCGCTTCAAAGCTTAAGACAGTTTCAAACTGAGCTAATAGAAAGCTTGTTGGAGAGTGAAACAAAAGAAGAGCTGTTAGCTTTATTACATGATGAGTTCAGTACTCTCTCGGAGCTGACTGCACCACTCACTAATGCGCAAAAAGCCGCGGTACTGGGGCACGGAGAAGTATGGTCTGCTCGCCTATTGGCCGCGTTATTATCTCAACGTTCTATCCCTGCGGTTGCACAAGATGCACGAGCGTTTTTACGTGCAGAAGCGGGAACTCAACCAGAGGTTGATCGTGCTCGTTCATACCCTTTAATTAAAGAGATCCTCGCGCAGCATAACCATAAACGTGTGGTAATTACTGGCTTTATGGCTCAGAACGAGGCAGGAGAAACCATTCTACTTGGTCGTAACGGCTCTGACTATTCTGCAACGGTCATAGGCGCGCTTGCTGAAGTCAGTACTGTCACGATTTGGAGTGATGTTGCTGGTGTCTATAGTGCCGATCCACGTTTGGTGTCTGACGCTTGTTTATTACCGTTACTTCGATTGGATGAAGCCAGTGAACTTGCTCGCTTAGCTGCCCCAGTGCTACACAGTCGTACGCTTCAGCCTGTGGCGCAAAGTACCATGGACCTTAATCTCAAGTGTAGCTATCTGCCAGAGTCGGGTTCTACTCGTATTGAGCGTGTATTGGCATCTGGTCGTGGCGCTAAAATTATTACTTCACTGGATGATGTTTTATTGGTGCAGTTGTCTTTCATGCATGGGCACGACTTCGAAAAAACACAGAGTGATGTATTACAAGCGTTGCAGCGCGCGCAATTAGAGCCACTGGCATTTGAAGCTCAATCCGATCAGCATACGCTACG
This sequence comes from Vibrio sp. 1731, assembly GCF_033339955.1. NCBI lineage: Bacteria > Pseudomonadati > Pseudomonadota > Gammaproteobacteria > Vibrionales > Vibrionaceae > Vibrio > Vibrio sp. 1731. The sequence goes on along the minus strand of NZ_JAWOVO010000024.1, from coordinate 64,667 downwards.
CTTGGCTTACACCGCAGAAATCGCCGGTGGTGCATTGAAACACTTGCAAGAGCTTGCGGTAGAGGCAGAAATTAAGCTAAAAGAAGGTTACTCGCTCTTAGCTGCGGTAGGTGCAGGCGTTACGAAAAACGCCAATCATTGCTTTGGCTTTTATCAGAAGCTAAAGCACTCTCCGGTAGAATTTATCTCTGAAACAGACTCAGGGCTGAGCCTAGTCGCTGTTTTGCGCCGTACTGATACCGAGGCGTTGGTTCAAACGATTCATAGCCAGTTGTTCCAAGCGCAAAAACGCGTGGCAGTGGCTTTATGTGGCAAGGGTAATATTGGTTCTAGTTGGTTAAATTTATTTGCGACGCAAAAAAGTGAGCTCGAAAAACGTCATGGTATGAGCTTTGATCTTGTCGCGGTTGTGGATAGCCAAACCTATTGGTTCGATGAGCAAGGTATTGAGGCGGCGAGTGTTGCTGAACGATTTGATGATGAAAGCATAGCCAACAATGGGGATTGGCTGGCACGTTTGGGAGCGCTTAAAAGCTATGATGAAGCCGTCGTGCTTGATGTTACCGCGAGTAAAGAGTTAGCTCAGCGCTACGTAGAAATCGCACAGCAAGGCATTCATTTGATTTCCGCTAACAAAGTGGCCGGTTCCGCAGATAGTCAGTACTACCATCAGGTTCAAGATGCATTCGCTAAAATTGGTCGTCATTGGCTATACAACGCAACGGTTGGTGCTGGGTTACCGATAAACCATACCGTGCGAGATCTTCGTGAAAGTGGGGATGAAATCGTTGCTCTATCGGGGATTTTCTCGGGGACGTTATCATGGCTGTTCCAACAGTTTGATGGTTCTGTGCCATTTAATGATTTAGTCGATCTTGCTTGGCAGCAAGGTTTAACCGAACCTGACCCTCGTTCTGATTTAGATGGCTCCGATGTAATGCGTAAGTTAGTCATCTTGGCTCGAGAATCGGGCCTAGATATTGAACCAGACAGCGTTAAAGTTGAGTCTTTGGTGCCAGAAGAATTAAGAGAACTGAGCTTAGATGATTTCTTCGATAATGGAGCGTTGTTGAGTGAAATACTTCAAGAGCGTCTGACAAAAGCACAGAGAAACGATCAAGTGCTTCGCTATGTGGCGCGTTTAGAAAAAAATGGTAAAGCAACGGTGGGAGTCGAAGCGTTATCTCGTGAGCACGCGCTCGCCAACTTATTGCCATGCGATAACATTTTTGCCATAGAGAGCAAGTGGTACAAAGATAACCCTCTGGTCATTCGAGGACCAGGCGCAGGCAGAGAAGTGACAGCCGGCGCTATTCAATCCGACCTCAACCGATTGGCTGGTTTATTTTAAAGTTGCGATTGACCTAAAAACCCTGGAATTAATCCAGGGTTTTTTATTCCCCTATCAGTGCCATACTGAAGTCATAACCCGTGCAAAATGGCGAGATGATGCTCAAGTAGAAACTTGAACTATCTTCATTATTAACTTGAGAAAAATTCATAATTACAAGGTTGACATTAAATCGTATTCAATACATTCTGTAGACATATAGACGTCTAAACGTCGATTTTAAGGATTTGTTTTCGTGGCGGAGTGCCGCAGGGAGAGTAAGATGGGATATACGCACGCAGGCCATATCGACGCCTTGAACCAGAATATTGCTGAGTTATCAGATAACATCAATGTATCGTTTGAGTTTTTTCCGCCAAGCAGCGCTAAGATGGAAGAAACACTTTGGAATTCAGTGCACCGTCTTAAAACGCTTCAACCTAAATTTGTTTCTGTGACTTACGGTGCGAACTCCGGCGAGCGTGACAGAACACACTCCATCATTAAAGAAATTAAAGCAACAACCGGATTGGTTGCCGCTCCCCATCTCACTTGTATTGATGCGACTCGTGAAGAGTTGATTAATATTGCCGATGATTATTGGAACAATGGTATTGAAAATATCGTCGCTCTGCGTGGTGATATTCCTCCAGGTGGCGGTGCGCCTGATATGTATGCCTCGGATTTGGTTGAGCTGCTGAAATCACGCCACGATTTCGATATCTCCGTTGCTGCATTCCCTGAGGTTCACCCTGAAGCTAAAAGCGCTCAGTCTGACTTATTGAACCTAAAACGTAAGGTAGATGCAGGTGCAAACCGTGCTATTACTCAGTTCTTTTTTGACGTTGAGTCTTACCTGCGATTCCGTGACCGTTGTGTCGCAGCAGGAATTGACGTAGAAATTGTGCCAGGAATTTTGCCTGTATCGAACTTTAAGCAAGCTTCTCGCTTTGCGGCACAGAACAATGTGAAAGTACCAGGATGGATGAGCAAACAATTCGATGGCTTGGATGATGATCCGGTGACTCGCCAGCTTGTAGGAGCTAGCCAAGCTATTGATATGGTGCGTGTACTGAGTCGTGAAGGGGTTAAGGATTTTCACTTCTACACACTAAACCGTGCAGAGATGACTTACGCGTTATGCCATACGTTGGGTGTTCGTCCTCGCGCAGTAGTCGGTGCGTAAACCTAGTTTCAAAAAGATAAAAGGCTTGCCAAGTGGCAAGCCTTTTTCGTTTTATCAAAGCAAAAGGAGTTTAACCAATCACTTCAAGTTCAGTTAGAACTTCTTCTGCCCAAGTGATCCAAGTTTCACGTAACAGTAGGTTACGGCGAAGCGTTAGACGTTCTAGGCGAGCTTGTTTATCTAAAGTTGACGGCGTTGCGTAGTAAGCCGCTTCAATTTCTTTGTAGTGAGAAACCAGTTTGCGAGACTCTTCAACTAGCTCGGCGAGTTGGTCACGGAATGGAGCCGCTGGTTGAACGGCACATGCCATCAATTTCGCTGAAAACTCATCACGAACTGTTGGGTGTGCAGTTGGTTGATCAAACCACTCTCCTAAAGCGCTGCGACCAGCGTCTGTAATGGAGTAAACCTTGCGGTCTGGTTTGCCTTCTTGGGGTTCTAATACGCAAGTAACCAGTTCTTTCTCAGCCATTTTGTTGAGTTCACGGTACACCTGTTGGTGGCTTGCTTTCCAGAAGTAACCGATGCTAGCAGAGAATTCTTTAGTGATATCGTAACCGGTTGCGTCGCGAGTGCTAAGAACAGTTAAGATTACGTGTGGTAATGACATGTCTTCAATCCAAATGGTCAATAAACTTGTAAACAAGCTACTTATACTTTCAGCTGCGCTCTTACTGGCACTTGAGTTTTTTAATGTATAAGTAGCACCAACAATGTTGGTCCTGTCACCTTAAAGCCGTTTATCACCTAGAGAGATGGGGAGTCCCATCAAGGCTGGAGCAGGTATGATTGGATTTATGAGCTCTCAGCAGGCAAGTAGTATATAAATAATAAGCATGAAGTGGAATAGTAGGACAAAATTACCCTAAAAAACTAACATAATAATCAATAGTGTTAACTTGTGGTTTTTTATTCTTTTATTTTGGTATTTTTTGGGTCTCTAGTGGTATATTTAACTGCCTTTGTTTTGGTGCGATTATCCTGTGATAAAAAAAAGCTGAGCATTTGCCCAGCTTTCTATTAAAAATGAAACGATTAGCCTGTGTTGCGCATCCCTGCAGCAATACCAGCAATCGTCACCATCAACGCTTCTTCCAAGTTTGCAGAAGCTTCTTCGGTTTGACGCGTGCGGTATAGCAGCTCTGCTTGTAGCATATTCAATGGCTCAACGTAGATATTGCGTAAGCGAATAGACTCGAGTCCCCAAGGGTCATGCTGCATCAAGTTTTCATTGTTCTCTACATTCAGTACCGCTTTGATGTCTTCTTGAAGCTGAGCACGAAGCTTTTCACCGAGTGGACGGAGCGACTCATCCACCAATCGCTCATCGTAGTAGCGAGAGATATCAATATTACACTTCGAGTACACCATTTCCAGCATGCCGAGACGAGTTGAGAAAAATGGCCATTCGCGGCACATCTCTTCGAGCAATGCTTGGTGGCCTTTATCGATCGAGTATTGAATCGCTTCACCTGCGCCTAGCCATGCAGGAAGTACCAAACGGTTTTGACTCCATGAGAAGATCCACGGGATTGCACGTAAGCTTTCTACTCCGCCCTTAGGGTTGCGTTTTGCAGGACGAGAACCAAGTGGCAACTTGCCGAGTTCGAGTTCTGGTGTTGCTTGGCGGAAGTAAGGCACGAAATCTGGCTCGCCACGAACCACATTTCGGTAAGACTCACAGCTTACTTCTGATAGCACTTCCATCAAGTCGCGCCATTCTTGTTTTGGCTCCGGTGGCGGTAACAAGTTGGCTTCCAGAATCGCACTTGCATATAGGTTAAAGCTGTTTACTGCGACATCTGGGAGTCCCAGTTTAAAGCGGATCATTTCGCCTTGCTCTGTTACACGTAAACCGCCTTTCAAGCTTTTTGGTGGTTGCGACAAAAGCGCAGCATGCGCAGGTGCGCCACCGCGACCGACTGTGCCCCCACGACCATGGAATAGAGTTAGCTCAACGCCTTCTTCTTCAGCCACTTTAACTAACGATTCCATCGCATGATACTGAGCCCAACCAGCAGACATAACACCTGCATCTTTCGCTGAGTCAGAGTAACCAATCATGACCATCTGGTGGTTTTGGATAAAACCACGGTAAAGGTCAATCCCCATAAGCTGCTTGATGACCGATTCTGCGTTGTTCAAATCGTCTAGCGTTTCGAACAGAGGACACACATCCATGCGGTAAGGGCAACCTGCTTCTTGTAGCAGTAGATGAACGGCTAGTACATCAGAAGCGGTACGTGCCATTGAAATAACGTAAGCGCCAAACGCTTCACGCGGTTGTGCTGCAACAATCTTACAGGTATCCAAAACCTCTTTGACGGGTTCAGACGGTTCCCAATCACGAGGGAGAAGCGGACGTTTAGATGCCAGCTCGTTAGTTAGAAAAGCAATCTTATCTTGCTCACTCCATTGTTCGTAATCACCAATACCTAAGTAGCGAGTTAGTTCAGACAAGACGTTTGAGTGACGCGTGCTCTCTTGGCGGATATCAAGACGTACAAGATGGATACCAAATGCTTTTACGCGGCGTAGTGTATCCAGTAGTGAGCCGTTGGCTATTACACCCATGCCACATTCGTTTAGTGACTGGTAGCAGGCATACAGCGGTTCCCAAAGTTGCTCGACTTTTTGCAGTGGGGCTTTAACGGCCAGTTTTTGACCGTGGATCTTAGCATCGAGAATATCTTTGGTTTCATTGAGCAGAGTGCGTAATTGCTTCAGGATCGCACGGTATGGTTCGTGCTGATCTTCGCCAGCAAGTTCACGGACTTGATCGTTTGAAACTGTCATAGACAGCTCGCTGATCAACTCGTTGATGTCATTGAGATAAAGATCGGCGGCTTTCCAACGAGACAATAGTAAGACTTCACGCGTAACGTTGTGAGTAACAAACGGGTTACCGTCACGGTCACCGCCCATCCAAGAGGAGAAGTGCACTGGGCGAGCATCAATGGGTAAACCTTCTCCAAGGTAAGATTTTAGACGGTCATTCATCTCACGTAGGAAGTCCGGTACTGCTTCCCATAGCGAGTTTTCAACGACCGCAAAGCCCCACTTTGCTTCATCCAACGGAGTTGGGCGTTGTTGTCGAATCACGTCTGAATGCCAGCCTTGGGCAATCAGTTGCTCTAGGCGGCGTTCGGTTTTTCTGCGCTCTTTAGAAGAAAGATCGCTTAGCTCCAACTTTGATAAGCACTCGTTTATCTTGACCAGTTTGTTGATCATCGTGCGGCGCGTAATTTCTGTTGGGTGAGCCGTCAATACCAATTCAATATTTAGATCACGAACCGCTTGGGCAGTGTCCAGTTTGCTCACATCGTTTTGTACCAGTTTAGAAAACAGCGAGTTAATCGCGTCTGGCTCGCAAATGTGCTCTTCACAATGGCGTGAAATCGTGTGGTATTGCTCAGCGATATTGGTGAGGTTTAGAAATTGGTTAAACGCGCGAGTAACGGGCGTTAGCTGCTCATCAGGTAGATGTTTGATTTCTTCGATCAAGCTGTCCCTGTCTGCTTGATTCCCTGCTTGAGCTGATTTGGATAATTTACGAATGGTTTCCACTTTCTCGAAGATTTCTTCGCCATGGGCATCGCGAATGGTGTTACCCAATAAGTGGCCTAACATGCGCACATTACTTTTGAGTGCGGCGTATTTCTCGTTCATTGTCGTCCTGCCTCGTAAAAAAACTACATCCATTGTCCTTGTTAAGACTCCAATCTAGCGAAAAGCACCAGTTATAGTCAAATAAAGCAGACTAAGTTTGCAATTATTCCGCTGTCTCCTGATTTAGAGCAAATTTACGGCAGCCATAGAGTAAGAAGTGAAAATTAATTACAAAATAACAAGTTAAATAAGTGTTAAGACTCGCGCTAAATTGTGAAGATAAAAAGATGCAGCTCAATCGAGCTGCACAGACTTTCGAGCTTAAACGCGTATTAACAGCAGTACTTGACCATCGCCTTTGAAAGCACATCAATTGTGGGGTCGATAAAGTCGAAGGATAGAAACTCATCCGGTTGATGGGCTTGGTCGATTGACCCAGGGCCGAGCACCAAGGTTGGACACAACTGCTGTAGAAATGGTGCTTCAGTACAGTAGTTCACGGTTTCTGAACTGGTTTGGCAGATCTCTTCAACACCACCAATAAATGGGTGGTCATGTTGGCATTCGTAACCCGGAATAGGCTCATGCAATGGAATAATCTCCAGTCTCCCAGGCCATTTCGCTTCGACTTCTTTTAATGCTCCGCGCAACATGTTCTCTAAACCATCAAGGCTAATGCCGGGAAGAGGACGCACGTCGTAATGCAGCTCACAGCAACCACAAATACGGTTAGCGCTGTCACCACCGTGAATGTGTCCAAGATTTAGGGTAGGGCTTGGAATGGCAAAACCCGGATGGTGATATTCTTTAATCAATTTGTCACGCAGTTGCATCATGGCGAACATGACTTCATGCATGATCTCAATAGCGTTAACGCCAAGCGCTGGGTCCGATGAGTGACCGGACTTGCCTGTTACGCGAATGGCATTTGCCACATGCCCTTTATGACCTCGAATTGGTACAAGGCTGGTGGGTTCACCAATGATGCAGTAATCCGGCTTAAATGGGGCGTTTGCTGTGAAATGTCGCGCGCCCAACATGGTGGTCTCTTCGTCACAAGTGGCTAATACGTAAAGTGGTTTGCTCTGCTTGCTCCAATCGACTTTCTTCACTGCTTCATAAATAAAGGCGAAAAAGCCTTTCATGTCTGCTGTGCCTAAACCGTAGAAGCGGTTGTCTTTTTCCGTCAGTTTATGCGGATCAAAATTCCATCGCCCTTGATCGAATGGCACGGTATCGCTATGGCCAGCAAGTAAAAGGCCACCTTCACCCTCACCCATACGTGCGATCATATTGTGCTTGCCTGGCTCGACTTCGATCACTTCAACGCTAAAACCCAGATCTTTAAACCAAGATGCGAGTTTTTCGATGACTTTTGCATTGCCCTGATCCCAGCTCGGATCCGTGGAGCTGATAGAAGAGGTGCTGATGAGTCCTTCATAGACCTCTAGAAAAGTTGGTAATTGCATGGATTCTTCAAATCTCCTGTTGACAGACAGACCACAAAAATGTAAAACACATATTAAATCATATTTAATGAATAAAAAATCAAAATAAAGCAAAAATTAAATATGAATAGTCATTTGAGCCTTTAAGTATATGGATGTTACACAATGCTAAAAACCACGATTATTGGAGCCAGCGGTTACACCGGCGCAGAGTTAGCGTTAATGGTTAATAAACACCCACAACTCACGCTATCAGGTTTATACGTTTCCGCCAACAGTGTTGATGCGGGAAAGAGCATCGCGCAGCTGCACGGTAAGCTAGCGGGCATCATTGATATGCCAGTTTTACCACTAACGGATCCACTGCAAATCGCTCAAGAATCGGACGTGGTGTTTTTGGCAACGGCTCACGAAGTCAGCCATGATTTAGCCCCAACTTTCTTGGAGGCAGGCTGTCAGGTATTCGATTTATCGGGTGCATTCCGTGTGAAAAGTGAAGGCTTTTACGACACTTTTTATGGCTTCGAACATCAACATAACAACTGGCTAGATAAAGCAGCATACGGCTTAGCAGAGTGGAACCAAGAATCAATAAAAACCACTCCTTTGATTGCAGTAGCAGGTTGCTACCCAACCGCTTCACAGCTTGCAATCAAACCTTTATTAGAACATGCGTTGCTTGATACCAACCAATGGCCAGTGATCAACGCAACCAGTGGTGTATCAGGTGCAGGGCGTAAAGCCTCCATGGTTAACAGCTTCTGTGAAGTGAGCTTGCAACCTTATGGTGTATTTAACCATCGTCACCAGCCAGAGATTGCTCAGCACTTGGGTTGCGATGTGATTTTTACTCCGCACCTCGGCAACTTTAAACGCGGCATTCTTGCCACTATCACCATGAAGCTTGCGCAAGGTGTGACAGAAGCACAAGTGGCACAGGCGTTTGAACAAGCTTATCAAGGCAAGCCTGCGGTGCGTCTTAAAGGCGACGGTATTCCACGTATTCAGGATGTCGAAAATACCCCTTTCTGTGATATCGGCTGGAAGGTACAAGGCGAACACATCATTGTGATTTCAGCTATCGACAACCTACTTAAAGGTGCATCGAGTCAAGCGATGCAATGTCTCAATATTCATTACGGTTACCCAGAACTGACAGCGTTGCTGTAGTCGTTGAAAGAGGGAAATGCGATGACGCAAACCAATCAAGCTCCTTTAGTCATTAAGCTAGGTGGTGCAGCTCTATCATGCACTCAAACCTTAAGCCAACTTTTTGGTGCCATTGCGGCTTACCAAAAATCGGCACAGCGACAAATCGCCATCGTTCATGGCGGTGGCTACCTAGTTGATGAGTTGATGGCAAAGCTTCAGCTTGAAACCGTTAAGAAAAACGGTTTACGCGTAACGCCTTACGATCAAATTCCTGTGATTGCAGGCGCGCTTGCAGGCACTGCGAATAAGTTACTTCAAGGTCAAGCGATTGCGGACGGTCTTAACGCTGTGGGCCTTAGCCTTGCGGATGGTGGTTTGTGTCTTGTTGAAGAACTTGACCCAGAACTCGGCGCGGTAGGCAAAGCATCACCGGGTGACTCAGCACTATTACAAGCGGTGCTAAACACAGGTGCACTGCCGATCATCAGTTCAATTGGTTTAACCAAAGATGGCCAGATGATGAATGTGAATGCTGATCAAGCAGCAGTCGCGGTTGCGGGCGCATTAGATGCGGAGTTAGTCCTGTTATCAGACGTGAGTGGTGTATTAGATGGAAAAGGCCATTTGATCAAAACCCTGTCAGAGCAGCAAGCTAACTCGTTGATCGATGGACATGTGATCACCGATGGCATGATCGTCAAAGTTAAAGCCGCTTTGGAGGCCGCCAATGATCTTGGCCGTCCAATTGAAGTCGCGACCTGGCGTTACCCAGAAAAATTAGCACAGTTATTCGCTGGTGAAAGTATTGGTACTCAATTCTTGCCTCAATAAGCATCAGCAAAAGAATTCAATATTAGGAAGTCGTAGTTGGCACTGACCGCCGAGCGCAGCGCCAGTTAAGTTTGGAGAAAAAACATGAGCAAAGTGAACGTAAATAAAGTGGTAGTCGCATACTCAGGCGGTCTAGATACTTCAGTAATTATCCCGTGGCTAAAAGAGAACTACGACTGTGAAGTAGTGGCTTTCGTTGCCGATGTTGGTCAAGGTGCCGAAGAGCTAGAAGGCATTGAAGCGAAAGCAAAAGCCTCCGGTGCTTCTGAATGCTACATCGCTGACCTGAAAGAAGAAATGGTCGCAGACTACATTTACCCAACGCTAAAAACCGGCGCGTACTACGAAGGTAAGTACCTGCTAGGTACATCAATGGCGCGTCCAATCATTGCCAAAGCGCAGGTTGAAGTGGCACGTAAAGTGGGCGCGGACGCTCTGTGTCATGGCTGTACAGGTAAAGGTAACGACCAAGTGCGTTTCGAAGGTGCATTCGCAGCACTAGCACCGGACTTACAAGTGATTGCACCTTGGCGTGAGTGGGACCTAGTGAGCCGTGAAGAGTGTTTGGATTACCTCGCTGAGCGTAACATTCCTTGCTCTGCGTCTCTTACTAAGATCTATTCACGTGATGCAAACGCATGGCACATTTCGACGGAAGGCGGCGTTTTAGAAGATACGTGGAACGCACCAAACGAAGACTGCTGGGTGTGGACTGTCGACCCAGAGCAAGCGCCAAATGAAGCGGAATACGTCACGCTGAAAGTAGAAAAAGGTGAAGTGGTCGAAGTTGATGGTGAAGCGATGACACCATACAACGCACTGGTTTACCTAAACGAGAAGGGCGCTAAGCACGGTGTTGGCCGTATCGATATCGTGGAAAACCGTCTTGTTGGAATGAAGTCTCGTGGTTGCTATGAAACACCGGGAGGCACCATCATGATGGAAGCGCTGCGCGCTGTAGAGCAGCTTGTGCTAGACAAATCATCATTCGAGTTCCGTGAGGAGCTAGGTCTAAAAGCGTCTCACCTTGTATACGATGGCCGTTGGTTTACGCCACTATGTAAATCGATCCTTGCTGCTTCAGAAGAGCTAGCGCAAGACGTTAACGGTGAAGTGGTTGTTAAGCTTTACAAAGGTCAAGCGACAGTCACGCAAAAACGTTCTGACAACAGCTTGTATTCAGAAGAGTTCGCGACTTTTGGTGAAGATGAAGTTTACGACCAAAGCCATGCAGGTGGGTTCATCCGTCTTTACTCGCTATCAAGCCGTATTCGTGCATTGAACAGCCAGAAGAAATAATCCCTTAACATCCATCTTGGATTGAATAAAGACCCGCCATTTATAGGCGGGTCTTTTGGTTTCTAAAAGCGGGTACCTAAATTTGTCTTGAATATATATGTAAAAATATTGAATTTATACTTTATTTTTTATCGAAATTGCCGTAACGTTGACCCATAAGAAAAAGTGAGCAAATGACCATCAAATTGGTTACTACTCATTCGAGAACGTTAGAGTAAGCAATAGTCATCAGGAGAGACGCAATGGCATTATGGGGCGGAAGATTTACCCAAGCGGCAGACACCAGATTTAAAGAGTTCAATGATTCGTTGCGTTTTGACTACCGATTGGCTGAGCAAGACATCGTAGGTTCAATCGCATGGTCTAAAGCTCTGCTTTCTGTTGATGTGCTATCGGCAGAAGAACAGCAAAAACTGGAACTTGCTTTAAATGAGCTGAAGTTAGAAGTGATGGAAGACCCTCACCAAATTCTTCGCTCTGGTGCAGAAGATATCCACTCTTGGGTTGAGCAGCAGCTAATCAGTAAAGTGGGAGATTTAGGTAAAAAACTCCACACTGGGCGTTCTCGGAATGACCAAGTCGCCACAGACTTGAAACTTTGGTGTCGTCAGCAAGGTCAGCAATTGTTGATTGCTTTAGATCGCCTACAAGCACAAATGGTCCATGTTGCTAAACAGCACCAAGGCACCGTATTGCCAGGCTATACTCATCTTCAGCGTGCTCAACCTGTAACCTTTGCTCACTGGTGCTTGGCTTATGTTGAAATGTTCGAGCGTGACTACTCTCGTCTGAATGATGCCTTACAGCGTCTCGATACTTGTCCACTTGGCTCGGGTGCGTTAGCGGGAACGGCTTATCCGATTGATCGCGAACAATTAGCACATAATCTCGGTTTCCACCGTGCTACGCGTAATTCACTCGATTCGGTTTCAGATCGTGATCATGTGATGGAGCTGATGTCGGTGGCTTCGATTTCTATGCTGCACCTTTCTCGTCTCGCCGAAGATATGATCTTCTACAATTCAGGCGAGTCAAACTTCATTGAGTTAGCGGATACGGTGACATCTGGTTCGTCATTAATGCCACAGAAGAAAAACCCAGATGCACTTGAGTTGATCCGTGGTAAGACAGGGCGTGTCTATGGCGCATTATCGAGCATGATGATGACAGTTAAAGCCTTGCCATTGGCGTACAACAAAGACATGCAGGAAGATAAAGAAGGGTTGTTTGACGCTTTAGATACATGGAACGACTGCATGGAAATGGCAGCTCTGTGTTTTGACGGTATTAAAGTGAATGGCGAGCGCACACTAGAAGCGGCGAAACAAGGTTACGCAAACTCGACGGAGTTAGCTGATTACTTAGTGGCGAAAGGCATCCCATTCCGTGAAGCTCACCACATCGTCGGTGTCGCGGTCGTTGGTGCTATTGCTAAAGGTTGTGCGCTAGAAGAACTGTCTATCGAAGAGTTAAAAGCCTTCTCAGAGGTCATTGAAGCGGATGTGTATGACATCCTGACTATCGATTCGTGTTTGGAAAAGCGTTGTGCTTTGGGTGGTGTTTCGCCTCACCAGGTCGCTTACGCGGTAGAACAAGCGGATAAGCGCCTGAGCCAGCGTGACAGCTCGGCGGTGAAAGTGCGTCCTGCACGTTTGACGGACATTGAAACGTTGGAAGGTATGGTTGCTTACTGGGCGAACCTTGGTGAGAATCTTCCGCGCTCTCGTAATGAGCTCGTGAGAGATATTGGCTCTTTTGCGGTGGCTGAGCATCATGGTGAAGTGACGGGTTGCGCTTCTCTATATGTGTATGACTCAGGGTTGGCAGAAATACGCTCTCTTGGTATCGAAGCGGGCTGGCAAGGCCAAGGGCAGGGTAGTGCGATTGTGAACTATTTGGTTGAGAAAGCGCGCCAGATGGCGATCAAGAAAGTCTTTGTTCTAACGCGAACGCCTGAGTTCTTTATGAAGCAAAGCTTTTTACCTACATCGAAGTCATTACTGCCGGAGAAAGTTCTGAAAGATTGCGATCAGTGCCCACGTCAACATGCATGTGATGAGGTAGCGCTTGAGATCAATTTAATGGAGCAAGTGATCCAAAAAACGCATGTGGCATGAACTGAAGTTGTGGAGTGATTTTATTAGCATTCAATGACATAGTCATTTTCCTGTTTACTTACATCAGTATTCGCTAAAAAAATCGAAAAAATTTGGAACCTTTGAGAGGAAGCCCGGTCTATTAAAGTACCACTGCTTTTTCTTAGAAGAATCTAAGAGAGCCCCAGAACTGACATTGGTTTTGGGGCTTTTTTCTATCTGTCACTTTTCTCTTTTTTATTGGCCTTTTTTTGTCCCTTTCGACGTTGCCAAGGCAAGATGACAAAACGCATCCATAAGTGTAGAAACAACAAAACGTTGAAAGCGAAGCCGGCAAAGATCAAAGCGATCGACTCGATGCTTTGTGGATCATCTTTGAGCGTAAACCACCACACAATCCAACACAGTACAGAAAGTACCGTCAATTGATCCAAGCATCGTTGGCAACGTCCAAGTTTTTTCCAAAACCAATGTTCCTCGCAGCGGCGACAAGTCATAGTGTTTTCCAAACCATTAGTGTTGCTTCAGATTATATATCTAACTAAATGGTGGAAAGCGTTTCTTACACGGGCTTAGAGCGCCATGACACAACCAAAAATGGAAAGTTAGCTTTGTAAAAGCTTTGTGGCACGTAATTGATGTATGGTGTGCTGTCAGTCTTTAACAGGAAATATAATGATGTCGACAGAGTTGAAACTTGCGCTGAGTATCGCTGGTGGGTTCTTTATGATCGGTGTTGTCGCGATTTATATGGTCAGCCGCTATGCAATGATGGCAGCGTAAGAGAGATTTTATTGCGCCGAAGTAACAAAGCAAAGCCTCGTTGATGATGAGGCTTTGCTTTATATTTAGATAGAAGCCTGAAAGCGTTAGCAGCCAGGGCCGCAGTCAAGACAATGTTTCACCATTTCTGGCCCTAAGTGTAGTTTTGCATTCAAATCACGTAGAGCGGTGCGGACGCCTTCTTCAATCACTGGGTGATAGAAGGGCATATCTAACATCTCAGAAATCGTCATCCTATTTTGGTGCGCCCATGCTAAAAGGTGAGCAAGATGCTCTGCATTCGGGCCCATCATTTCTGCACCTAAAAAACGTCCAGTGCCTTGCTCTCCGTAGACATGCAGAATGCCTTTATTACGAAGCATGACGCGCGAACGTCCTTGATTTTCAAACGAGACTTCACCGGTTGCGAAACATCCACATGTGCCTAGACGTGTTTCTAGTTGTTTATATGTTTCTCCAACCATAGCAATTTGAGGGTCGGAGAACACGGCTGAAATTGGTGAGCGACGCAGACCCGCACGAATATCTGGGAAACGGCCTGCGTTGTCTCCAGCAATACGGCCTTGGTCAGCGGCTTCGTGCAGCAGTGGAATTTGGTTACTTGCATCACCTGCGATGAAGATGCTCTCTACCGAAGTTTGCAATGTGTAGTGATCCGCCGTTGGTACGCCACGTTCATCGAGAGCCACATTGGTGTTCTCGATCGCCAGCTTATCGACGTTTGGACGACGACCCGTTGCGGCCAATACGTAATCGACAACGAAAGTTTCTAATTCACCATCATGGTTGATGAATTGGATTTCGACCTTGTCTTCGCCGTCATTGTCTGACGAAGCAATGCGTTTCATACTTTCGACTTTTACATCTGCATCAAGGTAGAACTCTTCCTTAAAGGCTTTATCTGCATACGCCATCACCTCTGGGTCTGTCAGTGGGCCCACTTGTCCTCCAAGGCCAAAGAGCTTCACGTTTACTCCTAGGCGGTGTAAAGCCTGACCCAATTCAAGGCCGATGACTCCTGGGCCAAATACTGCCACGGACTCTGGTAAGTCATCCCAGTCAAATACATCATCGTTAATCACTAGGCGATCACCCAGTTCATTCCAAGCTGCCGGATATGCTGGACGAGATCCTGTCGCAATAACAATGCGCTGTGCGGTGACCTGAGTATGATCATCTATGATGAGAGTGTGGTCATCGGCAAACTTCGCGTAGCCCGATAGTTTGTCTTCAGCGGGAATATCATCGACACTTTCAAGCACAAAGCCAACAAAACGATCGCGTTCGCGCTTTACACGATCCATAACTTCTCGTCCGTTAATTCGTACTTCACCTTGCGGGTGTATCCCAAATCCAGGTGCTTTTTCGATTTGATGAACACTTTCTGCTGCCGCAATTAACAGCTTAGACGGCATGCATCCGACACGAGCACAGGTTGTTCCGTAGGGACCGCCCTCAATCATTACCACGCTGTTGGTATGAGCTTTTGCTGCTCGATAAGCACCAAGACCAGCCGTCCCGCCACCAATAATCGCTACGTCGACATTAACTTGTTTCATCGTGAACTCTCGCTTTTGTTTTAAGCCAAGCTAGCTACATTGAGCTTGGAGAGTGAATTGGATAGTTGAATCTGGATAAGTAGTCACCTTATTGGCAGATGACTACTTATCTAGACTAGTAGAAGAAGTGGTTTAGGGTTGGCCTCCGAGCCAAAAGGCACCGGAGACCGAGGGTGTAGGCTATGGACAGCTTAGCCTAGATACGCTTCTAGCTCTTCGCTACCGCCGATGTGCTTGCCACCGATAAAGACTTGTGGAACAGTCGTGCGACCAGATATAGCTCGTAGACTAACTGTTGTTGCGTCTTTACCCAGAATTACTTCTTCATATTGAAGACCGTGGTCAATTAGATTTTGTTTCGCTTTCATACAGAAAGGGCAGCCTGGTTTAGTGAACACCGTGATGGATTCTTGCGTTTTGTAGTCAGGCGCTATGTAGTTCAGCATCGTATCTGCGTCTGACACCTTGAATGGGTCGCCTGGTTCGTTTGGCTCAATGAACATTTTTTCCACTACGCCATCTTTTACTAGCATGCTGTAACGCCATGAACGTTTGCCAAAGCCGATGTCATTTTTATCCACTAACATACCCATGCCATCGGTGAATTCACCATTACCATCCGGGATGAAGGTAATGTTTTCTGCTTCTTGGTCTTGTTTCCATGCATTCATCACGAACGTATCATTGACCGAGACACAAATAATCTCATCCACTCCGTGCTCTTTAAATACAGGGAACAATTCGTTGTAACGAGGTAGATGGCTTGATGAACAGGTTGGAGTAAATGCACCCGGTAAGCTAAATACGATGACGGTCTTACCTTTAAATAGCTCATCGGTCGTTACATTCACCCAAGCGTCACCTTGACGAACTGGAAAAGTAACTTGAGGGACTTGTTGACCTTCTTTAGATACAAACATAATGATTTCCTTTAACTATTTTAAATTATGCGTATAGAGCTTAGCGTTTTTCGTCGCTCTGTTTCGTTTTGTTGAGCCCATTATTGTAAAAATCCTTTGATAGCTCTAATCGTTTGGTGTTATGGTTTTGATAGGTATTAGCTATTGTTATAGAAGCGAAGCGTGAAGTATGAATATTCGAGATTTTGAGTACTTAGTTGCACTTGCGGAACATAAGCACTTTCGCAAAGCGGCAGAGGCATGTTTTGTTAGTCAGCCAACACTGAGTGGGCAAATTCGTAAACTAGAGGATGAACTCGGGACCACGCTTTTAGAGCGAAGCAGCCGACGTGTTTTGTTTACCGATTCAGGGTTACAGCTGGTGGAGCAGGCTAAACGCATCTTAAGTGAAGTGAAAACCTTCAGAGATATGGCAAGCGGTCAAAGCGGAGCCATGACTGGACCGATGCATATTGGTTTCATCCCGACGGTTGGGCCTTATCTATTACCCAAAATTCTGCCGCAGATAAAAGAAGCATTTCCTGAGCTGGAGCTATTTCTGCACGAAGCTCAGACACATCAATTAGTGCGTCAATTGGAAGAAGGTAAACTAGATTGCTTAGTTTTAGCTTCGGTTGATGAAACTGCGCCATTTAAAGAGATCGAAGTGTATCAAGAGCCATTAAGTGTCGCAGTGCCATGTGACCACGAGTGGGCCTCTCTCGACCATGTTGATATGTTGGAGCTGAATGGTAAAACCGTTTTAGCGTTGGGAGACGGCCACTGTCTGAGAGATCAAGCGTTAGGTTTTTGTTTTGCCGCTGGTGCAAAAGACGATGAGCGTTTTAAAGCCACCAGCTTGGAGACGTTACGCAACATGGTTGCTGCCGGTGCGGGGATTACGTTATTGCCTCAGCTTTCTATCCCTAATGAGAAGCAAAAAGATGGCGTATGCTACGTACCAGCTGTTAACCCAACCCCCTCGCGTAATATCGTTCTCGTATACCGTCCGGGCTCACCATTACGAGCTAGGTTTGAAGCTTTAGCAGCGAAGATTAAAGAGGTGTTGGCTTCTTATCCATCATTGAATGCTGCAGCATAAAAAGCAGAAATAAAAAAGGGAGAGCTTGATGCTCTCCCTTGTGCTTTTGTGATTTAGAACAGTTCTTCTGCGCCAGAGCCTGAAGAATAAATACTATCTTCTAAACGGTCGCCAGCGTATTCGGTAGGCTCCGTGCCTTTTTCAAAATATTCGAACATTGATGTGCTATCTACTTTGTGCGTTAGCATACCGCTGTTGCGATCAATACGAACTCGAATAATATCCTCTGGAATATTTTTACCTTGCTCCGGCGTCCCTTCTAGCGCAACACGCATGAAGTCAATCCAAGCAGGCTCTGCGGTTTTCGCACCCGACTCGGCACCAGAAATTTGGCCTTGCCCTAGGTTGCTGTTAACTGTGGTGCGGCCAAGTGCACGTGAGTGATCATCAAAGCCAACCCAAGCTATCGCAACGACACCAGGTCCATAGCCATTGTACCAAGCATCCTTGGAATCATTCGTTGTACCCGTTTTACCCCCGATATCACGACGACCAAGTTTTTGCGCGCGCCAGCCTGTACCATTCCAACCTGTGCCTTCACGCCAGTTACCGCCACCCCAAATGTTGCTGTACATCATCTCACGCATTAAGAATGCATTCTGTTCAGAGATAACTTGCGGTGCATATTGAGGTTCATCATTTTCAAGGGCATTGTCTGTTGCTAGGCCATCAATTGCGACGTCTTGTTCGCCAAATTCATCAGCGTAGCGATTTTCTGGCTGCTCGCTCATTTGCGGACAATCCTTATGACAAACGCTCTTTGGATTCGCTTTAAACAGCACTTCACCGAATGCATCTTCCACGCGTTCTACGTAGAACGGTTCGACGTAATAACCTCCGTTCGCAAATACAGAGTAGCCTTGTGCTACTTTCATTGGTGTT
The DNA here is from genome assembly GCF_033339955.1 of Vibrio sp. 1731. Lineage (NCBI taxonomy): Bacteria > Pseudomonadati > Pseudomonadota > Gammaproteobacteria > Vibrionales > Vibrionaceae > Vibrio > Vibrio sp. 1731. The sequence continues at coordinate 46,491 of NZ_JAWOVO010000024.1, read as the reverse complement.
AAGCTACCAGCACCGAGCGCGATGGTCTCTGAACGTGGTACTTGGTTAATATCAAAACCGAAACGAGTAAGGTACTGACGTGTCTCCTCGAGGCCAACTTCACGGAGTGTACGCACTGCCATGACGTTTTTTGATTGAGCTAAGCCGAGGCGAAGACGCGTTGGACCACCATAAGTTGGTGGTGAGTTTTTTGGTCGCCAAGCTGAACCCGAACCTGCATCCCACTTGTTAATCGGCGCATCGTTAATCAAAGTGGCTAGAGTCAGCCCTTTGTCAATTGCTGCCGAGTAGATGAAAGGCTTGATACTTGAACCAACCTGACGTACTGACATGGTTGCACGGTTAAACTTGCTGTGAACAAAGTTGAAACCACCAACCAGCGACAATATCGCGCCATTTTCTGGGTTCATCGCAACAAACGCGGTGTTTGCTGTCGGCACTTGGCTCAGTTTCCAGCTCAGTGTTGTGTTGTCATCTTCATCGGTTTCACTTACTTCGCGAACCCAAACTTGTTGACCTGTCGCTAGCACATCATGCGCTGACTTTGGTGTTGAGCCTTGGCGGTTATCAGTAATGTACTTACGTGCCCAGTGCATTCCAGTCCAAGGGATGGTTTGCTCTTCATGGTTCTTAACCCATACTTGCGCCGTCTTATCATCGACTTTCGTCACAACCGCAGGGTAAAGGTCACCATAAGTTGGCTGTTTCTTCAGGTGCTTTTCTATTTGCTCATTGTCCCAGGCCGCTTCCCCTTCTTTCCAAAGCACACTTTCTGCACCACGGTAGCCGTGACGTTCATCGTATGACAAGAGGTTATTTACCGCAGACGTATTTGCAGCATCTTGCAGTTTAGAATCCACAGTCATGTAGATATTCAAGCCAGAGGTGTAAGCTTCTTCTTCACCGTATTCTTTTACTGCCCATGCACGAGCCAACTCTGCTACGTAAGGTGCGGAAAGCTCAATCTCAGCGCTATGATAACGCGCCACGATAGGTTCATTGCGTGCTTCGTCATACTGCTCTTGTGTAATGTATTTCTCATCAAGCATTCGCATTAATACAACGTTACGGCGTTTTGTTGCACGCTCAAGAGAGTAAATTGGGTTCATGGTTGATGGCGCTTTTGGCATACCAGCGAGTGTTGCAATCTCACTTAACGTCAATTCATCAAGGCTCTTGCCAAAATACACTTGAGCGGCAGCACCAAAGCCATATGAGCGGTAACCAAGGAAGATTTTATTGACATAAAGCTCCATGATTTCTTGCTTACTTAAAAGCTGCTCAATATGGATAGCAATAAAAATCTCTTTAATCTTACGCATGATCTTCTTCTCATTAGATAAGAAGAAGTTACGAGCTAGCTGTTGCGTAATCGTACTTGCACCCTGTTTAGCCGAGCCTGAAACCGCAACAACAACAGCTGCACGAGTGATGCCGATAGGGTCGATACCGGGATGCTCGTAGAAACGGCTATCTTCGGTTGCGATGAGCGCGTGAATTAAGTCTTGAGGAATTTCGTCATAAGTAACAGGAATACGACGCTTTTCACCGAACTGTGCGATCAGCTTCCCGTCTTGACTAAACACCTTCATAGGTGTTTGTAATTCAACGTCTTTTAGAGTTGCAACATCTGGCAATTCAGGCTTCACGTACTGATAGAAGCCAAATATTGTGGTGACTCCAAGAATTATGCAAATCAATGTTAAAAATAATAAACGCTTTATGAACTTCACCGGAGAATCCCTGATTGGTTGAGGCTGTGTAACGGCAAACCCTTGTACTCTTAGGTCAAAAATTTAGCACATAAGAGATATTAACTCTTATTTGGATGCTAATAACAACCTTTGCACGAAGAAATTTCGGAGCGAGAGTAAGAGATGGATAAGCTAATCGTTACCGGCATCGATATAGGCCATAACAGCCTCAAAGCCGTAGTACTTAAACCCACAGGCAACAATTACGCTCTGTTGGGTTACAAAGAAATATTACTAAAGGAAGGTATTGTCGCTGAAAATAACACCATAAATCATCAAGAAATTGTAAAGACCCTCAAGCAGATAAAAAAAGAACTGCCTTTTGGCGCTAAAAAAGTTGCGATTTCAGTTCCTGATAACTCGGTAATTAGCAAGAAACTGCAAATAGAACAAAATCTTGAAGAGAGTGAAGTTGAGTTTGCAGTGATACAAGCCTTTTCTCATCAATCGCCATTCCCTGTCGAAGAGCTGAGTTTAGACTTCGTTCGTCTTCGCGCTGAGGGCGGGCAGAGTGGCAGTGATAGCTATCAAGTGTTTGCGACAAGAAAAGATGTGGTAGAAGGCCGAGTCGATGCATTACAAAAGTCCGGACTAAAACCTGTTTTAGTGGACGTGCATTCGCAAAGCCTTGGTCATATCTGGAAGCTCACCGCCGATCGCTTTCCTGACAAAAACAAATACTGCTTACTCGATATTGGCACCTTATCGAGCTCCTTCACCATGTTTACCGAACAAGGTGAACTGTTTCACAAAGAGTTTGCTTACGGCACACGCGGAGCAAACAGCGCTTCTCCAGTCGATTTTCTGTCCGATGATGCTCAGGAGAAAACAGAGCTGTTTAACCGTCAAATCATAGAGCGAGTAAAGCGCCAGATGCAGCTCTATACCTCAATCAATGGCTCACAAAACATCAAGGGTATCTGGTTATCAGGGGAAGGGGCCTCCACTCCCATGCTCGCAGAGGAGTTGTCTCAACAATTGTCGTTAGAGTGTGAATTGCTAAATCCGCTAGGGCTATTTGAGATGAAGGTGTCTAAGCGTAAGCGTCGTGCTGTGGATTGGCAGCATTTCTCAACAGCAGCCGGACTGGCCGTTCGTGGCATTCATTGGCTAGGAGGCGCCCGTGCTTTATCGCATTAATTTACTTCCTTGGCGAGAGAATCAAAGAGAAGAGCACCGACGTCGTTTCATCAGTTTGGTCGCATTAGGCATGTTGGTCGCTGTTGGCATCCAGTGGGGTATTGGAAAGTTTTTTGAGTACCAACAAGATCAACAACAGGATCGGCTCGATTACCTCACTCACTACATTGCCGAACTCGACCAGCGTATTGAAGCAATGAAAATTGCAGAGCAAGAGCACAGCAAAATCCTCGAACGTCTAAAGGTCGTTGAAGGTTTACAAAACGGACGAAACAAAACGACCGAGTTCATGAACTTAATGCCTGCCGTTATCCCTGAAGGTGTATATGTCGACAAGATCAAAATGAATGATCTGGAAATTGAGATCTCTGGGATCTCAGATAGCACTCCAAAACTTGCCACGATGCTGGACAACATGGAGCGCTCGGCCAAGTTGAACGACGTAGAAATGCATTCCATCGTTCACGGCAAAGCCCGTTTTGGGAAAGAGTTTCAAACATTCAAAGTGTCTTTCATGTTCAAAGTAACGGAGAAGAAATTGGAGGCTCAACGTGGTTGATTGGCAGGATCTCGAAATAGATGAAATGGCCGAGTGGCCATTGTTGCCCCAGATTGTAGTAATCGCGCTTCTGATCATGGCGATTCAAGGCTTAGGTTATTGGTTTTACCTTAAACCGAAAGAAGAACAGTTGAATCACTTGATCCAGCAGGAGCAGACACTCAAGGTGGCATTGAAGATCAAAGCGAACAAAGTGGCAGCGTTGCCTCAGCTTCAATCTCAATTGGATGAACTTACCACTCGTTACGAGTTATTACTGCAACAACTGCCTGCGCAAAAAGAGCTGGCTACAATGCTCGCTTCAGTGAATGAGCTTGGCATCGACAATAAGCTGACTTTCACCCGAATCGACTGGGGCGAAAAACAATCAGAGCACTTCCTTTATCGTCTTCCTTTAAACATAGAGTTAACGGGCGACTTTCATGACATCGGCCATTTTTCTCAGGCGATAGCGACGCTACCTCGAATCATCACGTTTAAAGATGTGACTTGGCAACGTGTCAGCCAAGAGAGTGAAACCCTGCACTTTCGGGTGCGCGCTAACACCTATCAGTTTAAGCCGGAGGAGACGAAAAATGACAAGTAAGTCTTTGTTGCTGGTACTGATGGGTTCTCTATTGATGGGTTGCCAGGCGAATGATGAATCATTGACGGATTTTATTCGAGGAGTGGAAACACAGGCGCGTCGAGAGGTCGAGAAGCTTAAGCCCGCAGACAAATATGTTGCAGTCACGTACGCACCGGAAGTACAGCGTGCACCCTTTGAATTACCCAAAGAAGCCACTATCGCGACTCAGCCAGTTGCAAGAAAAGATTGTTGGCAACCGCCCTCAAGAAGGCGAACTGGTAAATTAGAAAAATTCCCATTAAGCCAATTACGTTTGAAAGGTGTCATGGGCATGGATAACACGGTTTCTGGCCTTGTTCAGGCTCCCAATGGCACCGTCTATAAAGTTAAGCCGGGTCAATACCTCGGACGCAATAATGGCAAAGTGACCCATGTCAGCCACTCCTACTTGTTGATTAATGAAACGTTGCCCGACGGCTTAGGATGTTGGCAAAAACGTAAAGTTAAGTTGGCTTTGAGATAGCCCCATTTATTTTTGATATTGAGTAATGAAAATGAGACAAGGATTAACACGTACACAAAGGATACTTACTGGGCTCTTCTCCTTATGGTTGTTTGTATTTTTAGCCCCTTTAGCGGCAGCTGAAGAAGTTTCGTCCAATGCCCTAAAAAGTATCGACTTTCGAACTAATAAAGATAAAGACGCCGTGATTGTCGTCGAATTGGCGTCACCGGCCGCGATTGTAGATATCAAGCGTGTACAGGAAGGGTTAAGTATCGATTTGCTTAACACTTCAGTAAAAGACGAGCAATTGTATCTCCTAGACGTGAAAGACTTTTCGACTGTGGTTGAGAGCGTAGAAGTGTTTCGCGACACCTCGACGACGCGCTTGGTTGCGCACATCAATGAAGAATACATGCATGATTACCGTTTAACGGGGCGTTTTTTGGAAATCAAAGTAGCGAAGATCAAACCCAATGAGAAAGCCCCAGATAAAAGCATTTTAGAAAGAGAAGGTAAGCTTATTTCGATTAACTTCCAAGATATTCCTGTGCGAAACGTCTTGCAGCTTATTGCTGATTACAACCAATTCAATTTGGTTGTCTCCGACTCTGTAGAAGGCAACCTCACGCTTCGTCTTGATGGTGTCCCTTGGCAGCAAGTGCTGGATACTATTTTGCAAGTTAAGGGGTTAGATAAGCGTGTTGATGGCAACGTGATTTTAGTTGCTCCGACTGATGAGCTGGACTTGCGTGAGAAGCAGCAGTTAGAAAAACAAAAACTTACGGAAGAAATGGGAGAGCTTTCATCTGAAATCATCAAAGTTAATTTTGCTAAAGCATCAGACATTGCGGAGATGATCAATGGTGAAGGAAATATCAGCATGCTGTCAGAGCGCGGCAGTATGACCATTGATGAGCGAACTAACTCGTTATTGATTAGAGAGTTACCTGAAAACATCGAGGTGATTCGAGAAATTATTGAGTCTTTGGATATTCCAGTTAAACAGGTTCAAATTGAGGCGCGTATTGTGACCATCAATGAAGGTAACATGGACGAGTTAGGGATTCGTTGGGGTTTTACGTCTATTAATGGCAGTAATACAGTGGGCGGTTCTATTGAGAACAACCTCGCCACGATCGGTCTCTATAATGGAGAAGGGGGTGATGACGGTGGTGACGGTGATGGAGTAGGGATCGATGACTTCCTAAATGTAAACTTAGCTGCAACCAGCCCGAATGCGACCAGCATTGCTTTTCAGGTCGCAAAGTTAGGTTCAGACACCTTGTTGGATCTTGAGCTTTCTGCTCTGCAACAAGAGTCTAAAGCTGAGATTATCTCGAGCCCACGTTTGATCACTACCAATAAGAAGCCTGCCTATATTGAACAAGGTACAGAGATTCCTTATCTTGAGTCATCATCAAGTGGTGCAACGACGGTGACGTTCAAAAAGGCGGTATTAAGTTTGAAAGTGACCCCGCAAATCACACCGGATAACCGCTTAGTGTTGGATTTAAGTGTCACGCAAGATAGACCTGGACAAGTCGTGAAGACAGGCACTGGTGAAGCTGTTGCGATTGATACTCAACGTATCGGGACGCAAGTGTTAGTGAATAACGGTGAAACGGTCGTTCTTGGTGGTATTTTTCAGCACAGCATTACTAACTCGGTGGACAAAGTACCTTTGTTGGGCGACCTGCCGCTATTAGGTGCTCTTTTTCGTCGAAGTTATGAGAATGTTGGCAAAAGTGAGCTGTTAATTTTCGTCACGCCTAAGGTGGTGATTCAGTAGTTCTGTCTCGGGAAAAACTGATTAAATCAAAAATAAAGTTGCAATAGTGGCACCATGCTTGGATAATTTCGGGTCTTATCACGAATTATCTGTGAGGAACTGGTGCCACAAGCCTTGTAGAACAGCAGTTTAGCTGTGTTTTCTTGTGGCGATCTTATTGAATCAATGTTGTAAATTACTGCTAAACATGGCTGAGAAACGTAATATTTTCCTTGTTGGCCCAATGGGCGCCGGCAAAAGTACAATTGGTAGACATCTAGCACAGCAACTGCATATGGAGTTTGTTGACTCCGATACAGTGATCGAAGAACGCACTGGTGCAGACATCTCTTGGGTTTTTGATGTAGAAGGTGAAGAAGGCTTCCGCAAGCGTGAAGAAGCGGTACTTGAAGACCTAACACAAGAGCAAGGCATCGTGCTTGCGACTGGCGGTGGCTCTGTTAAGAGCAAAGAAAACCGCAATCGTCTTTCGGCACGTGGTGTTGTTGTTTACTTAGAAACGACGATTGAAAAGCAACTTGCGCGTACAAACCGCGACAAGAAGCGTCCTTTACTTCAAACGGATAACCCTCGCGAAGTACTGGAGCAATTAGCTGAAGAACGTAATCCTTTATATGAAGAAGTAGCGGATTACACTGTTCGCACTGACGATCAAAGTGCAAAAGTGGTAGCCAACCAGATCGTAAAAATGCTAGAAGAGAGATAAGTCTTTATCTTTTTTTTAATTGGAGCAAACCGATGGAACGGATTACGGTCAACCTAGCTGAGCGTAGCTACCCAATCTCTATTGGCGCCGGGTTATTTGAGGACCCGGCGTACCTCTCTCAAGTTCTCTCAAACAAAAATGCAAAACAAAAAGTTGTTGTGATCAGTAATGTCACAGTGGCACCTTTGTATGCAGACAAAATTTTAAAGCAACTCGAGCAGCTCGGTTATAGTGCATCCTTGTTAGAATTGCCTGACGGTGAACAGTACAAAAACTTGGATGTATTTAATCAAGTAATGAACTTTTTACTGGAAGGGAGTTATGCTCGTGATGTTGTGATCATCGCGTTAGGTGGTGGCGTTATTGGCGACCTTGTGGGTTTTGCTTCTGCCTGTTACCAGCGTGGGGTCGACTTTATTCAAATACCGACCACATTACTATCCCAAGTGGACTCTTCGGTTGGTGGAAAAACCGCGGTTAACCATCCGTTGGGTAAGAACATGATAGGTGCGTTTTACCAACCTAAAGCCGTGATCATTGATACCAACTGCCTGTCGACGTTGCCTGAACGTGAGTTCGCTGCGGGTATCGCCGAAGTCATTAAGTACGGCATTATTTACGATGCAGATTTTTTTGTATGGTTAGAAGACAATCTTGAGCGCTTGTATGCGTTGGATGAAGAAGCACTAACTTATGCGATCGCACGTTGCTGTGAAATAAAAGCGGAAGTGGTGGCTCAGGATGAGAAAGAGTCGGGCATCCGTGCTTTGCTTAACTTAGGTCACACCTTTGGTCATGCGATTGAAGCGGAACTTGGCTATGGCAATTGGCTGCATGGTGAAGCGGTATCTTCCGGCACTGTTATGGCGGCTAAAACGTCGCATCTACGCGGTCTGATCTCGGAAGAGCAATTTGAGCGTATTGTTGCGATTTTGCGTCGTGCAAAACTGCCTGTGCATACTCCAGACAGTATGAATTTCGATGACTTCATCAAGCACATGATGCGAGATAAGAAAGTCCTCTCTGGTCAATTACGATTGGTTTTGCCTACAGGCATTGGCACTGCCGAGGTAATTGCTGATACGACGCAAGACGTACTCAAACAGGCAATAGACTTCGGTCGCGATATTTAACCTTGTAATGGCGCCTTTGGGCGTCATTCTTGTAGTGTATTAAGGTTATTAGATGAGTGTTGCTCACGTACTGGAATTAGATTCTCAAATCGAGTTGCTTGATAGATTAGGTCTATTGACTAACTTTGGTTCCAATCTCATTGCGATTAATGGTCATGATGGGTATGGGAAATCTTGGTTAGCGCAGCGATACCTTGAAGTGGGTGCCAGTAACAAGAATCAATGTTTGTTACTTTGTCATTCTAATCAAGACGATGTGCAGCATCGCGTCCTTATTTTGAGTCAACTGGTTTCAGACGCATTGTTTAATCAGCAAGAGCCTTTACTTGATAGCCTTGAAAGGCTTTTAGGTGATGAGCCGTGTGACATTGCAATTGTTGTAGATGATGCGCATTTATTGAGTGAGACACTTATCTCTGAGCTTTGGATGCTGGTCTTAGAGGCGCACCATAAGCCAAATTGGACCATCAATATCCTACTGTTTACACAGTCTGGACGTTTAGAAGGTTTGCTAGCACGTCTCAGTTATGGACAAGAGATAAAGCCTGTTGAGCTTGATATTGATATGTTGTCCGAAGTGGAAGCTCGTCGTTTCTTTGAGTCACTTGTTGCGCGCTACGTCGATGATGAGTCTGAGAAACGGGTTAGAGATGCATTTAAAAAAGTCGACCCAGTACCGGGTGACATCATGGCGTTAGGAGAGATGAAAGTGGAAAAAAGGATCATTATCCGCTCGATTGTCGGTTCACCCCTGAATATTGCGTTGGTGGTATTAGTATTACTGTTGCTTGCTGCGGGTGGCTATTGGTGGATGCTTAGTCAACCAAGTCCTGATGATAAAGCGCAGCAAATTGCTGGTGGTTTAGAGCAAACGGCTATTCCAACTTTTGAAGAGTCAGTAATCAGTGCAGCGCAATCTTCACTGCAACCTGTAACCGATGGCTCTAGCAGTCTTGATAACTCTGGTGCGGTTGATGATTCTGATTCATTACCGCCAGCAGTGACAGAAGAAGTAGCGAGCGTAGGCAGTGATGACAATCAACAAAGAGTGGTGATTGAGTCGAATGTGGTCGATGCATTGCTTGAAGGTAAAACTGATTCAGCAGACACAAAAGCGATTGATGACGTCGTAGGTACTGAGAAAACAGAAACCGCCGATGAAACTAGCTCTCCTTTGATTAAAGTCGTAAAACCGAATCAAGATATGGCGCAAGCACCTGCTCAGTCAGAAGAGGGTGAGGCAAACCAACCTGTTGTGAAGTTTTCATTTGCTCGTGAAGAACTAAAAGCGCTATCGCCAAGAGCTTATACTTTACAACTCGCAGCTATGACCTCAATGGAAGATGTACAATCCTTTCTCAATGAGCATAAACTGAATAATCAAGTGCGAATTTATCCTACCGTTCGTAATGACACCGAGTGGTATATCATCACATATCAAGATTATCCGACAATTCAAATGGCTCGTGATGCCGTCGCAAGCTTGCCAGATTCGGTTAAGTCGGTGAGTCCTTGGGCAAAATCACTCCGTCAGGTTCACCGTGAAATTGAACGAGTGAAATAAACCTGAGCTTCCCTGAAAAATATGTTACATTCCGCAGCCTTAATTTTTGGTCGATAGATAGAGCAGTAGATGAAAAAGCAACGAGCCTTTCTTAAATGGGCAGGAGGAAAATACGGACTGGTTGAAGACATCCAACGTCATTTGCCGCCGGCTCGAAAGCTAGTTGAACCTTTTGTTGGTGCGGGCTCAGTGTTTCTGAATACCGATTATGACCATTATCTACTTGCAGATATCAATCCAGATTTGATCAATCTGTACAACCTGCTGAAAGAACGCCCTGAAGAGTATATCTCTGAAGCGAAGCGTTGGTTTGTCGCTGAGAACAACCGCAAAGAAGCCTACCTACACATTCGCGCTGAATTTAATAAAACCGATGACGTGATGTACCGCTCTTTAGCGTTTTTGTACATGAACCGCTTTGGTTTTAATGGCCTATGCCGTTACAACAAAAAAGGTGGCTTCAATGTACCGTTTGGCTCTTACAAAAAGCCGTATTTCCCTGAGGCGGAATTGGAGTTTTTTGCAGAAAAAGCCAAAAAAGCTACGTTCGTTTGTGAAGGTTATCCTGAAACATTTCGTCGTGCGCGCAAAGGGAGCGTCGTGTATTGCGATCCACCTTATGCGCCGCTTTCAAATACGGCAAATTTCACCTCATACGCAGGTAATGGTTTCACGTTGGACGACCAAGCTGCATTAGCAGACATTGCTGAAAGAACAGCGACTGAACGTGGCATTCCTGTGTTGATTTCTAACCACGACACTACCTTGACACGTCGGTTGTATCACGGTGCGGATCTTAATGTGGTAAAAGTAAAGCGTACCATTAGCCGTAATGGTAACGGTCGTAATAAAGTTGATGAGCTACTTGCGCTTTTTCATGCCCCAGACATGGATAAATCAAGCTCTTAATTCTCACACTATTATATCTAAATAGTGGATCTCCCCACTGGCTTCGGTAGAATTGCGCGCAGATTGTTTGCTCATTACTACTGAGGTCAGGTATGAAAGATTTTCTTATTGCTCCATCCATTTTATCGGCAGATTTTGCTCGTCTCGGTGAAGATGTAGAAAAAGTACTCGCAGCGGGTGCGGATGTGGTGCATTTCGACGTTATGGATAACCACTATGTACCAAACCTGACTTTTGGTGCGCCTGTGTGTAAAGCACTACGCGATTATGGCATCACAGCGCCAATCGATGTTCACCTAATGGTGAAACCCGTTGACCGTATTATTCCTGATTTCGCAAAAGCGGGTGCGTCGATGATTACGTTCCATGTAGAAGCTTCTGATCATGTAGACCGTACACTGCAGTTAATTAAAGAGCACGGCTGTCAGGCTGGTGTGGTACTAAACCCAGCAACGCCACTTGCAAGTCTTGAGTTTATTATGGATAAAGTCGACATGATTCTACTGATGTCGGTAAACCCTGGTTTTGGTGGTCAATCATTCATTCCTCATACACTAGATAAACTGCGTGCCGTTCGTAAGATGATTGACGAGTCTGGCCGTGATATCCGCTTAGAAATCGATGGCGGTGTGAAGGTTGACAACATTCGTGAAATTGCAGAAGCGGGCGCAGACATGTTTGTCGCAGGCTCGGCGATTTTCGGTGAGCCAGATTACAAACAAGTGATCGATCAAATGCGCGCTGAACTGACTGAAGTTAAATAAGCACCGATAAGCCAGCGCAATAACACACTGATTTTAAAGGCTGCCAGGTTGTTGGCAGCCTTTGTGTTTTCTAGTATTAGAAGAAATTAAATATCCGCTGCGATGAGCAAATAATCACTTGCCTATTTTACGCCCTTTCTGTACTATTCGTGCTCCTTAAACTCAGTCAATTATCTTTAGTTCCTTGCTTCCTCTGGACGACTGAGCCATTTGTGGAAGCTGAATAATCCGTAAGGAGCAACCAATGCGTCATTACGAAATCGTATTCATGGTGCACCCAGATCAAAGCGAGCAAGTTGCTGGCATGATCGAGCGTTACACTGGTTCAATCACTGAAGCTGGCGGTAAAATCCACCGTCTAGAAGACTGGGGCCGTCGTCAACTGGCTTACCCAATCAACAAGCTTCACAAAGCTCACTACGTTCTTATGAACGTTGAAGCTGACCAAGCTGTAATTGATGAGCTAGAAACTGCTTTCCGTTTCAACGATGCAGTTCTACGTAACATGATCATGCGTACTAAAGCAGCGATCACTGAGCAATCTATCATGCTTAAGCAAAAAGAAGAGCGTGCTCCACGTCGTGAAGAGCGTTCTGAAGCTAAGCCTGAAGCTAAGTCAGAAGCTGCTGAGTAAGTTTTCTTATGGCCAATCGAATGGAGCTGAGCGGCACCATTGCCAAACCGCCCATTCGTAGTAAAAGCCCTGGTGGCATTGAACACTGTCGGTTTTGGCTGGAGCATCGCTCTACTATTATCGAAGCTGACTTACCTCGACAAGTTTATTGTCGTATGCCGGTAGTCGTCAGCGGGCTTGGGTCACAAGCACTAACTCAGAATTTAGTTCAAGGCAGTAACATTAAGGTAAGTGGTTTTGTCACTTATCAAACCGGCCGAAATGGCGTGGGAAAATTAGTGTTACACGCCGACAACATTACTCAAATTTAAGATCAGGAGATAGCCCATGGCTCGTTTCTTCCGTCGTCGTAAATTCTGCCGTTTCACTGCAGAAGGCGTACAAGAGATTGATTACAAAGACGTAGCAACTCTTAAAAACTACATCACTGAAGCTGGTAAAATCGTACCTAGCCGTATCACTGGTACAAGCGCTAAGTACCAGCGTCAACTAGCACGTGCTATCAAGCGTTCACGCTACCTAGCTCTACTACCGTACACTGACAAGCATCAGTAATCGGTTCATTTTATTAAGAAAGAGGATTAAGCAATGCAAGTTATTCTACTTGATAAAATTGGTAACCTAGGTGGTCTTGGCGATACTGCAAACGTTAAATCTGGCTACGCTCGTAACTTCCTTATCCCACAAGGTAAAGCAGTTATGGCAACTAAAGCTAACGTTGAAATGTTTGAAGCTCGTCGTGCTGAACTAGAAGCTAAAGTTGCTGAGCAACTAGCTGCTGCAGAAGCTCGCGCAGAGAAAGTTAACGCTCTAGAAGCTGTAGTTATCGCTTCTAAAGCTGGTGACGAAGGCAAACTATTCGGTTCTATCGGTACTCGTGACATCGCTGACGCTATCACAGCTGCAGGCGTTGAAGTTGCTAAGAGCGAAGTTCGCCTTCCTGAAGGTGCTCTACGTACAACTGGTGAGTTCGAGATCAGCGTTCAACTTCACTCTGAAGTTTTCGCAACTGTGAACCTACAAGTTGTTGCTGCTGAGTAATTCAGTATCAAGACGAAATACTAAAAAGCACCTCCTTGGAGGTGCTTTTTTTATTTCTAAAACTGAGAGAAAAAGGGTTAAAAAGCGAAAAGTAAATTAACGGAAAATACGCTGTCCGCTTTGCTTAAGCCTTCAGGCACTTTATCGTGATACTGACGAGAGTGCGCCAGTTTCAGTGCAATATCTTCAGTAATATCATTGGTTACACTGAGTTCACTATCAGTACGTGTGTTACTTCTACCTGTTACCAACGTAATATCAGCTGCGAAACTTAAATTATCCAACGCATGCCAAGTTGTGTTGATATTTCCTCGAAAAATGCCTTCTCTAACGATATCGGGAAAGACAATATCGTCATCATCTATTTCGTCTAAGTTTGGCTCTTGATAGCGAAAACCAGGGCCTACCTCTACCTCTAAAATGAAGTTCTCAGTGTAGGAGAACTGGTAACCCAAACCACCTGACAACGTATAGTCTTTAAAATAAGCACTGTAGCGAGAATCCACCCCTTTAAAGCTGCCATACAAATATGTCTTAGGGCCTAACTTGTAGTCACTCTGTAGGGAGTAGGTGGATGAGCGTTTGTCTTCTTCACCGTCTTTGTACAAGTTGTAGTACTTCCATTCACCATTAGAACGGTGTCGACCTGACGTATATTCAGCACTCAAACGAGCATTCAGGGAACGAGAGTCCGTGTTACCTGTGTGAGCTTGATAGCCGAACTCCACCTCGGTTTTTAGTGGGTCGGGTACATCAATATTTTGCTCTGGCTGTACTGATTCGTCAGCATACGATGCACTAGCGCACAGTAGGCTAAAGCTAAGTAACCAGTATCGGGACACATCAACCTCGAACGTAATCAAAAAGGAGGGGCATGATACTGATACAGATATTTGGTTGGGTCAATGGTAGGTTAATTTTTATTAGAGCTAGGCGGAAGAACCAGGCTATTACCCGGGTGGTTCACATGATGATTTCTTAACAAGTAATTGTCGCTTCGGGGAAGCATCTCAGTTAGGTTAAGGTTATAATCGTGGGTCAATAGTAGTTATCGAGCAAAGTCATGGCGGAAAACAGAAATCGCAAACCTTCAGACAGTCAGGTCGACGCAATCAAAGTGCCACCTCACTCACTAGAAGCCGAGCAATCAGTAATTGGTGGTCTTTTACTGGATAATGAACGTTGGGACACCGTTGCCGAACGTGTTGTGAGCAGTGATTTCTATAGTCGTCCACACCGCCTGATTTTTGAAGGTGTAAAAACCATTCTTGAAGCGGGTAAACCTCTCGATCTTATTACTTTATCGGAATATCTAGAGCGTCATGAGTTGTTAGAAGATGTAGGCGGTTTTGCTTACCTCGCTGACTTGGCGAAGAATACGCCAAGTGCAGCTAACATCAATGCGTATGCTGATATTGTCGCTGAGCGTGCGATTGTTCGTGGCCTTATTGGTGTCGCGAATGAAATTGCGGACGCGGGCTATGACCCTCAAGGTCGTAGTTCTGAAGATTTAATAGACATGGCGGAGAGTAAAGTTTTTGCTATCGCCGAGTCTCGAACTAGTGAAAACGAAGGACCACAAAACGTCGACAACATCCTCGAAAAGACGTTAGAACGTATCGAGTTGTTGTATAAAACGCCACAAGATGGTGTTACGGGGGTCGATACCGGTTTCACCGATCTCAATAAGAAAACCGCAGGTTTGCAAGGCTCTGATTTGGTGATTGTCGCAGCGCGTCCATCGATGGGTAAAACGACCTTTGCGATGAACTTGTGTGAAAATGCGGCCATGCAACAAGAGAAGCCCGTACTTATTTTCTCGTTAGAGATGCCAGCTGAACAGTTGATGATGCGTATGTTGGCCTCTTTGTCTCGTGTAGACCAAACCAAGATCCGTACGGGTCAGCTAGATGACGAAGATTGGGCGCGTATTTCTTCTACTATGGGTATCCTGATGCAGAAGAAAAATATGTACATTGATGATAGCTCTGGTCTAACTCCGACCGAAGTGCGTTCGCGCGCTCGCCGTATCGCTCGTGAACATGGCGGTCTGTCGATGATCATGGTCGACTACCTTCAGTTGATGCGCGTGCCTTCGTTAACCGATAACCGTACTCTTGAGATTGCTGAGATCTCGCGCTCTCTTAAGGCGCTGGCAAAAGAGCTAAATGTGCCTGTTGTGGCACTGTCGCAGCTAAACCGTTCCCTAGAGCAACGTGCGGATAAACGACCAGTAAACTCGGACTTGCGTGAATCCGGTTCCATCGAGCAGGATGCTGACTTGATCATGTTCATCTACCGTGATGAGGTTTATCACCCAGATAGTCCGTACAAAGGTACGGCCGAAATCATTATTGGTAAACAGCGTAACGGTCCTATCGGCTCTGTTCGCCTCACTTTCCAAGGTCAACATTCGCGTTTCGACAACTACGCGGGTCCTGCATTCGATATTGATGATGAGTAATCCCATGAGCTATATGAAAGCGGCCAAGGCGTGCATTGATTTGTCTGCGTTGCAGCACAACTTACAGCGCGTAAAAGCTCAAGCGCCACAAAGTAAAGTGATGGCTGTCGTCAAGGCCAATGGTTATGGTCACGGATTACGTCATGTTGCAAAACATGCTAACCATGCGGATGCGTTTGGTGTGGCTCGTATTGAAGAAGCATTGCAACTGCGCGCTTGTGGAGTAGTAAAGCCGATTCTATTGCTAGAAGGTTTTTACTCTCCTGGTGATTTACCTGTTCTTGTGACGAACAACATCCAAACCGTGGTGCACTGTGAAGAGCAGCTTATCGCCTTGGAGCAAGCAGACCTTGAAACTCCGGTTGTCGTGTGGCTGAAGATTGACAGTGGCATGCACCGCCTTGGGGTTCGTCCTGAACAATATGACGAGTTTGTAACGCGGCTGAAGGAGTGTCCAAATGTAGCGAAACCGTTGCGTTACATGAGCCACTTTGGCTGTGCAGATGAGCTGGATAGCGATATTACCCCACAACAGATTGAGCTGTTTAAATCGTTGACTTCTGGTTGCCAAGGGGAACGTTCACTGGCGGCATCTGCGGGGTTATTGGCATGGCCTCAAAGCCATTTAGATTGGGTTCGTCCGGGTATTATCATGTATGGTGTGTCGCCATTCGATGACAAAACGGCGCAAGATCTTGGGTATCAGCCTGTCATGACACTTAAATCCCACCTTATTGCGGTACGTGAAGTGAAGAAGGGCGAAAGTGTTGGCTACGGTGGTATTTGGACCAGTGAGCGAGATACAAAAGTTGGGGTCATCGCTGTAGGGTATGGCGACGGTTACCCAAGAAGTGCTCCAAACGGTACGCCGGTGTGGGTTAATGGCCGTAAAGTACCTATTGCAGGTCGAGTTTCCATGGATATGCTGACGGTCGATTTGGGACCAGACGCAACGGATAAAGTCAGCGACGAAGCGATTCTTTGGGGGAAAGAGCTCCCAGTAGAAGAAGTGGCGGGTCACATTGGTACGATTGCGTATGAACTCGTGACTAAGCTAACGCCTCGCGTCGAGATGGAATACTCAAAATAAACAACGAAAGGCTAACCCAAGGTTAGCCTTTGTTTTATCTACTCACCGTTAATCGTAGCAATAACGCGGCGGCCGCCACCAAAGTCTCGATGCTCACCCAAGTAAATACCTTGCCATGTTCCTAAAGCTAATCGACCATTTTGGATTGGTACCGTCACACTACTGCCAAGCAGTGATGCTTTAATATGTGCCGGCATGTCGTCGTCACCTTCATAGGTGTGCTGATAATAAGGAGCACGCTCTGGCACAAACTTATTGAAGTGCGCTTCCATGTCCATACGCACGGTTGGATCAGCATTCTCATTTAAGGTCAAACTGGCGGAGGTGTGCTGAATAAATAAGTGTAATAAACCTACTGAAAGTTCGTTTATTTGTGGTAATTGTTGTTCAATTTCATCAGTTATCAGGTGAAAACCGCGGCATCTCGCTTTTAATTGCAGTGTTTTTTGTGCCCACATACGTGTTCCTTTGGAAATTTATAAATTGGCGTCTATCCTATTCCAATTAGAGCCTGTCATTAGTAAATGATATGATTCTTGTCATCGTAAATGAATTGTTCAATTTCAGGGCAGGGAACGTGACCTAACTCAATGTGAGTGTAAAAGCTCTCGGTCATAATTGGCGCCTGAAAAAAAATTACAAAGACTTGTTTTGTGGCAATTTGCCCAAACATCTAATTTATATTCTATTTGCTAAATCGGGGATTCCACAGTTTTCGCTAGACTGTAAGGAATGGAACCTACTGTAACATCGGGATAAAGACCATGTTGAAAAATATCAATCCAACGCAAACACAAGCTTGGAAAGCGCTAACGGCGCATTTCGAATCTGCACAAGATATGGATCTTAAAGAGCTGTTTGCTCAAGACGCAGCGCGTTTCGACAAATACTCTGCACGTTTCGGCTCAGACATCCTAGTCGATTACTCAAAGAACCTCATCAATGAGGAAACTCTGAAGCACCTGTTTGCTCTTGCGAAAGAGACCGAGCTGAAATCTGCAATTGAAGCGATGTTCAGTGGTGAAGCGATCAACCAAACAGAAGGTCGCGCTGTTCTTCACACTGCACTACGTAACCGCGCTAATACTCCAGTTATGGTAGATGGCGAAGACGTAATGCCAGCAGTGAACGCGGTTCTAGAAAAAATGAAATCATTCACTGAGCGCGTTATCGGCGGTGAATGGAAAGGTTACACAGGCAAAGCAATTACCGATATTGTGAACATCGGTATCGGCGGTTCTGACCTTGGCCCTTACATGGTGACGGAAGCTCTAGCGCCATACAAAAATCATCTAAACCTTCACTTCGTATCTAACGTTGATGGTACACACATCGTTGAAACGTTGAAGAAAGTTAACCCAGAAACGACGTTATTCTTGATCGCGTCTAAGACGTTTACAACACAAGAAACCATGACTAACGCGCACACTGCTCGTGATTGGTTCCTAGAATCGGCGGGTGATCAGGCTCATGTGGCTAAGCACTTTGCTGCGCTTTCAACAAACGCGACAGCCGTGTCTGAATTTGGTATCGATACAGCGAACATGTTTGAATTCTGGGACTGGGTTGGTGGCCGTTACTCACTATGGTCTGCGATCGGTCTATCAATTGCACTAGCAGTAGGTTTCGACAACTTCGTTGAGCTGCTTGATGGCGCTCACGAGATGGACAAGCACTTTGTATCAACAGATCTAGAAAGCAACATCCCTGTGATCCTTGCGCTTATCGGTATTTGGTACAACAACTTCCACGGTGCGGAATCAGAAGCTATTCTGCCTTACGATCAGTACATGCACCGTTTCGCGGCGTACTTCCAGCAAGGTAACATGGAATCAAACGGTAAATACGTTGACCGTGACGGCAATGCTGTAACTTACCAAACTGGCCCAATCATTTGGGGTGAACCAGGTACCAACGGTCAGCACGCGTTCTACCAGCTAATTCACCAAGGTACTAAGCTTATCCCATGTGACTTCATTGCACCTGCAATTAGCCACAACCCAGCTAGCGATCATCACCAAAAACTGATGTCTAACTTCTTCGCGCAAACTGAAGCTCTAGCGTTTGGTAAAAATGAAGAAACCGTGAAAGAAGAGTTGGTGAAAGTAGGTAAGAATGCTGAAGAAGTGGCAGCGATTGCGCCATTCAAAGTGTTTGAAGGTAACCGTCCAACAAACTCTATTCTAGTGAAGCAAATCACGCCTCGTACGCTAGGTAACTTGATCGCAATGTACGAACACAAAATTTTCGTACAAGGTGTTATCTGGAATATCTTCAGTTTTGACCAGTGGGGCGTGGAGCTAGGTAAACAACTGGCTAACCAAATCCTACCTGAGCTTGCAGACGAGTCTCAAATCAGTTCGCATGACAGCTCAACAAATGGTCTAATCAACGCATTTAAAGCGTTCAAAGCTTAATGTTTGAATAGATAAAGAAAAGGTCAGCAAATGCTGACCTTTTTATTGCCTGAGGCAAAAACAAAATAGGTTGGCCAGTGTCAACCTATTTTTTCTCTTTTATTCGAAGCAAATTTCGATAAAGGCATTTCCCCATTGGGAAGAGAAAGGCATGATAATAATTGAGCCTTCACACTTGTGGCGAATCGTATGACCTCGGCCCGAAACCACAACCGGTGTTGCCATATCAAAGTCAAAACCACTTTCCGCCAGAATGCGTTTCGCACCACCAGTAACCATGTTGGTGATCTCACCCACCATATCGGTCACTTCTTCATTGAGCCCATTTGGACGTTCACCAAGCATGTTCTGCATGATTTCTAGGGCGAGTGCTTCATCAAAGGTGATCGACATTGAACCACGAGTTTGTGGGCCTACCATACCAATCAGACCAGAAACGTCACCTCGTGCGATCTCATCTTTTTTGATTCGCGGTTTTTGTGGCTTCAGCTCAAGAGAAGCCATAGTTTTTAGCACGTTCATTAAAGAAGCTAAAAACGGGTTTACAAATTCAGCGCGCATAACGTTCTTCTATACTTTTTCTTTCGTCTCGGAGGAACAGGCCTGGCATTCACCATGAGTTTCAATAACTTGGTTGGTCAGTTTGAATCCATGCTTCTCGGCGTTTTCGGCTAACAAGGATATCAGCGTCTCATCTTCGAGTTCAACGACATCACCACATTTATCGCAAATTAGTAATTGGAAAAAGTGCTGCTGAGTATTGAAAGAACAACAAGTAATAAAGCTATTTGTCGATTCCACTCGGTGGATGAAGCCTTGCTCTAGGAGAAAATCTAATGCTCGATAAACAGTGGGCGGCTTAGCCTGAGGCTCACTCTCTTTTAGTTGCTCCAATAGCTCATACGCACTTGAGGCGCGGCGATTAGAACAAATGAGTTCAAATACGCGTCGGCGTTGCGGAGTCAGTCGTACTCCACGCTCTGCGCAGATACTTTCAATTTGTTCAATGATTGTTGGGTTCAAACCTTTCACCATAACTATCGGACGTGCTCTATGATAAATCATTTCTATACGAAGTTCGTTTAGAAATGCTTCATTTTACCCACTATCAGAACGAAAATCATGAATTAAAGCAAGTCGGTGGTGGTGTGAAGGCGGAATAATCATCACAGAATGAATCAACGAATGACAGATTCGTATTACTTCTGCGTATTCCTAAGCACTTGGCTAGTCAGCCAACCAAATCATTCTCGCTGAAACTAGCACCCAGAGGTGCTTGGGTATACAATACCCGACTTATTTTTTGAGCGTACTGCT
The DNA here is from genome assembly GCF_033339955.1 of Vibrio sp. 1731. Taxonomy (NCBI): domain Bacteria; kingdom Pseudomonadati; phylum Pseudomonadota; class Gammaproteobacteria; order Vibrionales; family Vibrionaceae; genus Vibrio; species Vibrio sp. 1731. The sequence goes on along the minus strand of NZ_JAWOVO010000024.1, from coordinate 26,137 downwards.
GCGCTCGACCTTGGCAACATAAAAACGGGTGTTTATATCATGACTCATTCTTGCAGGCTCTCCGTAGCACCAATGCTCGATGGAGATGACATCTGAGAACTTGTTTTTTAAAACAGTTACTTGCATTTTTGGGTCGAAAGGTGGGGGATGGATGAGGGACTGCTTAAGATCACACACGTACAAAAGCACCTACGTTCCTATAATACGTCCCCTAAAAATTTTTTCAAAAAAATTGGCTAAAAATTTGGATTCTTGGAAAAAATTCAGTAAATACTAAAGGTATGGCGCGATGCCGTACGCTCATCAGAAGAATAAGAGGAGTTATGATGAACGTACCTTTTAGTACCCCAACCACTGCTACATTACTAGCTGCTAAATTCCAGAATCAACCTTTGATTTCACTTGTCGATGTTGCAGGTGAGTACTTAGGACTAACTCCGAGTACTGCGAAGCGAAAAGCTCGTGTTAACGACCTTCCATTTCCTGTATTACGATTGTCTGATTCACAAAAAGCACCTTGGTTGGTCAAGTTTGAGCACTTTGTTGAGTACGTTGAACGCACATCAGCCAACTCACATAGCGATTGGCTACGCATGCAATGTTAATGCTATAGAAGCCCGTCATCTGGCGGGCTTTGAGTTTTTAGGCTCTTTTCTTCTGTCGAGCAACACGCTCAGCCATTGCCACTTGAAATTTTTTCGTTTTCTCGACTTTTGTTATCAGCGTGCGTTTATAAGCTTGTATTTTACCTGCACTTTCAGACTTTCCTTCAAGAAAGGTTTTTATCATTGTGTCTGTCCAGTTCCGCTCTTCTTTCAGTCCTGTTTTTGATATCCACTTTTCGTGCCATGCTTGGCGGTAAATTTCTCTTTGTTGGCGACCATATTCGCGTCTTTCAGCTTCCGAATAGCGGTGCCATCTTCCATTGTAATAAGGCATAAGTTTTATTTTATTTTTTGTTTTATTTTTTCTAATTTTTCTTGTTGTAGAGGTGATAACTTTCTCAATTTCAACTCTTCATACGTTTTTAACAGTCGGTTTTTTTGTCGGTGTTGCTGCCTATTATTGTGCTCTTCTTTAGCCTTGAGCCATTTATCAAACTGACTTTGCATCTTCTTAATCAGTTTTTCGATTTCTAAAGCTTGATTGGCTTTTTCATATTGATACTGCCAAGTACTCAACCGTCGTCCTTTCTCTTTTTCAATTGGTTCATAGCTCCGGTAATCTATGCCGACATGTTGCAAAACCGCATGGTTGAAAGTTTGCTTCAAGAGTTTTGTCGCGCCCTTTTTTTGCAGCTCCATCAAAACGCGCCCACGAACCACTTTGCCAATGATTAGGTGGACATGATCACCAGTGCCTTTTTGCCCTTCTTGGTTTTGCTGGTGTAATACAGCGCGGATCTGCTGTCGATACTGTGCGAACTCAGCTTTTGTCAGCTTGCAGTATTTAGCCAGTTTGATGCAGCAATCGCTGGTAATGGATTGCCATTGCTCAATAGACGGTCTGTGGCCTCTCGGCAGCGTCAAACAAAATTCCATGGCGTAGCTAGAGAGCGGCCGCCCGCCCTTGCGTTTGAGTTGTTGTTCAAGCCTAAACTTCTCGCCTGCTAGAGCAATTCGGTGGGATGTTTCAGCACAACCAATCAGTGAGATAAGTGCGTCACTATGTTTGTGATTAGCGTGTTGTTCGCTCAGTAGATAACGCTCGCGCATCATTACACCATCACTTTGGAGCTTCACAGGCTGACTGATAAGGGTGAAATTTTTAATCATCTGATGTGTTTTTTAGAAGGTTAGAAATAATTTTCATCACTTGCAAATAACTGAGCAAAAACATCAAAGATTTTTTGCGGTTCCAGATAGGACAACTCACTTCGTTCTTATGTTGTCCCACTGGCAAGAGTGGGTTCCCCTCTTAACTCCCCTTTTAAAGCAACCATAAATTTGCAGCAGCTTAAAATAGTTTTTATGCTTATAAAAAACACTATGGACAATCCTATCCCATCATCCGATCTTATCGGCTATGTCATTGAACTAGAAAAGTTCGAATCAACGACTCTTGAAGAACAAGTAATCAAAAAGGCAAAAAAAGCAGGCTTTTTAAGTGAGCATGATGAATCTTATGCTTATAAATCCAGCTGGATTAAGAAAGTCGCTAAGAATGCTGAAGAGGCATTTAATTTGGAGGCTGTTATTGAGAATGAGCCACTGGAGTTAACTATGGCAAATTTCAAACAATTAAGAGAAGAGAGAGAACAGCGAGTCAATGAGATTTTAGAGTTGCTATCTAAGTGCGTGCTTGACAGTGTTCCTCAGTATAAAGGCTAGATATTGTTCATAATTGTTCTGATCTTTAGCACCTGCAAAGGTGCTTTTTTGTTGTATGTCGCTGCGACTTGGAGAGTGGTGAGGTACAATCAGCACAATTTTTTCAATTGTGCTGTTTACAATGACTAACAACAACTTCTCCCAAACCGCTGCCTTTATCTGGTCGGTTGCTGACCTCCTTCGCGGTGATTTCAAACAATCTCAATATGGTCGCGTGATCCTGCCGTTTACTCTACTTCGTCGTCTTGAGTGTGTGCTTGAGCCAAGCAAAGATGCTGTGGTTGCTGAACATGAACGTATTAAAGCGATGAACTTGCCAGAAGAGGCACAGGAAAAGTTCTTGCTGCGTGCAACGCAATCACCAGTACAACCTGATGGTTTGTCATTCTTCAACACCTCGCCAATGAACCTTGGCAAGATGGGACAAAGCAACATCAAGGCGAACCTTGAGAAGTACGTGCAGTCATTCTCCAAAGATGCGCGTGAAATCTTTGAGCACTTCAAGTTCGATGAATTTGTTGGTTTACTGGAAGATGCCAACCTGCTTTACAAAGTGGTGAAGAAGTTTGCCACCACCGATCTTAGCCCAAACAGTATTTCTAACCACGATATGGGCTTGGTGTTTGAAGAGTTGATCCGTCGCTTTGCGGAAAGCTCGAATGAAACCGCTGGTGAGCATTTTACCCCGCGTGACATCGTGCGCCTGACCACCTCTTTGGTGTTTATGGAAGACGACGAAGCCCTAACCAAGGATGGTATCATCCGCACCATCTATGACCCAACAGCGGGTACAGGCGGCTTCCTTTCTTCTGGCATGGAATACGTGCACGAGCTTAACCCGAAAGCGGTGATGCGTGCGTTTGGTCAGGAGCTAAACCCAGAGTCCTATGCTATCTGTAAGGCAGATATGCTAATTAAAGGGCAAGATGTTAGCCGCATCAAACTGGGTAACACTCTGTCAAATGACCAACTGCCCGCCGACAAGTTTGACTACATGCTGTCTAACCCGCCGTTTGGTGTGGATTGGAAAAAGATTGAAGGTGAAATCAAAGACGAGCACCAGCAAAAAGGCTTTGATGGACGCTTTGGCGCAGGCTTGCCGCGAGTCTCTGATGGTTCGTTGCTGTTCTTGATGCACCTTATCAGCAAGATGCGTGACAAGAAAAACGTTGATAACCAAGTCACGGATGGTGGTCGTATTGGCATCATCCTTAATGGTTCACCACTATTTACTGGTGGTGCAGGTAGTGGTGAGAGTGAAATTCGTCGCTACATCCTTGAATCTGATCTACTTGAAGCGATTGTAGCGCTGCCTACCGATATGTTCTACAACACAGGTATTGCGACCTATGTTTGGGTTCTGAGTAACAAAAAAGACCCAGCACGCAAGGGCAAAGTGCAATTGATTAATGGCGCTAACTTAAGTACGAAAATGCGTAAGTCATTAGGCTCTAAGCGTCACTATTTAACTGATGAAGAAATTCGCACCATCACGAAAAACTTTGGTGACTTTGAAGAAATCGACACCTTGACCAAAGATGGTGTGACGGACAATCAAAAACACTTCGCCAGCAAAATCTTTGATACGCATGAGTTTGGCTATCGTCGCCTGACCATAGAGCGCCCATTGCGTCTGTCTGCACAAATCACCGATACAGCGGTTGAATCACTGCGCTTTGCACCTAAGCCATTTAATGCCGTGATGCAGGCTGTTTTTGAGCAGTTTGGCACTGAATGGACAGAAGACACTTATGGCACACTGATTGAAGTGGAAGCTGAAGTGCGTGCGCTGATCAAAGCAGACTTCCCAGAGCTGAAAGAAAAGCAAATCAAGGATGTACTGGATAGCAAACTGTGGCTAGGCCAAAAAACGTTGATGGATAATGCCAAAGTTCTGCAAGTTGCTGTTGGCGATAACCTTGGCGGTAAGGCGCAACAATCAGACGACTTTAATCAGTTTGAGCTGACCCTCAAAGGTGCATTCAAAACCACTGGCATCAAGTTCGACGCCAAGCAGAAGAAACAGTTTATTGATGCGGTAACGTGGAAGAACCAAGACGCCGAGCCTGTGATCAAAAAGGTGCTAAAGGAAGCCGCACAGCCGCTATACGGGGCGTTCGACTATAAGGGTAAGGTTGTTGAGTTCCAACAAGATGGCGACCTGCGTGATAATGAGAACGTGCCACTTGACCCAAGTGTGAGCACGTCAACTCTAATCGAAAGCTACTTTAAATGCGAAGTGCAGCCACATGTTGCCGATGCGTGGATCAACCCAGATAAGCGTGATGACAAGGACAATGAGATAGGTATTGTTGGCTACGAAATCCCATTTAACCGCCATTTCTATGTTTATCAGCCACAGCGTGCGCTGGAAGAGATTGATGCTGATTTAGATGCCGTAAGTGCTGATATTATGAGGCTTTTAAGTGAGGTTCATTCGTGAGCAATTCGTATTTTCTAGCTGCTTATTTTAGTGCTACTGAACAATTTAACTTGACTAAAAATGACGGCGTGGTCAATAATAACGTTAACACGCCCACCAAGCCTATGCTTAGCATGCTCAAATTGAGTGGGCTTTTTTATGTCTTCAGTTTACCGAAATTAACTATTCATGTCCTCTCCTTCACGGAGGTGAACTGATGGCAACATTTACGAAAACCGCTAAAACGTTAGATGAACAAATCGCTTTGCTGCAAGAGCGTGGTCTAACAATTCGTGATCCAGAACGTGCCAAGCGTTACCTCGAAGTGATCAGCTTCTTCCGTCTTTCTAGCTATATGCGTCCTTTCCAAGTTCCGCATGATCACACGCACCAGTTTAAGACCGATGTCGAATTTAAATCTATCGTTGATCTCTATGCTTTTGATCGTGAGCTGCGCCTATTAATCATGGATGCAATTGAACGAGTCGAAGTGGCAGTACGTGCAACATTCAACAACCATATGGGGACGAAATACCAAACCGAGAAACAGCATAGTGGTTCACATTGGTATTTGAATGAAAGTTTGTTTAAGCGTGACTACAACCATAAGCGGATGTTGAGTGAAGTAGAAAATTGCCAAAGTCGAGACTCTATCGATCTGCAAAAAGACATAACTAAAATTAATCGAAGTAACCAAAGTGGGGAAGAAAAAGCGAACAGGATAGATAAAAGAGTTCGCGAGCGCTACCCACGCTTTTATCAGCACAACTATCAACATCCTCGCTTGATGCCAAGCTGGGCTATGGTCGAAGAGTTGACCTTCGGGACTATCTCACATCTCTATAAAGGGCTGTCGAAAGATGCTGATCGTAAAGGCATCGCCAAACGTTTTGATGTACCTCAAGAAGTGTTTGAGAGCTGGCTGCATACCCTCAATTTTGTTCGTAACTGTTGCGCGCACCATAGCCGCCTCTGGAACCGTGAGCTTTCTATACCTCCCAAAGTTCCTCATGGTGAGCACTGGCAACTTCCGCATCGACTAGAGCCAAGCAAGGTGCAACCTAGCCGTCGTATCTATATGGTGATGTTGATGTTGGCGCATTTGATGCGACAAATTAGCCCAGATAGCCAGTGGCATAACAAAGTCAAAGCTTTAGTAACCGTAATGTATCCAAATGTGCCTCTGGCACCGATGGGATTCCCTGAAGATTGGCGTACACATATTTTTTGGGGTGGGGAAGATGAGTAAATATCAGGCGTATCCAAAATACGAACCAATAAACGCAGAGTGGTTGAGCGAGATTCCGATAGGTTGGAGTACAACACCACTTAAATATGTCGCAAGTATCAACATGGGTCAATCGCCAAGTTCGGAGGATTGCAATATTGATGGTATTGGTGTTCCTTTCTTACAAGGTAACGCTGAGTTTGGTGTTAAATCTCCGACAGAAAAGCAATTCTGCCCTATTCCCAAAAAAGTGGCTAAGGCAGGAGATTTGCTTTTTTCCGTTCGTGCTCCAGTAGGGTCACTGAATTTCGCCAATAAGGATTTTGGTATAGGTAGGGGACTTTGCAGTATTAGAGGAACCAATGCGATCTCGCAATCTTTTCTTTGGTGGGTATTGCCATCATATAAATATCAATTTGATGCAATAGCAACAGGAAGTACATTTGAGGCAGTATCTGCGGAAGAGGTAGGAAATCTCAACTTAGCGTTACCACCTATTCTCGAACAAACCCAAATCGCCAACTTCCTTGATCACGAAACCGCCAAGATTGACACCTTGATCGAAAAGCAGCAGCAACTCATTAAGCTGCTGAAAGAAAAGCGTCAAGCTGTAATCAGCCACGCTGTGACTAAAGGCTTGAATCCTCAAGCACCAATGAAAGATTCTGGTGTGGAGTGGTTAGGGGAAGTGCCTGAGCATTGGGATAGAATTAAGTTAAAACACATAACGAATCAAATCGTAGATGCTGAACATAAGACAGCCCCATATTTTGACGATGGTGAGTATCTGGTCTGTCGTACAACGAATGTTCGAGATGGAAAACTTCGCATAGAGGGTGGAAAGTATACCGACAGTACTACCTATGAAGAGTGGACAAAAAGAGGCAAGCCAGAAATAGGCGACATTCTGTTCACTCGAGAAGCTCCTGCTGGTGAAGCCTGCATATTTACAGGAGAAGTCCCACTCTGCCTTGGACAAAGAATGGTTCTATTTAAGCTAGATAAGACTAGGGTGTCACCTGAGTTTGTTTTGCATTCTATCTACTCTGGTTTAGCTGATGACTTTGTAAAACAACTGTCACAAGGCAGTACAGTCGCACATTTCAATATGGCTGACATTCAGAACATTCCACTATTTGAACCTTCACTGGATGAGCAAGCACAAATAGTTGAGTACTTATCAAAAGTATTAGCCAAGTATGACGATCTCACATCTTCGGCTTTTAAAACGATTGCTTTGATGCAAGAACGTCGCACAGCCCTAATCTCTGCCGCGGTCACTGGCAAGATTGATGTTCGCGACTGGCAAGCACCAACATCTCAGAATCAAGAGTTGGAACAAACCGCTTAAACCTATTACCACTCTAGCTTAAGAAAGCAGAGTGGTTTTTTCTCTTTGGTTGGCTAACAAGAATTAGAAGAACAAGGTTATGAAAGACACTACACAAGAACGGGTATTTCAGGACGACATCATCAGCCAGATGGTGGCTAATGGCTGGGTGCAGGGTACTGGCGAGGGCTACAACCGCGAATCGGCATTGTATGAAGCGGATGTGCTGACCTTTATCAAGGAGACGCAGCCGAAAGAGTGGGAGAAGTTCTGCAAAGTCTTCCCGACAGATTCAGATCGTCACTTCCTTGATGCATTGGTCACGCAGCTTAAAAAAGCCGACGAGAACGCGACTGACCGAGCTTCACGCACCTTTGGCACTTTGGGCGTGTTGCGCCATGGTTTGAAAATCCGCAATGCCCGTTTTGAATTGTGTCAGTTTAAGCCAGAGCATAACCTCAACCCTGAAACCTTGGCGCGTTACCAACACAACATCTGCCGGATTGTGCCAGAACTGGTTTACAGTCCGTATGCCACCAAAGAACAAGAATTGGAAACAGGTAAAAAGGCTAAGAAGTGGCGCATTGACTTAGTGCTGTTCGTTAACGGCTTTCCCGTCTCTACCCTTGAGCTGAAATCTGAGTTCAAACAAGCGGTAGAAAATGCCATTGCGCAATACAAACTGACCCGTTTACCTAAAGACCCTGCCACCAAAAAGCCAGAACCGCTTTTAAGCTTTAAACGCGGTGCGTTAGTGCATTTCGCGGTAAGCCAGTATGAAGTCTACATGGCAACCAAGCTTGCGGGTGAAGAAACATTCTTCCTGCCGTTCAACAAAGGCACGCATGATGGCGGCAAGGGCAATGACATTCCCGAAGATGAAAACCGCTACGCGACTGATTACCTGTGGAATGAGGTTTTAACCCCAGACAACCTGCTCAATATCATCGGGCGCTTTATCCATCTTCAAATCGAAGAAAAAGAAAATTGGGAGGGGCGTAAAACCAAGAAAGAAACCCTGATCTTCCCGCGTTATCATCAGTGGGATGTAGTAACCAAGCTGGTTAATGCCGCAATTGTTGAGGGCACAGGCAATAAATACCTGATCCAACACAGCGCAGGTTCGGGTAAATCCAACTCGATTGCTTGGACAGCGCACCAACTCTCGACTTTGCATGATGCCAATGGCAACAAGCAGTTTGATTCGGTGATTGTGGTGACTGACCGCACCGTGTTGGATGATCAGTTACAAGACACCATCTATCAGTTTGAACATGCTGATGGCGTGGTAGGGCGTATCAACCGCAAAGAGGGTGATGGCTCTAAATCAGAGAAGTTGGCGACGGCATTGGAAACGTCTCAACCAATCATCATCGTGACCATTCAAACGTTCCCGCATGTGTTAAAGGCGATTGAGAACTCAACGTCACTCAAAGAGCGTCGTTACGCCATCATTGCTGATGAAGCGCACTCGTCACAAACAGGTGCAACCGCTCGCCAGCTCAAAGAAGTGTTGATGACGGATGAAGCTGACGATGACACCGAACTTTCATCAGAAGATATTCTCGATGCCACGATTGCAGCGCGTCGAGGCAGTGCCAATCTGAGTTATTACGCCTTTACTGCGACACCAAAGCCAAAAACATTGGAGTTGTTTGGTCGCAGACCCGATCCAGAGCAACCTGCGTCTAAACGCAACTTGCCAGTGGCTTATCATATCTACTCTATGCGTCAGGCGATTGAAGAGGGCTTCATTCTTGATGTGCTAAAGAACTACACCAACTACAAGGTGATCTATCAGCTCAAGCAAAAGCTGGAAGCGGAAGATAAAGAAGTAGATGCAGGCAAAGCCAAGGTGAAGCTCAATAACTGGGTACGCCTGCATGACCACAACATCTCGCAAAAAGTGAAGGTGATTGTTGAGCACTTCAAAAAGAACGTCATGGGCTTATTGGGTGGTCAAGCTAAAGCAATGGTGGTCACCAGCTCACGTAAAGAAGCGGTGCGCTACAAACTGGCGTTTGATAAGTATGTTTCGGAGCATGGTTATGCGGGTATTCGCGCCATGGTCGCGTTTTCTGGTGAAGTGGAATTTAACGCCGCCGACCCAGACAGCATGGCGTTTATGGATCAGAAGTTCACTGAGCACAACATGAACCCTGAACTCAACAAACGTGAGATGCGAGTTGCTTTTGATAGTGATGACTATCAGGTGATGCTGGTTGCTAATAAATACCAGACTGGATTTGACCAACCGAAACTCTGCGCTATGTACGTGGATAAAAAGCTCGCAGGTGTTGAATGTGTACAGACGCTTTCACGACTTAACCGAACTTATCCGGGCAAAGCCGAATGCGGTACATTTGTGCTCGACTTCTACAACGATCCGCAAGATATTCTTGATGCTTTCCAGCCTTATTATCAAGTGGCAGAGCTTGAGGATGTCACTGACCCTGACAAGATTTTCGACCTATCAGAGAAGCTGTGTGCTAGTGGTATTTTCTTATGGTCGGAGGTAGATCAATTCGTTGATGCCTTCTTTACCAAGAACAAATCTAATGCGGCTATCAGTAATATCTGCAAGCCAGCGATAGACCGTTGGCGCAAGCGTTATACTTCTGCGTTAGAAGCATACATTCACGCTAAAAACGTGTTTGAACGCACCAAGCAAACAGGCGATGCCGTGTTAATCGCTAATGCAGAAAACACCTTCAAAGAGTGCAAGCAGGAGAAAGATCGCCTAGAGATCTTCAAGAAAGACTTAGGCAGCTTTGTCCGCTTCTATGAGTTTATGTCGCAGATTGTCGATTATGACGATAAAGAGCTAGAGAAACTGAGCCTGTATGCACGCCACCTTCGCCCAATGCTGCGCGAGAAGGTTATTGAAGAGGATGAACTTGACCTTGGTAATGTGGTGATGAGCCACTATCGTCTGTCGAAGATCCGTCAACAGGACATTCAGCTTCAAGAGAATACGCCTGAGTACAAGTTGCACCCAAGCAACGATGTTGGCACTGCCAAGCCAAAGGATAAGAAAGAAGAGTTCCTGTCTCACATCATTGAGCGATTAAACGAAGTTTTTGTCACCGACAACCTGACTGACAAAGACATGATCAATTATGCCTTTACGGTGCGTGACAAACTCACAGAAAACGAAACGGTGATGAGCCAAATAGCCAACAACACGCGTGAGCAAGCCATGCTGGGCGACTTCCCACGTGCGATTGATGATGCGATTTTGAATAGTAACGAAGCACATCAGGAGCAGATGATGCAGTTGTTGTCTGACCCGAACAAAACCAAGCAATTTGCGCGGGTTATCTTCGATATGCTGAGTGGGGTGAAGTAATGGTAAACGAGGTACTCGTTTTCAAGGTTTAAATTGTTTCTTAGGATATTTATCTAGGATACTCGGAAAGGCTTCGTTTATTAAAGGGACGAAGCCTTTTTTCTAGGGCTAAGCTAATTGCCTTTTGCGTTCTTCGTCGAAGAAGTCGTATACAGTATCTACATGTGTATATAGAGAGTGTTCTAGAACAAACTGCCTGAACCGACCTTCAGACCAAGTCGCCATCTCTTCATAGTCGGGAGTGGGGTCTAGGATTAGTACATTTTCTTCAGCATGTACTTCGCTCCAGTGTTCGCTAGCTTGTTGTTGAATATCACCATCTAAATCCAAACTATCTTCTAAGTTATTCACAAAACTGACCCAATCGTCATTGCTAAGCCAAGCTCCATCAACCATATCGATTTGCAATTGACAAATCTCAGAACCAGCAATGTACGGAGTAGGATTGCTTAGATAAGGTGTTTCAAGGACTAAACCATCGTTAGTGATTGCGACACAAAGCCCTCCGCTCAAAGGCGGGCAAAGCACATCGCATTTTAGTAGCCTTTCAAACCTTGCGGTATTAGTGGTTTTTGAAACAGGTAAGCCACAAGCGATCAATGCGTTAATAAATTCGCTGACTTTAATTAGAATAATCGACTGGCTCTTCATCGATTCAAGGCTATTGCACTGTGCGTGCTTTGCTAGGGCTTGGTAGCCTTGATTAAGAGATAATGTGCGATTGTCTTTGGCGATGGTTCTATACTCATCTTTAAAGACTGAAAGTAACTGTACTGGAGTGAGTTCTGAAAATTGAGAATAAGCATTAACGTTCATACGGCCTCGATATCATGCTGGATTTTTTGACACACCGCGTTTGATTTTGTTGGTTTGCCAATGACCAGCATCTAGTCGTAGCAATATTAAATGAAGCACTTAAAAATGATCTCAGTTTACAGCAAACGCACCATTAGCCTGAGAGGGCGGTACAGAACTATAAATAGTAAATGACTAAAGTTCAAGAACTTAATGACTATGTGAGACGTTTAGGAATGTAGGGTAAGGCAGTAAGAATAAATAGTTGAAGTCAGAGAGGGGGTGACAGATGACGCACATATATATGTGCGTCATCTGTCACCCCCTCATACAATCTAATTAAACGCGGGCTAGAAAAGCTCTAACTATTCCACGACGGTGATGATGTCGCTTCGATTAGCCATTGCTCCCTTTTGCTGAACTGAAACAAGGTCTTTTTCTACCAGTGCTGTGAGGGCACGTTTGAATTTTTGAGTGGTTGTATTGGCAGCCACACCGTCTTTCGGAGGAAAGCAATGTGTACGTAGTTCTTCCCTTGTACAGCTCCCCCCAAAAATATCACGAAGTGCTTTAAGCAGAGGGTTGTTTTCATCATTTGTACTGTTTTTTTGGTTTTTGAACGTTGCTGGCGTCAGCGATGCGAGAGAGGTGACTGGTTCACCTTGTTTATTAAAGATATCTAATTCTACAGGTTGAAAATTAAAAACCACGTCTGGTGCTTCTGGTGCATCTTTCTGTTTGGTATTTCTTAACGTTACCAAATTAGCTTTTTTATCATATGCAACACTAAACTCATAATCACATGCGCAATGAAGTGTTGAGCTACCGCGGCTGCCTTTGGATACATCTTTGCCAGAATGATGAACAACTAGAATTGATGCGTTAGTTGCTTCTTTTAACAGGTCACAACCTCGTATAAATTTACCCATTGCGTCTGGATTGTTTTCATCCCCCTCAAAATTACGAGCAAGAGTATCAAGAACAATCAACTCAATTTTGACCCCCCTCGTGCTTTCGAGGTCGTGAACTGCCTCCAGAATGTCATCCCTAACTGATTGTTTTGATACGAACGCACTTTTCCCCAGTTTATATACGTGTTCTGCATTTTTTCCTGTGGCAAATTCCCAAGCTTTAACTCGCCTCGATATCCCTCTCTTTCCTTCTGCTGCAACATACATAACGGCACCAGCAAGAGTGTCGTAACTATGCCATTGTGAACTTGTTGCGATGGCGCAACTTATATCAATAGCAATAAATGACTTACGAGTACTTGATGGCCCGTAAATAACACCAAATGACTCAGTTGGAATGAAATCATCAATAAGCCACGAATCAGGGTCATCATAACCGTAAGAACCACTTGTAAATGGTAGTTTGCCAAAAATAAATTGATGTTCTGAAGAGGATGAAATAACAGTATTTTTCATAGATAAATTAATAAGTTGATAAATTTAGGGTGAGCGAAACCACTCACCCAAAAGTTAAGGTGAATAATCGTGATTATTTAAGTGCTTAGACGGTTATTTAAATGTGTTTGGGAATTCTCTAAAACCATTATCTAAAATAAAGGCTGTATCAAGAGAGTTAAAAGCCCAGCGAGAACCTGCCTTCCACCATTTACCTTCTGAGTTTTTGTATTCAACAGAATAAATAAAGGCAAGAAAGTTATTATTTTGATCGCTATACAACCGCTCTATACAATAATTAGTACGGATATTTCTTCTAGAGTTATAGGTATAACCATCAGGTTCACGGTTTGTGTCATTGTTCATTTTATATACCTTTAATTAAGCAGCCAGTGGGCTTAGTTGAGCCGGAAAGAAACGTAGATAAACGTTATTGAGTATATTTACATCTCTATGACCGGAAACTTTCGAGATGGCAGATAGAGACCAGCCTTTTTCGTATAATCGACATAGGCCTTCAGCTCTAAGATCGTGAAATCGAAGGTCTTCAATGTCTAAATCTTTCATAAGGTCGCGCCAGTATTGACCTACAGTTTTTGGGTTGTATGGAAATATTGGGTCATCGTCATTACCACGAGGTTGGCGCATAATGATCTCTATGGCTTTTGGTGATAACTCGAAGCATGAGTGTATCTTCTTACCATTCGGACTCTTTCTATTGCGGATAGTTATGAGACGACTTTTTGCGTCCCAGTTACGCCAAACAAGCTTACCCCCACATATTTCGCCCACTCTTGCTGCTGTCTCGATTGCAAACTCCACAATATCTAACATTGGAATCGTTCGACGTTTGTTTTGTTCCTCGTTGGCGAGAGCCGATGTAATTGCATTTAGCTCCAACTCTGTAGGTCGTCGAGTGCGCTCGTCGGACTTCGCAATAAGACCTAGACGGCGAGCTGTAGATAATCCTGTTGAATACGCTTCTAAATTAATTTCATAACGTAAAATTGTCGCGCAATCCTTCAATGCAGAGTTAAGTATTGACAAGTAATTTGCTGTCGTTTGTGGTTTGACCTGTAAGTTTTCATTCAATTCTCGAGCTAACATAAACCAGTCATGAGCACTGATATATGTAGATGTTACTGAAGCAAATGAAGTCCGGAGAATCATATTAAGAGGGTTAATATGACGGCTCTTAATGTGTTCTTTAGTCAGAGGGTTATTTATATAGTCATTTACTATGTGACCAAGAGTGTAATGTTTCACGTGATCAAAAAAGAAGCTGTAATCACCTTTCTCAAATTGTGCATCCAGCTTTTTTTTATAAGCCATGGCTTTCGCCTTTGTTGGAAAATTGCGTGTTTTCTGACGGCTTACCGGATCGTGTTTATGTGGACGAGCACGGACTTTGTATCTTTCAGGGCCTTTTTTGCTTGGAATTGAATCAATAAAAATTGTTGGCATTGTAACTCCATATGGTGTGGTTTCTGTTAATGGAGACGATGCTAAAACATTCTGAATTAAAGGCAAGGTATTGGTTTTTATGTGTTTTTATGTTGTTTCACACACTTACGTAGAGGAATGGAAAAGTGGTTGAATGTTTGGTTTCTACATGATTCACGCACTTAGAGCGGAAGATTTGCATTTACCTACTAATATCCACTAAATGATAGATTTTTTTTGGAGTGTGACTTTCGTCTCATTTTGAGCCTGAGGGTATGGCTCAGGCTCAGCAGTAGATTTATTTATGATGAACTTGCTTCACACCAACACGCAGGTAAATATTGTTAAGTACATTGATGTCGCGATGTCCGGTTATCTTTGAGATTTCCACTATGTTCAGACCGCGTTCAAATAGTTGGCAGGCACCTTCTGCCCTCAGGTCGTGATAGTGCAGATCTATGATGTCCTCTTGACGACACATACGTTGCCAAGCTGCGCCAATAGATTTGGGGTTGTATGGAAATATCTGTTCGTCCGATCTTGGTTGTCGTTGAATGATATCTAAGGCTTCCGGAAATAGGGGGATTGTACAATGGTTACCCGATTTCCTACGGGGATCTTTGCGATCACGAATGGTTAAGGTGCTATCTGCAACATTTAAATCATTCCACGTCACGCGAGTAATTTCCCCTAATCGCATACAAGTCAAAATCGAAATATGGAAAATGTCGACTAAAGGGATATGTGATGCTCGGTGATTTTCTCTTTTGCGCAGTCCTTCTTCGGCAATAATCAGTTCTTCTCTGGTTGGGCGGCGGTCACGTTTGGCACTACGACCGATCAATCCGTATTTCACTAGGGTTGGAATTGCCTCGTTATGGGCGTGAGTGTTTGCTTTGTAGCCAAAAATTGGCCCAGCAACGTTAATGACACTACGTAAGTAAGTGATATCTTGATAAACGGTTTGCGGGAGAGGAGCAGTGGCTTCATTCAGCCTTTCACGGCAATGGCGCACCAAGTGAGTAGCAGTTAGCTGATCTGCTTGCACAAGTGCAATGTGATAGCTTCTTAATCTTCGGAGTACCGCTGCCTTTGAACGGCCGATATCCTTTGATGTGATTTGGTCGTTGAGGTATAGAGTGATGAGATCCCCAATAAGGATACTTTTCTTCGGTACATCAATTAAGGGAATGCCTTCCTCTGTAATCTCCTTAAGCACTAGTTTTGCCCAAGCTAATGCTAGTGCTTTTTTCTCAAATGTTTTCGACTTTTCGAATACCCGCTTATTGTGGCGTGATGCTCGCACACGCGCTTTGTATTTAATACCTGTCTTACGTTGAACTTTTTCTATGTTAATAGTCGCCATTTTTACCTCTCTTAATTTTCAGTTAGAGGTGTTTTAGCGTGTGTGATTTGATGACGTTGATGCTCTAACAGAGAATCGCTATACTTCGCGCCACTAAAGGTTTTTTTGAGGGATAGTTAATGCCCCTCAATCAATCCCCTATCAGTCCCTCATTGCTAAAATCAGCTAAAATCAGCTAAAATCGGACGCAATATTTTTGCAATGCCCTTAAGTGGTTTTGCTTTAAACTATTAATACTTAAGGGTTTATTTTTTATGTATCCATCTTGCCGCTTTTCCGTTGCACCCATGTTAGATTGGACTGATAATAGCCTTTAACCTTTTAAAATCAGCAACTTGAGTCTGCGTGTGAAAAAGAAGGGGAAAATAGGGGTAGAAAGTTATCGCCTTGCATTCGTCTTTGCCTTCAGATCTCCATTGTATTCCCCATCAATAAATTTGCAATTATCAGCACTCTGTTTTTAGCCTCAACGTCTTAAATCGTAACATCATCTTCGTTCTGGAAAGCATTGCTTTCTAATTATTAGCCATAACAAGAATAATGGTGATTTTAGTCACATTTATTGAGTGTTTTGAAAAAAAAATTATCCTCGAAAATTAACATTATTCTTATTTAACAGTTGCTTAACTGATGTGTGTTAGTGTTTTGCCATACTTCTATTCCTTTCTAATCCTTGTAACATTATGGCTTAAGTATTCGTTAGCCGTTAATAGCAGAGTAATGACATCACGTTCTGAACCGACCACAAGATCGCTTTTAGCTCAACAGTTCAATCATCAACCCTTTATCCCTGTAGTAGACGTCGCCGAGCCATTATTTGGCATTGCACCAACAACTATCAAGCGCAGAGCTGCGCAGCAAGACCTACCGTTTCCAGTAGTTCGTTTAGGCAGCTCACAGAAGTCGCCTTGGTTTGTTAGCTTTGACGACTTGGTTAAATTTATCGAACGCCAACGTCTAGAGAGCGAGAAAATATGGAAAAGAACCAATGGCTCGAGGAGACATTAAATGCTCGGGTATTAAATAGGGTTTAACCGTGCTGTACTCGTGAAGTGCGAGAGCCGATAAAATATATGAACTTAAACGGAACCGATCATGAAAGAACAAATTACTAATCAAGACATAGTAATCGAAATAGGCGGCATCAGCGCAGAGGAAGTAACGCGAGAGATCATCGAAACGCTTGCTGTCCATGGTGCAGATTCAGAGGAGCATGGTCAGCTTGAGACTCAAATATCTATCCTTGGGAAAGATCACACAATCTACGTGACTATGAATGATGAAAGTCAATGTGAGATTGATAGCGATGATGATTACGGCTCCGATCTACGTGATGCAATTGACGTGTATGCGTCAAAAAGAGGCGGTGACGAGTTAGACGCTGGTGACGTTGCAAATGATGTTCTTTGTGATATTCAAAAACGCATTGTGTACTTTATTAAAGCCACAGAATTTGATGACAGCCTAAAAGCACTAGATATTAGTCAAGATGAATTTTGTGAGCGTATGGGTATCACCCAACAAGAGGCGATCAAGTGGAAGCGAACAGGCAAGTATCCAAGCTGGGTTAAGTATGCAATGAAAGGGATTTTAGCAATCAAGCGTGATGAAAAAACAATTGTTATCAACGGTGAAGATTACTTGTATGTAGAGGATGTTTTCAGCATAAGCATTAACGGCTTTTCTCTGTCAATTTTTGAAAATCAGGATTCGGGCGAGTATTTGGTCGCCTTAGTCGACACAAATCTGAATGTTGATGAGGATACTTTAGTTAGAAGCTTTGAGACGCTTGACGCTATTTATGCTGTCACTAAAGATGTATTAAAAGAAAGCAACAACAATGAATTTACCGCCCATAGCTCGTTTATGAAGCTGTTAGTATGAGCATTAGTAAGATCCTTCAAAGTCTTATGGTTTTCCTCCCTTTGCCTTTCAATTTGCACTTTCTAGATTGAAGTATTATGTTTTTAAAGAGGTGATTCTCTAGCCAGCATAGATTTGTCATGACGTTCCTTACATTCTCAAATCGCTGGCAAAGAGGTGCGTTCCTACCCCTTTAATCCCCTCCCTAAAGCTGCCTCGCAGCATCAAAAACAAAACCCAACGTGATGAACCACAGCGGAAAAATAAGACGAACTGAGTGCATTCAGTTACGAGTTTCCAAAGACGAAAAATTACAAATTTTTGCCAATGCCAACGGCAATGTTTCGGTTTGGCTGCGAACTATGGCTCTCAATCCCAATTCCTGCGACCACAAAAAACGATACAAAGAAATAAAACAAGATCCAGCTCTGGTAAGTGAGGTTGCCAGAATTGGTAATAACCTCAATCAAGTCGCTCGTTACATAAATACTGCAAAAAAAGCAGGATTACTGATTGATTTGATGGCGGTACAGGCACAGCTTGTGCAGACGAATGCTCTGTTAAGCGCCTTAATCAAATCAGCAGCATGATAGTAAAATTTTTTAAAGGCGATCACTCAGCAGTGACGAACGGCTTAAAGTATTTAGAAGGTGGCACCAAGCGCCGCAAATTAAAACCTGTATTGCTCTCAGGAAATCTCGATATAACAAGAGAATGGCTCAAACAGGCTAGCCGCTTCTCAAAAGCCTTCACGTATGGCTGTTTGAGCTTTGAAGAATCCGATATCCCTGCTCATCAAAAGCAACAATTGATGGCGTCATTTGAACAAACCTTGATGACCGGACTCAAGCCAGAGCAATACGATATTGTTTGGATCGAGCATCGGGATAAAGGGCGATTGGAACTGAACTTCCATATCGTGAATATGGAGCTGACCACAGGAAAGGCATTAACGCCTTATGTACATAGGCGAGATATGGTGCGTATTGATGAGTGGAAAAGCATTGCTAATGACACTTTTGGCTTTACCGATCCCAATGACCCAGCTAAGGCTAGAACCTTTACATGGGGGGATAACCCGAGGCCAAGGCGTGAGCTGATGGCACAAATAGATGATTATCTATTTGATCTTGCAGTAGGTGGAACCTTAAACAGCCAACAAGATGTCATTGATGCGCTGAATGATATCGAAGGCCTTACCGTAACACGTAATACTAAATCATCCATCTCTTTTACAGCAGAAGGATACCAAAAACCGATACGCCTCAAAGGCGAACTCTATGGCAAATCTTACTCAGGCATTGAAAGCAGTGCAGCAAAACAGGCAGAAAGAACTGCGAGCTTTGCACGCCAGCGTCACGAACGAATTAAAGAAAACAAACAACAACTTCAACAGCGAAATCGGCACCTCGCTCGCCAACGTCGAAAAATCTATCAACTTGCACCTAGCAAGGCAGCGCCGCCAGCATTGGTTGCTCCCTATGCTATTGAGTCTGATGACATTACTATCAGGGGTGATATTGGGACGATATCTGACACTAGAATACGAAATCAATCCATTTCAGCCTTGCCATCAAATAGTCAGGTCACAAGACAACCCGACTCGGTTGTACTGTCAGATCACAAAGCCATTGAAGAAAATAATAAAAAATCAATAAACCAATATGCTAACGACCATACTGACCAATCTAAAAAACCTTCAACATGGGTATCTGAAGTCCTCACAAAGCTTAGAGAGGCAATTAAATCTCTTGCAGGATGCATTAACCGAAGAGAAGCTGAGGCGCGAGAGCTTGGAAACATCTATCAAGCAACTCAACTCAACTGTGATCGCCTTGACCGAATGCTTAAAGCAAGAGGAGTGACACGAAGCACGCTAGAGCCGTTGCACAGATTTAAGCGTGACGGCAACCAAGTCACAATTAGTGCCCTTCAACCAAGATCTGATTAACAACGGGTGCTTTTTGCTATTTGTAGGTCTGAAGCCAAGTAGTGAACACATATTTACGCATGCTATAAATGTGATGCTCATCTCACTTATTGGTTGTTTTTTTCGATGAAAAACTAGACTGAATTACCAAGTTAAGTCAGTTTTCAATTTTATTAAGCGCATGTTTTTTTAGGAATTGGAAATGTTTCATACTTGTTTTCATGTTAGTGTAAGTTATTGATTTATATGTTTTTATATAAATATTTCACGTTGACGGATGAAAATGACGAGCTATCATCACGGTATTGGACGGCATTCAGTTTGCCGAAATATTAAGATGAGAAATATGAAATTAATAACCTTCAAAGCACTACTGGCATCGATACTGAAAAGTGCCTCGTTTTTCAAAGTTAAATACATTGCAAAGAATCTGGTTGATGCAGGAATAATGCATGTATCAGTATTGGCGATGAGCAAGCAAGAACACATGATTGAAGCCATCCTGAAAGCGGCGAAAAGCAAGGACGTTGCCAAAGCTATGAGTAAAGCTGCTCGGTATTACTTGTCTGTTCACCCATGTGACGTTGAGAGATTATTAAATTGTTCGAAGTCAGAACGGAAAAAACTATTTGAACGGGGTTACTTAGAGATTGGTTATGGATGTTCTTTCAAGTATGGCTGGGTTGATTACGCGACATTAGATTCGATGGCAGCAGTGACGGATAAGTTTGATAACATCAAACAACGTTTTGAAAAAGAGAAAGCCAAGAATCGAAAAGATGGTGCGAAGAAAGCAGCCAAAAGCCGCAAGCAAAAGAATAAACTGGTTCAACACCAAGAATGCTAACTATTAAAAATTGGTAACCACGTTCACAAGGTAAATAAATGAGAAATTATTTATGTAGCAAATGCAATTTATGAGGTTCTAGCTGACAATGTCGGCACAGCCTAGCGCAGAAGAAAAAATGCTTGAGATGGAAAAAATGACCAAGCACGAATGCTTGGGTTGGTGTACTAAACTCGATGGAAATAATTTGTTGAGCTTGGCTAAAAAGCTGGATGCCAACGCTGATGAGTTGCGTATTGCTATCAAAGTTCTTGATCAAAATGTGTAAGAACTGGAACTCGCTTTTTAGACCCACACAAATGTGGGTTTTGTTTTATGTATACATTTTCAAAGCGCATCATCTTGATGCCACCGTTAGAGCGGTAACTCACTAGCAATTAAGCGTATTTAGATAGCGTTCAAATGAACGGCGTTGCTCTGATGAGAAAATCACCCCCGAGCTTAATAGCTTTTCAATGTCTTTGGTTGATGGCTGCAAGCGAGCCAAAGCTTTATCGGTGCGCCACTCAACCAGCCAAACAGTGAAAAACAGGGCAGAAATACAGAACGCAGCCACACCTGAAAGCAAGCCTATGATCACGCTTGACCACCAAAATTCATTCAAAAAAGGAAATATCGAATACGACAACGTTGCGGCAAACGCACTGATAAACATGATCATGTACCCCTGTCCTTTCAATCGCTCAGTTTGTACTAATACTGAAAGCAGCTCTGTGGATACTACATCGCGCATTTTATCTTTTCATCAATCTGATGCGTTGCACTAACGTTAGAGTCAAAACGCCATGCAACGCATAGGGTTATAATAAGTTAATTAATTTCTATCGTCGGAAGTTAGGTAAACCAGCCAGTAATTTATCCGATACTACCTTTAAAACACGCCGTTTTAGCTTTTTTTTGTACTCGATACAAGCGTCAAGGTTGTCTATAGTGATATTCGTGTCATCGAAGTCATCAACCAATTTGAATGCATTAAGAGTCGTTTCTATAGCCTCTTTGAGAACTAAGAACTTCCTTGTCTTGGTGGTGACGTCGGTTGATGTAATGAAGCCTGTTTCGATGCAGTGTTCAATCACCAAATCCTCAACTCTCAGATTGTGGTATTTTTCTTTAGCTTCATTATCAAGAGCTTCATATGAGAAAGGGTTATGTTTTCTAGAGAAAGGAATGTTTTCCATAAGTGTTTTGTTATAAGGATAACAACTTTGATGGGAATTTAAACTGAATGGCAGCAAGCCGTTTTCTTTATCTGTTTCATCGTTGCCAATGCTTCATCATCGGCAACATCTGTTCGTTTGAATATGGGGGGATTATTGTGTTAAGCGAAAGGGGCCCCAAGTTCTGGCTAATCAGTTCAAAGTACACTCTCACTAGGAACATCGCCGAGGGCACTAGCACCAACCATTGTCGACTCATTCTGAGTAGCTATCAACAACTCTATTCGCCTTAACTCTGCTTCTGCTGTATCTCGCTCTTTCTTTAATTCCTCAGTAGTGTCCTCGCACGCAAATTTATCAAAGTTCGAATCATGTATTTGCGAATTATATCGAGAGGCACATGTTTCAACTATATGTTTTGCCGCATCCAATGCTGCGGCTTTATCTCTATACACATTAAATGTTAGCCTCGATACTGGATTACCGCGAAGATTTCTCCCTTTGTTGTCTTTTTTGATGATCTTGTCAACTTTAATAAAGATTGGTGTTTTTTCGTTGATCTCATCAACTGATTTTTTAACCACTCTACTGAAAAAATTTCTTTGATGCTCTTTAGTGCCAATCTCTAAACGCTCTCTTATTCTATCAATAGAAACATCGAATTTAACCAGTGATTCTTTCTCTTTCATATTTAATGCATAAAGACACCAATGGTAGTATCGTGATGAGTGCTTATATGAGAAGCCTGCTATGAGATTTAAATCAATTGCTTGATAGCCTGAAAGTGCCAGCAAATATGGCATAAACTCCTTCGTAAAGGTGATTAAAATGTCGGCTTTACCTACTTTGGACGCAACCTCAATAGGATTAATCGTTTTCTTTACACGTATACGTTTCGACGTCATCTCATCGACAACCATAGTGTGTGATTGAAGCGATTCTATGGCCTTGTCTAATGCCTTGTAGTTTCTCGAACCCGTAGTTCTTAATATTTCCCTAACTGGTAAGATAATCGTCCTTTTTTCAATAAACGAGTAGTAACTGTCGGTAAGGCTTTGTGTGACCTTACTAAAATCCCACCTTGCAGAAGCATCACCTTGCAGCTCGTCTTGTACATCCTTATTTTTAAGGAAAGGGTTGATATCGAAGTGTGACATAGCATTAAACAAAAGGCGTTGTTCTTGAACCTCTAGAGAATATTTTGCAAACACAAATTCGTTCTTTAGCTTTACCAGTTGTCCACCAAATTTATTTGGCGGACAGATTGCTCCAAGGTCGTACTTGTGAGCCTTTACTAATATTCCATCTTTATTCATACGAGTTTTCTTTTTCCTAGGCTGGTTATTGAAGTGTTGTGAACTCATATTTTTCACAATTCCGGTGTTTAAATTGAAAAAGTCAGTTAGTTAGAGCTTTTTTCAGAAAATCAGTGCTTAAATGTCACAAATTGGGTGTTTAAATCCAATTTGCCCTCAAAGCCTTTATCCACATAGGGTTACAGAGTTTTTACTGTTTTTTTGCTCACAAATTCAGTGCCTAAATATCACAAAAGTTGTTGCAAAAAAAAACTGCTCCAGCCCTTTATTTATAAGGCTTGAGAGTTGTTCTGAAAGGGGGGCTATTACCTGATCTATCACAATTAAACCCTAACATCTGAATACTAGTTGTATTTGCACTACGACGAATGGTTATTACGATCCTTAATCTCTTTCTATTTCCTAAAGACAACAACTTACCTATACCTCATGCGATGTATTTTTGAGATTGGTTATCGGCTATCGCCGATGTGTGCCCGTGCTTAAATTTATATTACTCATTTAAATTTAAACGTCAAAGTTAATTTTATATAACTTATTGATTATAAAATACTTTCTTTCATGTTAGTGCATGCAAGAATAAATGCTTGTTTTGAACTTAAAATCGAAAATGGAACATCAACCGATGTAGGTAGCAACTTGGGTTTTGAAATGGCAAAAAGCACAAACATCAGAAAGCCCTCATTTTCACCCACTCAATGAGTAACCTAGGCGTAAACATGCAAAACGGTAGATTGATAGCGAAAATGGGGCTAAAAATGCGTTGTATGGTGATTGTTGGCTGCATTCGCAGCGGTGAATCGAGAGTTGGTAACTCTCCGAGCAAGAATTTATACGCAATACGTGGGGTATAACGCTTACTTCACGGTGTTTTTTGTTAGAATAGCCGCACTATTTTTAGAGACTTATCAAAACCATGGTTGAACAACACCAACGCGCATTAAAAACCCAGCTTTGGAACATTGCCAACACGCTGCGTGGCAACATGTCTGCGGACGATTTTCGTGACTACATTCTTGGGCTTATCTTTTACAAGTACCTATCTGACAAGTTAAACCGCTACTGTGATGAGCTTCTTGCTGAAGATGGCATTACCTTTGTTGGTGCTGCTGATGATAAAGAGCTGCTCAATGATCTACGTGAAGAGTGTGTCGAGAACCTTGGTTACTTTATTGCGCCTAAGCAGCTTTTCTCTAGCCTAGCAGGGCGTGGTAAGAAACAAGAGTTTATTATCGATGAGCTTGATCGCTCTCTTGCTGATATTGAGCAATCCACCACAGCGGCGGACTCTGCCGATGACTTCAATGGTTTGTTTGAAGAGTTAGACCTAAACTCAAGCAAGCTGGGTAAAAACCCTGACGCACGCAACAAGCTAATCAGTCAGGTTTTGGTTCATTTAGATAACATCGACTTCCACCTAGAAAACACCGAGATTGACTTGCTGGGTGATGCCTATGAATACCTTATCGGTCAGTTTGCTTCTGGTGCGGGTAAAAAGGCGGGTGAGTTCTATACGCCGCAACAGGTCAGTAAAATTCTAGCCAAGCTTGTGAGCATTGATGGCAATGTAAAGTCGGTATACGACCCGACCTGTGGTTCTGGTTCATTGCTACTGCGTGTTGCGCGTGAAGTTGGCAGCCATAACTTAGAATTTTGTGGTCAAGAGCAAAACCCGAGCACTTATAACCTTGCTCGTATGAATATGCTGATGCACGGTGTGCGTTACGATAAGTTCAACATCAAAAACGATGACACTCTAGAGCACCCAATGCACCTAGAGCAACGTTTTGATGCGGTAGTAGCAAACCCTCCGTTTTCTGCGAACTGGAGTGCTAACGAGCTTCATCTAAACAGTGAACGCTTCGCTGATTACGGAAAGCTTGCCCCTAAATCGAAAGCGGACTTTGCTTTTGTGCTGCACATGATTCATCAGTTGAATGAAACGGGGACGCTAGCGGTCGTTGTTCCTCACGGCATTCTATTCCGTGGATCAGCAGAAGGTCACATCCGTAAACACCTTATTGAGAAAAAGAACTACCTAGATGCCGTTATTGGCTTACCTGCGGGTATCTTCTTCGGTACAGGTATCCCGACTTGTATATTGGTGTTTAAGAAGAACCGTAAAAACGATGATAATGTGTTGTTCATCGACGCTTCTAGTCACTTCGAAAAAGGCAAAGCGCAAAACTACCTTCGTGATGAAGACGTTGAGCGTATTATTGAAGCATACAGCAAGCGTGAATCCATCGAAAAGTTTGCACACGTTGCCAAGCTTACTGAGATTGAAGAGAACGACTACAACCTTAATATTCCACGCTATGTGGACACCTTTGAAGACGAAGAGCCTGTCGATTTGGATGCAGTGGCGTCTGACCTTGCGGATCTAGAAACGAAAATGCATTCGATAGACGCTGATATTGCTGACTTCTGCTCTCAGCTAAGCATCAAGGCCCCCTTTCTTTCAGGTAAAGAGTAAGGAAGGTATGTTATGACAGAGCAAATGAACGTGCCGACACTGAGGTTTAGTGAGTTTGATGGACTTTGGAGCCAAAACAAAACACCGATTAAGATCCTTGCCGGAAATGCGTACAAGCAGCAAGAATATACAGATAATGGATATTTGCTAATCCAAGGGTTACATATACAGCCAGATAAAATCGAGCTTGAGGAGTCCCCTAAATATGTAGCAGTTGATGGTTCAAAGCATTTGAAGATTGGGTTTGGTGATATCGTTTTGGGCTTGAATAGACCTATTACGAATAATCAGCTTAAAGCATGTCGGTTTTACTTGAAAGAAGAGTCTGTGCTTTATCAGCGAGCAGGTAAACTAAAATTTGATACTGCGAAACTCGGTACAGAGTTCTTGTATCAATATCTTCGTACCCCCGTATTTATGAAACAACTTGATCTAGAACTGATTGGTAGTGATCAGCCTTACATCAAGTCAGATCTATTTCAGGCGACGAAAAATATATTCCCAACAATTGTAGAACAACAAAAAATCGCCTCTTTCTTATCTAAGGTCGATGAGAAGATTGCACTACTCACCGAGAAGAAAGACAAGCTTACTGAGTACAAAAAAGGTGTGATGCAGCAGTTGTTCAATGGCAAATGGGAAGAGCAAGATGGGCAGCTAATCTTTATCCCACCAACACTACGTTTTAAGGCAGATGACGGTAGCGAATTTCCTGACTGGGAAGCGAAAAAAGGCGCAAAGCTGTTTGCTTCAATTTCAAACAAAAATCATAACTCTGATTTGCCTGTTTTAGCTATTACACAGGCTATGTTCCCTTTAATTGTTGCTGAAGACTTAACATCCTGTTTTCATTAAGTTCTTCAGTAACTTCCATGTAAC
>NZ_JAWOVO010000023.1:0-77844 GCF_033339955.1 Vibrio sp. 1731 | reverse complement strand
TAGGTTTTGTTTGGCGATAAAACTCTATCACTTACTACCGTTTTTGTTTTGAGTTCCCGCTTATCCGCGATGAACCTAAAAAAAGCAGCATTAATGCTGCTTTTTATCGTTGTGAATTTTAGCTTTTCTTAATGGCACTATATCTCGTCTGAACCGCCCGCGTCTTTAAACCAAGCAGTTAAGTGCGTTCTTAAATCTTTAAGCTCATCAGGGCCAATCAGGGCTAGCCCTAAGTCTTCAGCACGAGTAATGTCATTGTGACGAAGAGGACGGAAGCTCACCAACATTGCGCGCGCTTGTAAGCCACCTAATAGATCGCGAAGCGATTCTAACTTATATAAAGTATCGTCGCCGTCATCTCTCATGCCTTTGGTTTTGCACTCGATGATGTGCAGCTTGTTGTTTACAACTGTTGCGACATCTAACTCATTGCGTACTTCACTTTCACCAAGTTTACGATAAACCTGAACATTTAACGATCGATCTTGGATCGTCGGCATGGTGTCTTGGATTTGCTTCACGGTGCTGTGAACCAAAGTTTCTAACCACTCACCGTTTGAAAAGCGTCGAGCATCTTCATCTGCAAACGTTAAAACGCCATTCTCATAGGTGGCGATTTCTGCTTCTACTAAATCTGAAAGCAACATGTTGAGCTCACGGTAGCCCTGCTGTTTTTCGGAGAGCTCGACATCAAGCTTTTGTTCTTTGCGGCATGTGGTTGCAAGGTAGTTAAGTGTTGCTAGACCTGGCCCAAGCTCAAGCGCATTTGAGGCCCATCGTTCACCAAGTTCATACAATTTTTTATCAAGAAGAGGTGGTAAATCAACGTGGTGAAACTCGCCGCGTGCACCAAAGATAGTGAGGTAATCTGCAATCGTAATGTGATCTTCGACTTGGGTATCTTCTTTGCCATCAGGGTATAACCAACAAAGCTTATCGCTACTAGGCTCAACCACAAAAATTGGCCAGCGATAGGTACGGAAAACTTCGTACACCGACAACAAGCGATGACGAAGACCACAGCTCGCGTTCAATTTTACATCTTCGCCGCGTTCATGAAGGTCTTTTGCCAGTTTTTGAATTGCTTGTTTGATCAGAGATGTATTAACAGCGGATGGAATTTCAAAAAATTCAGAAGTAATTTCTCGTTGAGCTAAAACGGCACTCAGTCGGTCAAATATATCTAACTGGCTCTTGTCTCCGATGAAGACGATATGTGTGCTTAGCGTACGATTATCTAATAGAGGAGTGACCAATCTCACTGGGTCTTGGTCGATAATACCAACATGAACAGCCATAGATTTTCCTTTTTATGAGGCCGCTCGAAAAGAGTTGTGCAAGGGGATGAGCTGGCCTTATTAATCATATGTAGACATGGCCGACAAAAAACAAGGGCGACTTAACAAAAAGTCGCCCTTATACAGTTGATTGCACTAATTAATGCTCTTAATTATAAAGTATTTATAACTTAAAGCGGTGGACCAATTCATTTTGCTGATGAGCCAAGTGGGTCAGTGATTCACTGGTTTGTGCGATACTCGACATGGCTTGGAAACTTTCATCGGCGATGCTGTTGATATCTTCGATGCTGCGAGCAATGTCTGTTGATGTTTCACTTTGCTCTGCTGCTGCTTGTGAAATGTGCGTACTCATTTGGCTGATCTCAATGATTAGCGCCTGGATCTCTTCCATTGAGCTGTTCGCTTTTGACGCTTGCTCAACCGACATCTCCATATCGCTCATACAGCTTTGTATGACTTGGTTTGCCGATTGTGAGCTAGATTGCAGATTACTGATCATGGATTCAATTTCAGTGGTTGATTGAGTCGTTCTTGATGCGAGTACTCGTACTTCATCTGCCACTACCGCGAAGCCGCGACCTTGTTCACCAGCGCGAGCCGCTTCAATTGCCGCGTTCAATGCCAGTAGGTTGGTTTGCTCCGCAATGTTGCGGATCACATCAAGGATAGACCCAATTTGACCACTCATCTTTTGTAGCTCAGAAACTGCGGAGACCGATTCGTTCAAACGTGTTTCTAGTTGATTAATGGTTGAGATGTTACTGCTCATAACATTTCTGCCTTCTTCAGAGGCAGATTCGACGCGTTGCACCATTTCTAGCGAGCCTTGCGCACTTTGCGCGACTTCCTGCACTGAATGAGACATTTCTGTCATCGCGGTAGCGACGTTTGCCGTTTGTTCGCGTTGAGAGCTCAATTTAATTTGTGCTTGCGAAGAGGTGCGTTCGTTGGTTGTCGCGGTTGACGATAGGTTTTCTGACGCTTCGTTGAGTTTCACCAAGATCTCGTGAAGGTTGTCGGCGAGTGAGTTAATGTGTCCACTCACACGGCTGAATTCGTTGTTATAGCGAATATCGATACGCTGTGTCATATCACCTTCAGTCAGGCCTTCTAACACTTTTAGAATACGAGTCAACGGCTCGCGAACGCTTTGTGCGATGTGGTAGCCAATCGCTGTCGCGAGTAAAACGACAATAACGCCAATGATGATGGCTTTCGTTACACCGGCCGAATATATGTCACCTGCATCTGCCAATGATTCATTGAGCTTATCTGTTGCGGTTGTCGTAAATTGCTCAAGAATCGCCATGGTTGAATCCACTTTATTTGCTAGGTTGGCGATATTGTTATACAAAGCGGCGCGAGCATTGAGGTAATTATTATGTTGGTCTAGCACACCGCCACGCATACCGACGTCACGAGTAAATTGCTCTACAGATTCGCCAAATGCTTTTTCTAGCTCAGGAAGCTGAGTCACCAACCCGCGGAATGCGTAATTCAAGTGCGTTACTGCTTTGCGGTTTTTAGCTACGGCTTGCGTAACAAACTCAGGGTTGGAACTGGCGAGGGCATCAGAGGTAATTACTTCGGCATCTTTTAACTTGATAAAGTAGCTCTTTGCCATGACTTTGACAGAAATGCTGGTTTGATCTGCCACATATTCTTTAAGACCAACCGAAAGTTCGGTATTCAGTTTTTGGAAGCGGCGTGAGGATTTTTGCACTTCTTCTTGAGCCGCGAACATTGCTTCGTAGTTGTCCATGGCCTCTAGAGCTTCTGTAAAATAGCTCTGCTCTAACGTTTTTAACTCTGAAAACGGTTCGGCAAGAGAAGGGTAGATTTGGCTTGCGGTTTTCAGTTGAGCCAATGTGGATTCGAAGCGCTGTTGAGATCTAGCAAATTCCTGACGCATTTCATCCATGCGTTGTTTATTCTCTGTTGTCAGGAAGTCTTTAAATGATTTGTCGGCAGAAAGCAGCTCAACACTGGTTTGATTAGATAACGATACCAACGGTAGGGATGATTTAGAAACCGTGCCAAATTTTCCGTGAATAGCACTCATTCCTCCCATCATAATGGCAATTGTGACGGCAAATAGGATGATGATCAGTGCAAAGCCGGCATACATCCTTTTAATAACTGAACCTCGCATAAGTGAGCTTCCTCTCCCAAAAATAGACAAGCTACCCAAGCATTTTTGAGTTTACTTGGGTATAAAAATAATAATTGTCTTAAAAAAGTAACAAAATTCATTGGATTGTATTCAGTTTGTGACGCGCATTTTATGACGCACACGACAAAAAAGCTTCGTTAATTAGCATTTGATTAATAATGTTAAGTGAACACTGTTTTTATTGAGCTCCGCTTTTGGTTGGCGCATACTAATTGGGGTCTAATTACGTTTATAAAATGGAGTCCTCATGGCGGAAGAAACGATCTTTAGTAAAATTATTCGCAAGGAAATCCCTGCCGATATCCTTTATCAAGATGATTTGGTGACTGCGTTTCGCGACATTAACCCTCGCACACCAAGCCATATTCTCATTATTCCGAATAAACTGATCCCAACAACGAATGATGTAGAAGCTGAAGATGAAGCAATGATGGGGCGTTTGTTCACTGTTGCTAGAAAGTTAGCGAAAGAAGAAGGTATTGCTGAAGACGGCTATCGCCTGATCGTTAATTGTAATCCACATGGTGGCCAAGAGGTTTACCATATTCACATGCACCTACTAGGCGGCCGCCCTCTAGGTCCAATGGTATTGAGCTAAGCTTTTAAAAGTGGGTGGTGATTCACCCACTTCTTTTTCCTGTCGAATGACACATTTGTGGAGATAAATGTGAAACTAGGTGTAAAGCTGTTAGGGCTGATGAGCTGGGCTTTAATGGCCTCTGGCTGCGCGAATTTATCTGCGGGCAATCTGTTTAGCCATTACAGCAACCAGAATCAAGAAGTTTATCAAGCCGTTGTTGCAGGGGAATATGCCAAAGCAAAACAACTTCAATCAAGTGAAGTGGGTGGCGAGATACTTGGCAATTTTGAAAAAGGTCGTATCTCTTTTCTTGCTGAAGATTACCTAACAAGTTTAAATGCGCTAGAAAGCAGCGATCGTGCTGTACGTGTTCAACAAGATCGTGCGACGATATCTGTGTCAGACACGGCAACGAGCGTCGGCTCTCTCGCAGTGAACGACAATCTCCAAGACTATCATCCCGCCGATTACGAACTTGGCTTTTTGCACCTGTATCTAGGACTAAATTACTTACAGAAAAACGATTTAGAAGGGGCACTAGTTGAAGTGCGTCGAGCTAATCAAGTTCAGGAAGCAGCAAGAAAGGCGCGTGAAAAAGAGCTAAAAGCAGCAGAGAAAGACCTTAACAAGCAAGGCATGTCTGCCAATTTAGGCAGTGTGTTAGCGAACTACCCTGATGCTGGTAAAAAACTAAGCGCGGTACAAAATGGTTATCTGTTCTATCTTTCTGGCTTGTTATATGAAGCGTCGCGAGACTTAAACAGTGCTTATGTTGATTACCGACGAGCACTCGCTGTAATGCCAGACAACAAGCAAGTTGTGGAAAGCACCTTATACGCTGCTAAGAAGCTGGGCATGCGTGAAGACTTGCGCATGCTAGAGAAGCGGTATGGTAAAGCACCTTCTGGATTAACTCAGTCACAAGGGCGAGTCATCGTTATTGATGAGCAGGGTGTTGTTGAGGCGATGAAAGGGTGGCGTATTGATTTACCAATTTACGACAGTCGCGATAATGGCGCGATTTATTCGTTGGCGCTTCCTTATTATCAGAACCGAGGTGCTCAACGTTTTAGCGATGTTGTTTTAAATGGTCAGATATTGCCTTCCAGTACGCTGACTGATGTTAATGCGATGGCGCAAAACGATCTTAATGAACGTCTTACTACAATAGTGATCCGTCAAGCTCTTCGTGTTTGGGCAAAAGATCGAATCCGAAAAGAGGCGGCGAAAAAAGGCGATGATGTAGGCAACATACTTTTCAATGTATGGAACACATTGACCGAACAGCCAGATACAAGAAGTTGGCAAACATTGCCAGCGCAAGTGAAAACGGCTTCAAAAATCGTGAAACCGGGAACACAAAGTTTAAACTTGGGTGATCAAACCTATCAGTTTGAAGTGCCTGCACAGCAGACTACATTGGTATGGGTATCTCGTCAGGGAGCACACTCAACCGTGTGGCATAAACAGCTAGGGAGACTGTAATGAAAGCATGGCTTGTTTGTTTAGCAATGGCTATTGGTTTAGTTGGATGCGCCGAAAACACGGCTGGTATTCGAATTGATGGCCAAACGCAAAAAGTATTTTTTAATGATAACGTTTTAGGTAGTCGCTTATTAGTTGACAACATCACCACCACTTACGTTGATGATCGCCCACGAGGAGTCGTGCTGCTGAGTAGCAATTACAAAGGTGATCAGCACATTCTTTACCGATTTTATTGGTATGACAACAATGGTTTAGAAGTGAATACCAAACCTGGTCCGTGGCGAAAAATGATTGTGCGCGGATTTGAGCAAGTCACGTTATCTGAAGTTACTGTGAATCCAAATGGCACAAAATTCCGTGTGCAAATTAGAGAAGCACAAGACGATTAATCTTAACGGCTCTGCCGAAGCTGCCGCGCTAACGATGCGCTGGTATTGAAAAACTAAGGAACTCTCATGAAAAAAAGTATTATTGCTCTTTTAGGTCTTGCCGTCATTTTAGGTGGCTGTTCTAACAAAGTCTCTTACGGCGATGCGCAAGCAACAGAAACCACGACTATCGATTTTGGCTCAACAGATTTACAAAAAATCGCGGCTGAAATGGTGGATAGCATGATGATGTCGGGCTCTGTAGCAGCAATTACTCGTGACCAACGTCCTATCGTTTTTGTTGAGCGAATTAAGAACAAAACCAGTGAACATATTGACACTGAATCCATTACTGACACGATCTCTACTAAGATGTTGAACTCAGGTAAGTTCCGTTTTGTTGATATGGATCGTGTTGAGTCTGTGCGTGAACAACTTAACTTCCAAAATACGGATGAGCTTGTTAACCAAAGCACAGCGATCCAATTTGGTAAAATGGTTGGTGCTCAATACATGCTTTACGGCAACCTATCTAGCATTGTGAAAAATGCAGGTAGCGATAAAGATGTATACTACAAGATGACCATGCGCCTAATGGACCTAGAAACAGGTTTGATTGAGTGGGCGGATGAAACTGAAATTCGTAAAGCGCAATCTAAGAGCCTATTCGGTCTTTAATCGAACAGGGTGGAGAAGTCATCAATGGCATGGTTTTCTTGGCAACAAGCAAAACAGTTAGATCCGAGTCTTAACGCTCTCGATGGCTTCTTTACGGAGCCTCCGGTAAAAGTACAAACTGTTACCGGGGGGCTCACCAACCGTTGTTGGCGGTTGGAATCTTCTCAAGGCCTTGCATACATCTGGCGACCGACCAGTCATGTCTGCAAGGCTTTTTCAATTTCTCGTCACAGTGAATATCAAGTGCTGAATGCAGTCTCTTCATTGGAAATTGGCCCCAAGCCAGTTTTTATTCATGAGCAAGGGTTGCTGGTGGAATGGATAGAAGGAGAGGCTCTGACGGAGTCAGGCTTAGCACTAAGCAATTTATTATCCATTGCGGCGAAGATTCATCAATATCCGATAAGCGCAATTCCTTTGGTTCCATTTTCATATATTTCTCGCATCGATCATTATTGGCTTGAGCTTGGTGGTCAGTATGTGGGGACGGAGTTTGAGGCTTTGTACATGAAGTGGCGCACGGAACCGAACGTTGCACCTGTTCCGCTGGCCCTATGTCACTTCGATCTGGGGTGTTACAACCTAGTGCGAGGAGAGAATGGGGTGAAAGTCATTGATTGGGAGTATGCCGGGATTGCTGACCCTAGGCTTGATTTGACCTTAACTATTCAGGTCGCGAATTCGCCTGTGGAAGAAGCGGTAAAGCAGTATTGCCAAATTCGAGGTGTCGAAGATGTGTCTCTTTGGCTGAGAGGTGTAAAAGCTTGGCAACCAAGAACCTTGGTGATGGCGATGCTCTGGTATCTACTTGCCTATAAATTGTGGGGAGATGAACAATACTTAAACAGTGCGTATGAGTTGAAAGGCTCATTGTGTATGGAAGATCACTGTTTTGAGAACTCGTGATATTTTCCCCTTTAACAGTAAGGAAATAGTGGTAGTTTTAATAAAAGTACCAGATACACACAGGGAGAGGTACACATGATTATTTACTTACACGGCTTTGACAGTACAAGCCCGGGTAACCACGAAAAAGTTCTTCAACTGCAATTTATCGACGACGACGTTCGTTTTATCAATTACAGCACCCTTCACCCAAAGCACGACATGCAACACTTGTTAAAAGAAGTGTCTAAAGTTATCGATCAATCTGATGACCCAAACCCGTTAATCTGCGGGGTTGGTTTAGGTGGTTACTGGTCTGAGCGAATTGGTTTTCTATGCGGTATCAAGCAAGTGATGTTCAACCCGAACTTGCACCCAGAAAAAACGATGGCTGGTCGAATCGATCGTCCAGAAGAGTACGAAGATATCGCAACAAAATGTGTTGATCAGTTCCGAGCGAAAAATCAAGCTCACTGCTTAGTGATTCTCTCTAAAGATGATGAAGTGCATGACAATTCGAAAACGGCAGCTGAGCTAGAAAAACACTATCAAATCATTTGGGATGAAACTCAGTCTCATAAGTTCAAAAAAATCTCTCATCATTTACAAGCGATAAAGGCATTTAAAAATACTTATTAATGTTGAGTGTAGACAGTAAAGCGGCGTTTTTATCGGCTGCTTTGCTGCGATTCCTTCTCTTGAGTATGCCGAGCCACTGTCTCTTTGAAAGGCACATTTTCTTGGTTTAACGCTTTGAATATTGTGTTCTCCTTACCGTTTTCTTACTTCCCTCCTATGTAGCACGAACACCTTGTTGTAGAGTAGTCGAAAAGTAGTCAATCCGTACTCGTTACACGGATTTTGGTTGCCTTCAAAGTTGGTCTCTATATAATGAACCGGACTAAAATAATTTGATAAATATCAAAAAAAATTGAGAGCGAGTAATAAACTTGCCCAAAAAATTCTGGCGTCGTATGCGTACCAGATAAACATGCCAAACCCTGACAAGTCATTGATAGATAAAGAATCAAGGTGAGTGGCAGTTTTTTAATCCAAGTAATTGAGACACCTCTAAGAACCAAGAATTCATCGGTTGGATGGATGCCACAAATGTTTGTGAGTCATGCATCGAGCTGAACCCCATATATTCATTTTTGTAGAGGAAAATCATTGTGACACGCATTATCGTTGTAGGCGGCGGTGCAGGTGGTCTTGAGTTGGCAACTAAGCTTGGTCGAACTCTAGGTCGCAAAAACCGTGCGCAAATTACGCTAGTCGATCGAAAAGCGAGCCACTTGTGGAAGCCATTATTGCATGAGGTTGCTACAGGTTCTTTGGACGAAGGAGTAGATGCACTGAGCTATCGAGCTCATGCAAAAAACCACAGCTTCGACTTCCAAATGGGTAGCCTTCAAGACATCGACCGTGAACGTAAAGTGATCATCTTAAGTGAGCTTAAAGACGAACACGGTGAACTTCTTATGCCAAGCCGTGAGCTAGAATACGACATTCTAGTGATGGCGATTGGCTCGACATCAAACGACTTCAACACGCCTGGCGTTCGTGAAAACTGTATTTTCCTAGACAGCCCTGAGCAAGCACACCGTTTCCGTACAGAAATGAACAACGAGTTCCTAAAGCTGCACGCGAAAAACGGTAACGGTACGGTCGATATTGCGATTGTTGGTGCTGGTGCAACTGGCGTTGAACTATCAGCTGAGTTACATAATGCTGTTAAAGAGCTGCGCACTTATGGCTTCGGTGATCTTGATTCTAGCAAGTTGAACGTCAATCTGATTGAAGCAGGTGAGCGTATTTTACCAGCGTTACCTCCACGTATTTCTTCTGCTGCTCATCAAGAGTTGGTGAAGTTGGGCGTAAACGTGCGCACCGCCACTATGGTGACTAAAGCTGAAAAAGATGGCCTTACTACAAAAGATGGTGAGAAGATCCCAGCTCAAATCATGGTTTGGGCTGCGGGTATCAAAGCTCCAGACTTTATTAAAGATATCGCTGGCTTAGAAACGAACCGTATCAATCAGCTTGTAGTGAAAAACACACTACAGACAACACGAGATGATGACATCTTTGTTATTGGTGACTTAGCACAATGCACCCAGTCTGACGGTTCGTTCGTGCCGCCACGCGCTCAAGCTGCACACCAAATGGCAAGCCAGGCATTTAGTAACATCGTCGCGAAGATCAACGGGCGCGAGTTGAAAGACTATGTATATAAAGATCACGGTTCATTAGTGTCTCTAAGTCGCTTCTCAACCGTTGGTAGTCTGATGGGGAACCTAACTAAAGGGTCGATGATGGTAGAAGGCCGTATTGCTCGTGTCGTTTACATCTCGTTGTATCGCATGCACCTAATGGCGTTGCACGGTGTATTCAAAACCGGTCTGATGATGCTCGTCGGTCGCATTAATCGCGTGCTGCGTCCAAACCTTAAGCTGCACTAAGGTTTTAAATCCACTCTATGTGGATGTGTTGTATCTTAAAAAATGCAGAAGCCACCGCAAGTCGGTGGCTTTTTGTTTATGTTAGATCTGTCGGTAAAAGTGAGAACACAACGCCATCTTTAGGCTTACCCTGAAAAATAAACCGGTTTCTGGCGATGGCTTCTTTTTGCGCACCGACGGACTCAATTAAGGCTTGGCTAGCTTCGTTGTCGGGGTCACAAACAATCTCTAGTCGAGTTAAACTTAGCTTTGCGAAGCAGAATTCTGCTAAGGCTTTAACGGCTTCTTGGGCATAGCCTTGCCGTTGATAGCGGTCGGCAACCCAGTAACCAATACTCGCCATATTAAACGTATGATATAACTCATTAACCGCTGCCATTCCAACCAAAGTGTTACTTTGCCGCTCATAGATACCGAAACCAAAAGCCTCAGTTTTGACCCAGTTAAGACGGGTTGCCAACAGAAAGTCCTGCGCGGTTTTCAATGTGACGTTTTTATCACACCAGTCAAGCCATTGGTGCAGCGAAGGGGATTCTGCAAGTAATCGTTGTAGTGAATGTGCTTCTTCAGCAGGGATGAGCTTGAGCGCTAAGCGGGGCGCAATGATTTCAAAGTCTGGACTCATGAACTAATACGACTTCCATGTTGAGTGTAAGTAAATTGAAAGTTGTCTATTTATACTTGAACGCAGCTATTTTCCTTGCTCTGCGTTGGTTAGGAATAACTGAGGTATAGCAGATAAAAACAAAGCGCAGCTTTGCTGCGCTTTGTCGAACTGCTCGTGCTTATCGAACCCGACGAACTTGAATGATCATACCCATCAACGGGTTATCTAGGTAATGAGTCTCGCTGCTACGCATACGACGCTTTTGATCCATTCGATAACTCTTCAGGAATTTCTCTTCGGTTACTGTCGGCGATATTTCTGCCAAGTTACCGACTTGGACGTTACCATCTACTTCACCTAAGTCATCCGCCAATTGCTCTGTTGAGATTGGTTCAAAACGCACCTCTCTAACACTTGGTTCGCGCAGATCTAGTGTTGTTTCGGCGAAGAGGTAATGCTGTACGTATATTTGGAATCGACCATCTAGTTCATATAAAGGACCATTGACCGTCTCTTCACTGTAACCGTCGCTGGAAAATGTTTGATTGCCATTGATTGGGCGGCCATCTGCTTGATAAGAATCAGAGAAATCTCGCCCGCCAACGATGCGGAAAATTGGGGCGCTAGATTTACCTCGGTCACCTTGACGCCAGGCTACGTGTTTAAGCACTTTAAAGCCGGCATGATTATTTAGTGCCGCTTCTTGCGCGTTGAGACGGAAAGAAGAACTTGGCAAAAGCGTCACGCCTTTAGAGCGGCGGTAGGATTCACTCTCTAGGCTACCGACATTTTCCATATCGATTTTTGGCAGTTGATTCGGCCAAGATTCTGTTGTGCTTTCAGCGTCGACTGCTCGCTTGAAAATGATCACTTCAATATCAAATTGGCGCTGTGCCCAAGAGGGCATTGAGACACATAGAAGCAATAACGGGATCAGTATTCTCATTCGACTATTAGCTCGTTGGTAATAAATTCTGTTTAAAATCATTCAGTAAGTCTTGAACAAACTGAATGCGTTTACGTCGGTCCACCAATGGTACGCTAAACTTGAACTTAGTTGGACCTTCCATTGCAAATTTTTGCGGCTGTGATTGCAGCAGTTTAACTAAATACGCTGGATTTATGTCAGCATCAGGGTAAAACTCGATAAATCCACCTTTATCATGGGCTTCTATCTTTTTCGCTTTTAAACTACCAGCCGAAATTTTCAATTCTGAGACGGCAAGTAAGTTCTTTGTTGCGTCTGGAAGCAGACCAAAGCGATCAATCAGTTCCACTTTTAGCTCTGATAGTTCATCACTGCTTGTGACACTCGCAATGCGTTTGTACATCGACAGTCGTGTGTTTACATCCGGAATGTAATCATCTGGTAAGAGCGCTGGGATTCGCATTTCCACTTCAGTTTGCTCACGAAGCAGCTCATCCAAAGATGGCTCCTTGCCTTCTTTTAATGCTTGCACTGCTTGTTCCAGCATTTCCATATAAAGTGTAAAACCAACGGATTGAATTTGCCCACTTTGCTCATCACCAAGCAGCTCACCAGCACCACGGATTTCTAAATCGTGGGTTGCTAACGTAAAGCCAGCACCTAAGTCTTCCAGTGAAGCAATCGCATCAAGACGCTTGATGGCATCTTTGGTCATGGCTTTTGGATGTGGCGTTAATAAGTAAGCATAGGCTTGATGGTGCGAACGTCCAACACGGCCACGTAATTGATGCAACTGCGCCAAGCCAAGATTGTCCGCACGATCCATGATTATGGTATTCGCCGTTGGTACGTCGATACCGGTTTCGATGATGGTTGTACACACCAACACATTAAAGCGCTGATGGTAGAAGTCATTCATGATTCGCTCAAGTTCGCGCTCGCGCATTTGACCATGAGCCACGGTAATGCGTGCCTCTGGGATGAGTTTCTGTAAGTCTTCTGCCGTTTTTTCAATGGTTTCAACCTGATTGTGCAGGAAGTAAACCTGACCACCACGCATAATTTCACGCAGTACCGCTTCACGGACCACTGGCTCTTCTTTTTGTCGAACAAAGGTTTTAATGGCTAAACGACGTGCAGGAGGTGTCGCGATGATCGACAGGTCTCGCATGCCACTCATTGCCATATTCAGTGTGCGTGGAATTGGTGTTGCGGTGAGGGTAAGAATGTCCACATCCGCACGCATTGCTTTGACTTTTTCTTTTTGACGAACCCCAAAGCGGTGTTCCTCATCAACGATCAACAAACCTAAATCTTTGAATTTAATGTCGCTCGAAAGCAGCTTATGCGTACCAACGACAATATCGACTTTACCATCGGCAACGTCTTGCAGAATGACTTTTTGTTCTTTGGCAGATTTAAAACGAGACAGTACTTCAACTCGGATTGGTAAGTTGGCAAAACGGTCACGGAAGTTTTCGAAATGCTGCTGAGCAAGCAAGGTTGTTGGTACGAGTACGGCGACCTGTTTACTGTTATCCGTTGCGACAAATGCTGCGCGCATAGCGACTTCCGTTTTACCAAAGCCCACGTCACCACACACTAAGCGATCCATCGCTTTTGCCTGGCACATGTCTGACAAGACGGCATTGATGGCCATCGCTTGGTCATCTGTTTCTTCAAACGGGAATGTTGCTTTAAATGTTGCGTATTGCCCACGATCTAGCTCAAATTTGAAGCCAGGTTTTAATTCTCGTTTAGCATACACATCCAGCAATTCTGCCGCGACATCACGCACTTTTTCTGCCGCTTTACGACGTGCTTTTGCCCACGCTTCACCACCTAATTTATGCAGTGGCGCACTCTCTTCAGCGCCGCCAGAATAACGGCTGATAAGATTCAGTGATGAAACTGGCACGTAGAGCTTGGCATCGTTTTGATACTCAAGAGTGACGTATTCCGTTTTCATACCACCGGCTTCAAGTGTTTGTAAACCGATGTAGCGGCCAATACCGTGATCAATATGAACCACAGGTTGACCGGGTTTTAGTTCCGCAAGATGGCGAATAACGGTGTCACTGTTGACAGCTTTTTTATCTTTGCGGCGTCGCTGGATAACACGGTCACCGAGTAGATCACTTTCGCAGATCAGAGCGAAGTTCAGCTCTTCGTGAATGAAACCATGCTCTGCTGCGCCTAAGATCAAGCTGAATCGATCACCCGAGTCTAGAGCTTGGTAAAGTGAGCCATGTACGACTGGCCGAACTTTGATGCCTTGCAACAGCTCCGTTAGTGCTTCACGACGACCTTCTGACTCTACCGAGAAAACGATTTTTCCGCTGAATTGCTCACTAAACTGACGAAGGCGCGAGAGCGGCTCTTTATTTTGTTGCTGAACGCCAAGCTCGGCTAACGATTGTACGGGTAGGTTTTGACGACCGGCACGCTTAACCACTTTATCTAGGCTCAATTGAGCGATAGGGAGCTGTTTTAGTTGACTGAAAAGTTCGTCTTTTTTCAACCAAAGCTGTTCAGGAGTCAAAAGAGGACGCAACGGATCAACTTTTTTCTGGTCGTATCGATATTCGACATCGGTTAAGAAAGTATCGACCGCAGATTCGATATCACCATATGTGATGACTTGAGAGTCTTCTGGCAAATATTCAAATAAAGTCTCGGTATGGTCAAAAAACAGCGGCTGCCAATACTCAATACCAGCGGGCCACGTGCCTTTGGTCACTTGCATGTAGATTGATTCAGGCTCGCGGCGTGCGTCGAACTGGGTGCGCCAACGTGTACGGAAATCTTCAATCGCTTCTTTAGTGGTTGGGAACTCATGTGCAGGCAGCAATTGGATTTGCTGAATATCGTCGATAGAGCGTTGGTTCTCTGGATCAAACGTGCGAATGGTATCTATTTCATCATCAAAGAAGTCGATGCGGTACGGGTCATTGCTGCCCATAGGAAAGAGATCCAGAATAGACCCACGACTTGCATATTCACCTGGTCCAAATACTTGATCTACATGGCGGTAGCCTGAATTTTCAAGTTGTACACGTAACTTCTCTAGCGAGAGCCGATCACCAGTTTTCACCATTAAAGTGTGTTGCAACAGAAAATCACGTGGCGATTGGCGTTGCAATACTGTACTGACCGGGACGATGGTTATGCCATCACGTTGACTTGGCAGTTGGTATAGGCGTGCGATACGTTCAGAGATGATTTCTTGATGCGGAGAAAAGTTATCGTAAGGCAGCGTTTCCCAGTCGGGGAACAGGCTTACCGTTTGGTCGGTGAATTGCTCAATCTCTGCCTGAAGCTTTAAAGCGATTTGCGGGTCAGGCACAACGAGTAGCGAGTGACTCGAATGCTGCTTGGCCAGCTCTGCAATGGCTAGAGGTAGAGCTGCGCCCGGCAAATTACCTAGCTGTTTTTTGTCGCCACGCTCTGAAGGGTTTGTGACGGAAAGAATCGTTGCTTTTGTCATAGGAATTATTTTTTATCTCGCTCCATCGAGCGCTGACGTAAAAGTTTTTGTTGTTGATACAGTGCCGCCTTTATCAGTAAATCTTGATCAGATTCTCGGAGCATCTTGTATCTAAGCGTGATAATGAAATCTTGCTCTGAAGCATCACATTCTTCTACTTGAGCGTAACAGTAAATCGCCGCAGCAGGGTGATCGAGGAACAGTTTAACACGAACGAGTTGTTGAGTAGTTAACGCTGTATCTGAGCGGAAACTGAGTTGACTAGCACCAAACTGCGTCGTTTGATATCGAATGGAGGCGTCATCTTGTTGTGAAAGCATAAAGCTCAACAAGAGGTTAAGTTTCGCGTTTTGCGTATCAAGCAAGTTGATCACATGCTTTAACTCTTTGTTTTTCAGCTCTAGACGCGCGTTGTCTGCCAACATATCTAAGTGACTAAATTCACTGGCGACAATAAATGGTGCTGGAATTTCGGAGGCAAATGTTTCTTCATCTGGCAAAGCAAAGTCCGCACTCAACGTTTCGACGTTGATGGTGAGGTTATGATGGACGGTAAAGTATTCTTGCTCTGTCATATAGTCGATCCTTTTGCCAGTGAGCGCTCCTTGCTCACTCAACAAACAAAGAGAAATAGGGCACTGATTATCGCTAACTGAATGAAGTTATCAAGTTTAGCCGATTTGTCCTTGAACTTTTTGCCCTAAATACAGACTTATTGCATGTCGTTGACAAATTTAGCGATTCTCTTGTCTTCTTAATGAGAAGAGTAAGGTAAGATAATCCGCTAAAGCTTTATATCAAAACAACCAGTTGGTTTGTCTTATATGTATCATCCTATCTCATTGTTTATTGGCTTAAGGTATCTTCGGGGACGCTCTGGAGATAGGTTCAGCCGATTTGTTTCTTATATGTCGACGGCGGGTATTACGATCGGTGTAATGGCGTTGGTGACGGTTCTTTCTGTGATGAACGGGTTTGAATCGCAGTTAAAAGAACGCATTTTAGGTGTGCTACCTCATGCCGTGGTTTCGCAACACGATGGAAAAACGCCTATGACCGAGTCTGCCCCTCCATTTGTTCAAGCGATGTCGAGTGAATCTCAGCCGGAGCCTATCGTTAGAGGAGAGGCTGTTATTCAGAGTTCTGCACAGCTGACGGCTGGTTACCTCATCGGTATTGAACCTAAGAAAGGCGATCCGATTAGCAACCATTTGATTGCCGGACGATTATCGTCACTTCAAGCAGGTGACTACAATGTATTTTTGGGTCACAGTTTGGCGCGTTCACTAAAGGTCTCAATCGGGGATAAAGTGCGCTTGATGGTGACCAACGCAACGCAGTTTACCCCACTTGGCCGTATTCCTAGCCAGCGAAACTTTACTGTCTCAGGCATTTTCAATACGGGATCGGACGTTGATGGTCAATTAATGATTGTGAACATGACGGATGCATCTAAGCTGATGCGTTTCCCTAAAGACACGGTTTCTGGTTGGCGTGTCTTTTTCTCTGACCCATTTATGGTAACGGATTTTGCTGACCAACCCATGCCTGATGGATGGGAATGGAGTGATTGGCGCGAACAGCGTGGTGAGCTTTTCCAAGCGGTGAAAATGGAAAAGAACATGATGGGACTTATGCTAGGTCTAATTGTGGGTGTCGCTGCATTCAATATTATCTCCGCTTTAATCATGGTGGTAATGGAGAAGCAATCAGAAGTTGCAATATTGAAAACTCAAGGCATGACTCAATCTCAAGTGATGACCATTTTCATGGTGCAAGGTGCAAGCAGTGGTGTAATTGGCGCGATTGTTGGTGGCGCTGCGGGCGTGATCTTGTCACTTAATCTAAATGCGATTCTTGAATCTGCTGGTGTGGCGCTATTCAGCTTTGGTGGTCATCTACCCATCTTGATTGATTCACTGCAAATTCTTTTAGTGGTGGTATTGGCGATTGCTCTTAGCCTTGCTGCTACGCTTTATCCTTCTTATCGAGCATCTTCTGTTAAACCTGCTGAGGCACTTCGCTATGAATAAGCTATTAGAATGTCGTGATATTCGTAAAGTCTACCGAGAGGGTTCGTTAGATACGGAAGTGTTGAAAGGCGTAAGTTTCGATATCGACAAAGGGGAGTTGGTTTCTATTGTTGGCTCTTCTGGTTCGGGAAAAAGTACCTTATTGCATATTTTAGGTGCGTTAGATGACGCAACTCATGGTGAAGTTGATTTTCTAGGGCAAAACCTATCAGCTTTGAGCTCGAACAAACAGGCGGCATTACGCAACAAGCACCTTGGTTTTGTATACCAGTTTCATCACTTGTTGGCTGACTTTACTGCGCTTGAAAATGTGGCGATGCCACTGATGATTGGCGGTGCTAAAGTAGCGGATGCAAAACAGGCGGCTAAAGCGCTGTTAGATAAAGTTGGTTTGAGTCATCGGATGCAACATAGACCCTCCGAGTTATCGGGCGGTGAGCGTCAGCGTGTTGCGATTGCGCGTGCATTGGTGAATAAACCTGATCTGGTCTTGGCTGATGAACCTACGGGGAACTTAGATCACAATACGGCACTGTCTATCTATGATTTGATGCGCGAGCTCAATAAAGAGTCAAACATTGCATTTTTGGTTGTCACGCATGACAAAGAGCTGGCAGCAAAAATGGATCGTCAAATGCACATGCAAGATGGTTTGCTCGTAGATCGTTTTGTGACTGATACAGCATCTGCGGAGGGCTAGTTTTGTTTACCTCTTTAGCTTTGATGATTGGTGGTCGCTTCAGTCGAGCGAAAAAGCGCAACAAGATGGTGTCTTTCATATCGCTTTCTTCGACTATTGGTATTGCGGTTGGCGTTGCTGTGATCATTATCGGTTTGTCTGCAATGAATGGCTTTGAGCGCGAGCTGCAATCGCGTGTGTTGTCTGTGATCCCACACGGCGAGTTAGAAGGTGTTAATGGACCACTTCAGGACTACACCAAAACGATGAATCAAGCTCTAAAACATGAACATGTTGTTGCGGCAGCACCGTATGTTCGTTTTACGGGTTTGGCAGAAAAAGGCAGTAAGC
Source organism: Vibrio sp. 1731 (assembly GCF_033339955.1). Taxonomy (NCBI): domain Bacteria; kingdom Pseudomonadati; phylum Pseudomonadota; class Gammaproteobacteria; order Vibrionales; family Vibrionaceae; genus Vibrio; species Vibrio sp. 1731. Next base: position 59,824 of record NZ_JAWOVO010000023.1, on the reverse strand, counting down.
TAAAAGCGATAGAAGTTCGTGGTGTAGAGCCTACTTTCGAGCAAGCGGTGTCGAGCTTGTCGAATTTTATTGACCAAGCTGCTTGGCAAAACTTTTATGCTGGTCAGCAGCAAGTGATCTTAGGCCGAGGTGTAGCAAACGAGCTAAATGTCGCCGTGGGGGATTACGTTACGTTGATGATTCCGCAAACAGGCGGCGCAAATAAAGTGCAGGCTCCTAAGCGTGTGCGCGTGAAAGTGTCAGGGTTCTTAACGTTGAATGGCCAAATCGACCACTCTCTAGCGTTAGTACCATTAGCGGATGCTCAGCAATACGCGAGGTTAGGGGAAGGGGTCACTGGCATCTCACTAAAAACGGACGATGTTCTCAATGCGCCTTCTATTGTTCGCGAGGTTGGTAGCATGGTTGATGTTTACGTGTATTTGAAAAGCTGGCAGCAAAAGTTTGGTTTTTTGTATCGCGATATTCAGCTCGTGCGCACCATTATGTACTTGGTGATGGTACTGGTGATTGGCGTGGCATGTTTTAATATTGTGTCTACGTTGATGATGGCAGTGAAAGACCGAGCGGCGGAAATTGCAATTTTGCGAACAATGGGAGCAAAAGATAGCCTAATCAAACGGATCTTTGTTTGGCAAGGTGTATTCTCTGGTGTATTTGGTAGTCTCGTCGGCAGTGTTATCGGTGTCTTAGTAGCGTTAAACCTGACTCCGTTAATTAAAGGGCTAGAGAGCTTAATCGGTCATCAGTTTTTATCGGGTGATATTTACTTTGTTGACTTCTTACCATCACAACTACACTGGCCAGATGTCGCATTGGTGTCAGTGACGGCGATAGTGCTTAGTTTACTTGCGACGTGGTATCCTGCTTCTCGTGCCGCAAGGTTGAATCCGGCGGCTGTACTGAGTTCTAAATAGCTGATTATTTTACAATATGCGAAAAACAAAAAGGACCGAATTCGGTCCTTTTTTGTATTTATCCGACTTGAGTAACATCGCGTTTCATTCTAACTGTTAGATGCCCCTCAACTGATAGCTCAAATGCTGATTTTTACGCAGTAAGGTCTTATCTTATTTTGCGTTTTTGCCAGCTCCGTACCACCGAGTAGCGCCAAAGCCCTCGAATTCCGAAGTAGCCAATAATCGCGGATACAACCCCACAAATTGCGCAGCCCAATAGAAATGGAGGTCCAATGGTGCTCATTTGCTGCATGATGAATTCCCACGATAGTTCAAAGTGAAAAGGTTGCGGGGGAAGACGCATCACTAGAGCACCTAGCTTGTACGCAAAGTAAAATAGCACAGGCATAGTGATAGGATTGCTGATCCATACCAAAGCGACGGAGAGGGGCAGATTGACACCCAACATAATGGCCAAACCAGCGGCCATGATCATTTGGCTCGGCAGCGGAACAAAAGCCATAAATAACCCGACAGCAAAAGCCCCTGATGCCGAGCGGCGGTTTAAGCACCACAAGTTTGGGTTGTACAACACATTGCCGAAGACCTTCAATGCTTTTTGGCGTTTGATCAATTCATGATCTGGCATGAAGCGTTTTATCAGCTTTCTAGGCATAGGACAGCATGACTCTCTCAGAAAAAAGTTGGACCTTGGCGTTATTTGTAGCGAGCGTAATCTCGTCAGCTTGGTGGCCGACAATACCAGATTGGCGTTGGTTGCTGCTGGGAATAATAACCACTGGCTCAATAATCAAATTACGTCGTGGCTTAATTAGCATAGGCGCAATTGCGGGCTTTATGGTTGTCATCGTCCACGGCAATGTATTGGAGTCTCAGAGACAAGCCCTTTTTCAAGCAGGGGAGAATATTACCATAATTGGTAAAGTTGACAGCCCTTTTACGCAAATAAGTCACGGTTATGAAGGTATTGTCGCTATAGAAGCGGTAAATTCTCAAACTCTGTTACCTTTTCTTAAACCTAAAATCCGTCTTATTACGCCTTTTCCACTCGATGTTAACAGTGAGTTTACGACATCCATCTCGTTAAAGCCGATTACAGGTCTACGCAACGAAGCTGGCTTTGATGCTGAAAAGCACGCGATGGGTAAAAATATTATCGCCCGAGCGGTTGTTAACAAAGATGCTAAGTGGATTGTTCGTTCTAATGTATCTCTGCGTCAATCCATTATTGCCGATGTCGCTGATGATGTGTCTTCCCTTCATCATTTCTCGTTAATAAGTGCGTTAGTTTTTGCTGACCGTTCTTGGTTGTCTAAGGAAGATTGGCAAGCGCTCAGGGACAGTGGTTTACTGCATTTGGTCTCCATTTCTGGTTTACATATTGGTATGGCGTTTACTTTTGGGCTAGTCGTGGGCGGTACCGTTCGTTATCTATTACCCCAATACCAGTTGTTACCTAGCTTATATGGGCTGATCTTCGCTGTTGCCTACGCTTGGTTAGCGGATTTCTCTCTGCCTACTACGCGAGCAGTGTCGGTATGCGTTGTTTACGTTCTCCTGAAGTATACTCTGGTGCACTGGACTTCTTGGCGAGTTCTTTTGCTTGCAGTATCTCTACAACTGCTTGTCCAACCTTTTGCATCCTACAGTATGAGCTTTTGGTTATCGTACCTCTCCGTTTGTGCGGTATTGTTCGCAATTAATTTGATTCGACATCAAAGGGGAGGTTGGAAAGCGCGATTAAAAGCGTTATTGCTTACTCAATTGATGTTGAGCGCTTTAATCGTACCTGTTAGTGGCCATTTCTTCTCCGGTTTTAGTTTGTCCTCAATAGCCTACAACTTGGTATTTATTCCTTGGTTCGGATTTATCGTTGTACCTTTGATGTTTCTAGCCCTGTTCTCATCTTTGTTTCTTGAAATGATAGCGAAGCCTCTGTGGCATTTGGTGGACTGGTCATTACAGCCATTGAGCACGTCAATACAGTACGCAGTAGGTTCTTGGCAACCCATTAGCATGGAAATGACAATGCTGGTTATGGTGATAGTGGTTTGCTTAATATTTCAACGGTTCATGTCTCAGTACGCGTGGTATTTGTTACTCGGCATCGTTATTAGTATCAAGTTTGCAGCGGAGTATGAACCGCATTGGCGTATCGATGTATTAGATGTAGGTCATGGCCTTGCAGTGGTTGTAGAAAAAGACGACAAGGTGTTGCTGTATGACACTGGTAAAGCATGGCAAAGTGGCAGTATCGCAGAGCAGGTCGTCACTCCGGTTTTGCATCAACGAGGTTATGAAAGCATAGATACACTGATTCTAAGCCATTCCGATAATGATCACGCAGGCGGCCGCTTTTTCATTGAAGATGCCTTTTCTCCACAGCGTAAACTTAGTAGTCAATTCTTTATCGGATATGAACCTTGCACTAGAGGCGACCAATGGAAATGGCAAGGATTAAAGATGGAAGTGCTCTGGCCTCCTGCACTTGTTCAACGTGCGTATAATCCGCACTCCTGTGTATTACGACTTACTGACCCTATTTCTAACTTTAGTATGCTTTTTACTGGTGATATTGAGGCCATTAGCGAGTGGATTTTGCTTAGAGAACCCGGAAAGTTACAAAGCGATGTGATGCTAGTCCCTCACCACGGGAGTAAAAGTTCATCGAATCCTCGATTTATCGAGGCGGTGAGCCCGAGTGTGGCGGTTGCTTCTTTAGCAAAAAACAATCGATGGGGAATGCCAGCGGAAAATGTCGTTGCTTCATACCGAAAGCTTGGCATTACTTGGCTTGATACTGGTGAGGGTGGTCAGGTAAGCTTCCTTATTCACCGTGATAATTGGCGCTCAGAAACCAAACGTAGCGATACATTTGAGCCTTGGTATAGGCAGATGCTGCGTAAGGGAGTAGAATGAGAGTCTTAATGTAAGAAAATAAAGCACTTCTATGTCGATAAATACTGATGAAACGACTTGGCAGACGTTTAAGCGTCTATGGCAATTTATTCGCCTTTATAAGTCAGGTCTTGTCGTTGCAGTCATTGCATTAGTTATTAATGCCATATCAGATACCTATATGATTTCCCTGCTAAAACCACTACTCGATGAAGGTTTTGGGAACGCTGAATCTGATTTTTTACGCACGCTTCCATTGATTATTTTTGCCATGATGTTCATCCGTGGCATAAGTGGATTTGTCTCCACCTACTGTTTGAGCTGGGTATCTGGCAACGTAGTTATGCAAGTCCGTCGCATGGTGTTCAATCACTTTATGCATATGCCAGTGTCTTACTTTGATAAGGAAAAGACGGGCAATTTATTGTCGCGTATAACCTACGACTCAGAGCAAGTGTCAGCGGCAACTAGCCAAGCGTTGGTGAGCATTGTCCGTGAAGGCGCAAGTATCATTGGTCTGTTAGTTTTGATGTTTTACAACAGCTGGCAGTTGTCGCTAGTGCTGTTTGCTGTTGCTCCCGTTGTAGCATGGGGTATTGGTGTTGTTTCTAAACGTTTTAGAAAAATATCCAAAAATATGCAGACCATGATGGGTAACGTAACTGCATCAGCAGAGCAGATGCTGAAAGGCCATAAAGTTGTGTTGAGCTATGGCGGCCAAGACATCGAACGTAAACGATTTGAAAAAGTCAGCAACCAAATGCGTCAACAAAGCATGAAGTTGGTGACGGCTCAAGCGGCGGCTAACCCTATCATCCAAATGATTGCATCACTTGCAATTGTTGCCGTTCTTTATTTAGCAAGTATTGATTCGATTAAAGAGCAACTGACTCCAGGTACATTTACTGTTGTCTTCTCTGCAATGTTTGGTCTGATGCGCCCACTTAAAGCGCTGACTAACGTTACTTCTCAGTTCCAACGTGGTATGGCCGCGAGCCAAACGCTCTTCGCGTTAATTGACCTCGAGCCTGAGAAAAACGAAGGTAAGTTGACAGTTGAACGCGCAAATGGCGATGTTTCAGTTAAAAACGTAAGCTTTACTTACACTGGTGCAGAAAAACCAGCATTGGAAAATGTCAGCTTCGATATTCCAAGAGGAAAAACGGTGGCGCTAGTTGGCCGTTCTGGCTCAGGTAAAAGTACCATCGCGAACTTGTTCAACCGCTTCTATGATGTTGACAGTGGATCTATCACATTAGATGGGCATGATATTCGTGATTACGAGCTAAAGAATTTACGCCAGCAATTTGCACTAGTATCGCAAAATGTTCATTTGTTTAATGACACGATAGCAAACAATATTGCGTACGCAACGGATGGCCAATATGAGCGCAGTGATATCGAGAAAGCGGCAACACTCGCGCATGCGATGGAGTTCATCAGCAAAATGGATGATGGACTTGATACCATGATTGGTGAAAATGGTGCTAGCTTGTCTGGTGGTCAACGCCAACGTGTTGCGATTGCGCGAGCTCTATTGCGTGATGCTCCAGTGCTGATTCTTGATGAGGCAACTTCGGCTTTGGATACCGAATCCGAGCGAGCTATTCAAGCTGCACTTGATGAGCTGCAAAAAGATAAAACGGTACTTGTAATAGCGCACCGCTTATCCACAATCGAGAAAGCCGATGAAATTCTTGTGGTTGATGATGGTGCCATCATTGAACGTGGCAACCACGCTGAGCTTATTAAGAAAAATGGTGCGTATGCACAATTGCACCGTATTCAGTTTGGTGAATAAGCGCGGTGATTGAAAAAATCTGGTTTGAAAACCATCCAATAAAATACCTCTTGTGGCCGCTTTTGTGGCCACTGAGTTTATTATTTGGAACGATAAGCAAGTCAAAGCGAAAGCAATACCAAACTGGCCGCAAGCAAGCTTATAATGCGCCAATACCTGTTGTTGTGGTTGGCAATATCACTGCTGGTGGCAATGGTAAAACACCAGTTGTTGTGTGGCTTGTTGAGCAACTACAGCAAATGGGCTTTAAGCCGGGGGTTGTTTCTCGTGGTTATGGGGCAAAGGCTCCTGCCTATCCGTTAGTGCTAAAAGAAGATACGCCAGCGAAGCATTGTGGCGATGAACCTAAGTTGATTCATCGCCGTACAGGAGCACCTGTTGCGGTAGATCCTGTGCGTTCAAATGCAGTGAAAGCACTGCTAGATTTGGATGTGGATATCATAATTACGGATGATGGATTACAACATTATGCGTTAGGCCGTGATATTGAGTTAGTGATTGTGGATGGGAATCGCCGGTTTGGGAATGAAAGCCTGATTCCATTAGGTCCTTTACGTGAAGGTATTGAGCGACTTAAAGAAGTCGACTTTATCATCACCAATGGCGGTCAAGCGCATACGGGCGAAATCGCAATGGCTTTAGCACCCTCTAAAGCTATTAATCTTAAGACTAAGCAACATGTGGATGTCTCGGAGTTGAAAGATCTCGTCGCATTTGCGGGCATTGGGCATCCTCCGCGGTTTTTTCATACACTAAACTCGATGAACGCAGATGTTAAAGTCACAAAAGGTTTTGCTGACCATCAAGACTTTGATCAACAAGAATTAGAAGCATTGGCTCAACAAGGGACCAATGTGGTTATGACCGAGAAAGATGCCGTCAAGTGCAGCCATTATGCGCAAGATAATTGGTGGTATCTGCCTGTATCTGCCCAGTTTGAATCAAACGATGCAGAGCAAATTTTAAATAGAATAAAAGAGGTTAAAGCGGCTTATGGATCACCGTCTACTTGAGATTGTAGCTTGCCCTGTTTGCAAAGGTAAGCTGACGTACGATAAAGATAATCAAGAGTTGATCTGCAAATTGGATCGCCTTGCTTACCCGATCAAAGAGGGTATTCCAGTTCTGCTAGAGCCTGAAGCTCGCACTATGAGCATGGATGAGGGACGCTAATGTCTTTTACGGTTGTCATCCCTTCGCGCTACGCATCGAGCCGTTTGCCTGGTAAACCGCTAGCGGATATTGGTGGTAAGCCTATGGTTCAGTGGGTTTATGAACAAGCGCTACAAGCGGGTGCGGAAGATGTCATCGTTGCAACTGATGACGAGCGTGTTGCGAAAGCGGTTTCGTCATTTGGTGGTAAAGTTTGTATGACCTCTCCCCACCACGAATCAGGTACGGAGCGTCTTGCCGAAGTTGTTGAAAAGATGGCTATTCCGTCAGACCACATTATTGTTAATGTGCAAGGGGATGAGCCTTTGATTCCGCCGTCCATCATTCGTCAGGTTGCTGATAACTTATCTGGGTGTGAAGCCCCGATGGCGACGTTAGCTGTAGAAATAGACTCGGAAGAGGAAGTGTTCAACCCGAACGCTGTTAAAGTTGTCGCAGATGAGCAAGGCTATGCGATGTACTTTAGTCGAGCAACCATCCCCTGGGATCGCGATAACTTTGCTAAACAAGACAAAACCATTGCCAACCCATTAATGCGTCATATTGGTATTTATGCTTATCGAGCTGGTTTCATTAATACGTATGTCAACTGGGCACCAAGTGCATTAGAGCAGATTGAGTGTCTTGAGCAACTGCGAGTGCTTTGGTACGGTGAAAAAATTCATGTGGCGGTAGCGAAAGAAGCACCAGCAGCAGGCGTTGATACGCCCGAAGATCTAGAAGCCGTGCGCGCGATTGTTGCAAAGCAAGCGTAACAAATGCTCATATAGATTTAAGAATAAACAAGGCTCCTGAATTAGGAGCCTTTTTGTTTTACTTGTATCGCGGTATTAGTTAAATGTTAGTGTCGTATTGGTTCCGTTTAGGGCAGGTCGCTAACACCTCTCGGTGACCGGTGTCTTTCACTTCTTGGAGAATGACATCAAAGCCCCATAATCGATACACGTGCTTTAGAACTTCTTCGTAACTATCATCAAGTGGGATGCGGTTGTGAGGAACGTACTGCAACGTAAGCGAGCGATCACCACGGACATCGACATTAAACACCTGAATGTTTGGCTCAAGATTAGATAAGTTATACTGAGCGGCTAGGGTTTCTCTAATGCGTTTATAACCCATCTCATCGTGTATCGCAGCGACTTCAATAAAGTTCTTATGATCATCATCGTTGATCGCAAACAACTTGAAATCACGCATTAATTTCGGAGAAAGGTATTGGCTAATAAAGCTTTCATCTTTGAAATTATGCATCGCGAAATGCACTGCATCTAACCAGTCGGTTCCTGCCAAGTCTGGAAACCACTCCTTGTCCTCATCAGTTGGTTCTTCACAGATACGCTTAATATCTCGGAACATGGCAAAGCCTAACGCGTAGGGGTTAATGCCATTAAAGTAAGGACTGTTATAAGGCGGCTGAGCCACGACACTGGTGTGGCTATGTAAGAACTCTAGAATGAACTTTTCAGACACCAAGCCCTCATCATAAAGATGGTTGAGTATGGTGTAGTGCCAGAACGTTGCCCAGCCCTCATTCATGACTTGCGTTTGTTTTTGCGGATAAAAATACTGACTGATCTTACGGACGATCCGAACAACTTCACGTTGCCATGGCTCTAACAACGGAGCATGTTTTTCGAAGAAGTAGAGCAAATTTTCCTGAGGCTCGCTTGGGAATCGCTCTTTAATGTCTTCCTCTTTCGTCTTGGCTGTTGGTACCGTGCGCCAAAGCTCATTAACTTGAGATTGTAGGTATGCTTCGCGTTCTTCTTGTCTTGCTTTTTCCTCTGTAATTGAGATTTTCTCTGGACGCTTGTAGCGGTCTACACCAAAGTTCATTAACGCGTGACAAGAGTCGAGAAGCTTTTCCACTTCTTTTACGCCATATCGTTCTTCACATTCGGCTAAGTACTTTTTGGCGAACAGCAGATAGTCGATAATAGAACTGGCGTCAGTCCACGTTTGGAATAGGTAATTACCTTTGAAAAAAGAGTTATGGCCGTAACACGCGTGCGCTATAACGAGTGCTTGCATTGTTACCGTATTTTCTTCCATCAAATAAGCAATACAAGGGTCGGAGTTAATCACAATCTCGTAGGCTAGCCCCATTTGACCATGTTTATAGTTCTGCTCTGTTTGGATGAATTTTTTACCAAATGACCAGTGATTGTAATTGATTGGCATGCCGATACTTGAGTAGGCATCCATCATCTGTTCTGAAGTAATCACTTCTATTTGGTTAGGGTAAGTGTCTAGGCGATAATGCTCCGCGACACGCTTAATTTCTTTGTGGTATCGCTCTAACAGCTCAAATGTCCAATCTGGTCCATCTGGCAACACTTTACTGTTACGCTTCTTAGGCGCCTCTCCTGAGAGGTTTCTCGTTGCGGTATTCATCGCTAGCCTCCTTACGCCGTTTCTTTTTGGAATAGTTCACGAAAGACTGGGAAAATATCCTCCACAGAGCGAATGTTTTTCATTGCGAAATTAGGAAACTCTTCAGTGAGTTTTTCGTACTCATGCCATAGAGTTTGGTGCGAGCGCCGTGTGATCTCTATGTAAGAGTAGTACTGACAGTTTGGAAGTAATTTGTTCACTAATAGATCCCGGCACCTTGGCGAATCATCTGCCCAGTTGTCACCGTCGGATGCTTGAGCTGCATATATGTTCCACTGACCAATCGGGTATCGCTCTTTTACTATTTCATCCATTAACTTGAGTGCGCTAGATACAATGGTGCCCCCGGTTTCTTGTGAGTAGAAAAATTCGTGCTCGTCCACTTCCTTCGCTTGGGTATGGTGGCGGATAAAGACGACTTCGACATTCTCGTAGGTACGAGTTAAGAACAAGTACAAAAGAACATAGAAGCGTTTTGCGATGTCTTTCGTTGCCTGATCCATCGAACCGGATACGTCCATTAGACAGAACATGACCGCTTGGCTCGATGGTACCGGGCGTTTCTCATAGTTCTTGAAGCGTAAGTCGAAGGTATCGATGAACGGCACGCTTTCGATTTTCTTGCGCAGTTCTTCAATTTCAGCCTTCAAGCGGTTCTCTTCAAACTGCTGAGCAGGTTCAATATTTTTGATGCGAGCAAGTTCGTCTTCTAACTCTTTAAGAAGTCGTTTCTTACCGGCAGTCATTGCAGTACGGCGCGCAAGAGATTGTTGCAGAGAACGTACTACGGCGATATTGGAAGGGATACCGGCAGTTTGAAAGCCTGCACGGTGTGTTTTCCATTCAGTGATTTTGGCAATTTGGTTTTTTTCTAGATTAGGCAGCTCGAGATCTTCGAACAAAATATCGAGGTACTCATCTTTTGATATTTGGAATACAAATTCGTCTTGGCCTTCTCCATCTGGACTGGCGTTCCCTTCTCCTGAGCCGCTACCCTGACCGCCACCTTTGGGACGCTCAATTTTATCACCAGCAATAAATTGATCGTTACCGGGATGAACTCGTTCGCGAACACCACCTTTGCCTTGATGAAATATAGGCTCATTGATGTCTTTGTGAGGGATAGAGACGTCTTCGCCCGTTTCCGTATTCGTAATCGAGCGTCGATTCACTGCGTCTGCTACCGACTCTTTTATTTGCTCTTTGTGGCGCTTCAAGAAGCGCTGTCGATTAACAGCGCTCTTGTTCTTGCCATTGAGCCTTCGGTCTATAAATTGCGCCATGAAATAGCCCTCTTCATGTTTCACAAGCGACCTAACTCAATACTGGGTTAGGATGACTTACGTACTCGTAGGTACCACTCAGAAAGTAGGCGAACCTGTTTCTCGGTATAGCCTTTTTCCATCATGCGAGCGACAAAGTCGTCGTGCTTCTTCTGATCTTCAGAAGAGGTTTTCGCATTAAATGAGATAACCGGAAGTAGCTCTTCGGTATTGGAGAACATTTTCTTCTCGATTACTGTGCGCAGTTTTTCGTAGCTGGTCCAAACCGGGTTTTGACCATTGTTATTCGCTTTCGCACGAAGCACAAAGTTAACGATTTCGTTTCGGAAATCTTTCGGGTTAGAAATACCAGCTGTTTTTTCGATCTTCTCTAGCTCAGCATTCAGTGAAGAGCGATCAAATAGCTGACCAGTTTCTGGATCTCGGTACTCTTGGTCTTGAATCCAGAAGTCTGCATAGGTGACATATCGGTCGAAGATGTTTTGGCCGTATTCAGAGTAAGACTCAAGATAAGCGGTCTGAATCTCTTTACCGATAAATTCAACGTATCGAGGTACTAGGTAGCCTTTCAAGAACTCGAGATATTTCTCTGCTGTTTCAGCAGGGAACTGTTCGCGCTCAACCTGTTGTTCAATCACATAGAATAGATGTACAGGGTTGGCTGCCACTTCGGTTTGGTCGAAGTTAAATACGCGTGACAAAATCTTAAAGGCAAAACGTGTTGAGAGACCGTTCATGCCTTCATCGACACCAGCATAATCACGATACTCTTGATAGCTTTTTGCCTTTGGATCCGTATCTTTCAGCGTTTCACCGTCGTATACGCGCATCTTAGAGAAGATGGACGAGTTCTCAGGCTCTTTAAGTCGAGAAAGAATACTGAATTGTGCCAGAGTCTCGAGTGTGCTTGGTGAACAAGGGGCTTGAGATAACTCACTGTTTTCGAGAAGTTTTTGGTAGATTTTGACTTCTTCTGAAACACGTAGACAGTAAGGTACTTTCACAATATAAACACGGTCCAAGAACGCTTCATTGTTCTTGTTGTTACGGAAGGTCTGCCACTCAGATTCGTTTGAGTGAGCCAGAATCATACCGTCGAATGGAATCGCAGAAAGGCCTTCTGTACCGTTGAAGTTGCCTTCTTGCGTTGCTGTTAGCAGCGGGTGAAGCACTTTGATTGGTGCTTTGAACATCTCAACGAATTCCATTAAACCTTGGTTTGCTTTACACAGCGCACCGGAGTAGCTGTAAGCGTCTGGATCGTCTTGCGAATAGTGTTCAAGCTTACGAATATCGACTTTACCAACCAATGATGAGATATCTTGGTTGTTTTCATCGCCTGGTTCAGTTTTGGCAATACCGATTTGGTCAAGGATAGAAGGGCGTACTTTCACTACTTTAAATTTGGTGATATCACCACCAAACTCGTGAAGACGTTTAGCGGCCCAAGGAGACATGATCGAGCGAAGATAACGGTGCTCGATGCCATACTCTTTTTTCAAAATATCGCCATCTTCTGTGGCTTTGAATAGGCAGAATGGATGGTCATTCACTGGGCTGCGTTCGCCGTTAGCAGTAAGAACATAAATAGGCATCTGTTCCATCAGAGCCTTAAGCTTTTCTGCAAGCGAAGACTTACCACCGCCGACAGGGCCGAGTAGGTAAAGAATCTGCTTACGCTCTTCTAGACCTTGCGCCGCATGTTTTAGGTAAGACACAATTTGTTCTATGGCATCTTCCATGCCATAAAAGTCTTTAAAGGTTTCATAACGAGAGATAACACGATTCGAGAAGATTCGGCTTAGTCTCGGATCTTTTGCCGTATCGATTATCTCTGGTTCACCAATCGCCATCAGTAGGCGTTCTGCTGCATTAGCATAAGCGCTTTTGTCATCTTTACACAGGGCTAAAAACTCCTGTAACGACATCTCTTCATCTTTTGCAGCTTCATATCTTGATTGATAGTGGTCGAAAATACTCATGTCGCTTTCCCCTTTAATAGTCAGTCTACCGACGAACGTTGATTCAGGCTTTCCACCAACAGTTATGCTCGTTGTTGTTTGAATATACGTCCTGTTATCACATTTGGTTCGTACAGAATGTAAGATTGGCGACACCAAAGACTTTGCTTTATGGACGGTTTTTTCGTTACAACGGTGAGCGGTGGATATGAATTTTTCAATCACAGCCTTTCTCTACTTAAGCCTAGTCGGGGATTTGCAATTTTGCTTAACAATTATGAATTTATTGTAAAAGTGACATTTGAATCACTCTTTTATTTAGGACGAATTTATGTCGTGAATAGGTGCAATAGAAATCAAATATTTGGCAAAGACGGAAGAGTCTCAGTGATTCGTTGTTCTACATTGAGCAAGGCAAGTGAAAGAGGTAGGAAGAGAGCAAAGTCTTAGATAAGTTTGTGACAGGGTAAATAACAAGGAGAGCGGGCGCTCTCCTCATTCTTAGATGACCATTTTATGCGCTGAAGATTTGCGCTAGTTCGTTTTCACATAAATGATACTGACGAGGGCAGTTACGCCAAGTTTGCAGCATACGGCGGTATTTATCTAGCATCGGCATTTGGCTGTTAAAGTGATGATCTGCCTTGTCAAACTGAGGGTACAAACCTTCAGAATCGATGAGAAAACGTACGTAATGTACTTGTTGCGCTTCTGAAGCGATATCAAATCCCAAGAACTTCAAGCGACGTTGATCCACGTTGCTGCGATCTTCATCGTCTAGCATGTTGTAAGATTCTTGCATCGCATGATACATCTCCATAACGTCGATGATCTCACGACATTCTGCTTCTGAGAGGCAGCCGAAATCTTTGTTCAACTCTCGCATTTGTAGTTCATAACCACGTTCAACGATCGTTTGTAAGCGTTTGTATTTGGCCGCATTACTTGGATCAAGTTGAGACATAAGGTTGTATTGGTTTGATAGAATCAAACGTTGAGCGTTTGACATTTCCATGGTGACCTCACTAGATATCTAATACATTTTTAATGTGCTTAGGTTAACGCTTAAGACATGAGTGAAACATGATCTCAACACATATTTAATACTAAAAAATGGCAAGAACTGTCACTTTTGACCAGTTTGAAAACACTTATTTATGGTAATGATTGTATATGTAGTCTCGGTCTGAAAATACTCTCAGCCACTCTGGCTTGAATACGGTTAAAACCGCCAGTGCCATACCATTTAATAGACCTTCTGGAAAGGCGAGCAACGGCACAAAAACAAAGTAGTTATGTTGAATGGTTTCCCAATCGTAGTGACCAACTGATAGGTGATAAAAAGAGTTAATGATGAGGTGCAGACTTCCTGTTATCGCGCCATTGAAAAATCCAGCAACGAAGATGAAAACAAAAATGTTTCGTGGCAAGTAGTGGTAACTCAGAAGAAACACTAAGTAACTAATGAAAATCGGAATTAGGGCAGATAGAACTAACGACGTGGGTAAGAGTAGCAAGGGCACATCATGTAGTAGGTGGTTGACCAACATAGCGGGAATGCTGAGTAGAAATGCCATGCGCCAACCATACATCATCGTCAGCGTTGTTAGTGCAAGAAAATGAATCTGTAATCCTTCTTTTACACCTGCTTGAGCGGCCCATAAAATACTGAAAAAGAAGAGCGTTGCAAAAACGAGGTGCTGAAATCCTTTCTCTTTTTCCAGTTTTGGCCAAACGACTTTTTTCCAATCTGGTAGGCAGTAGACTACTACTATCCAAATTGAGACAACAAGAGAGCCTAAGTTAAACAAATCCATGTTACTTCCTTCCTATGCGAACATGACGCAATCATTTCTATCGTTCTTTTTATACCTAAATGACCGCAGAGAAACTCACTGATAAGGCTTAGATATAATCAAAAAAATACCAGCAATAAGCTGGTATTTTAAAGAGGTTAGTCTTGCGGTTCACTTAGTATTTTACGTTATCGTTGTATTGAGCAAGAATGGATTGAATTTCATCCATGGTTTCTTTCGGTGGCGGGTTTACGCCTTCGAGTGGGTATTCTAAGCCTAACGCTTCCCACTTATGAGCCCCTAATTTGTGGTAAGGAAGTAACTCGACCTTTTCGATGTTATCCATGTCTTTAATAAATTCACCAAGCATGTGTGCTGCTTCTGGGTCATCTGTGTAACCAGGCACGACGACATAGCGAATCCATGTTTTCTTTCCGATTTTTTGTAAGTAACGAGCAAAGTCCAATGTGCGTCGGTTGGATACACCGATGAGATCTTGGTGCACTTCGTCTTTCATGTGTTTGATGTCAAGCATGACTAAGTCTGTTGCATCCAGTACTTCATCGATAACATCAGTGTGCTTACGAACATAACCGTTAGTATCTAGACATGTATGAATGCCCTCGGCTTTAGCTGCGCGGAAAAAATCACGTACGAATTCCGGTTGAAGCATCGCTTCGCCGCCAGAACAAGTAACGCCACCACCTGATGCATTCATGAAGTGGCGGTAACTTTTCGCTTCGGAAATGATTTCTTCAACCGTGACTTCTTTGCCATCATGCGTGTCCCAAGTATCGCGGTTATGGCAATACTTACAGCGCATTAAACAACCTTGCAAGAAGACGATAAATCGAATACCAGGTCCGTCTACGGTACCACATGACTCAAATGAGTGAATACGACCAGCTGTTGACATCTTTTGCTCTCATTACTAGTAAATTCTAGCTGTTATTTTATTACAAAAAGCAGGGTTAAAACAGCTTTGTCGGTACTAAAGGCAAGGTTATTTGAAGAAAGAAAATAGGTAGAGCCAATCTACATAAACGCTTGAACACGAGGTGGTTAATACCTACCCCGAGAACTTGCCGTGTATCTAGATTGACTTCGATGCTGGGATAATCCAGTTTTTAGAAAAAGGCGAACACGGAGAACGAGCCTGTCCCATAAACATCGGTTTGGGCTTCTTCATAATCCGGTGTTTTAATTGTAAAGGTGATGCTTGCACCGTAATTTTGGTTGTACCAAGATACTCCCGCGACGGCACTTGCTTGCCAATTTTGCAGTGTGACGTCGTATGGCGCTGACGGTTCAGGAATGCCAGGACGATCTCCTTCGATAGTCATGTCATTAAAGCGGTAACGACCTTCAAACCCGGTGAACAAGAACCAACTCGACGTGTTCTGAGCGATCATACTTGCTGAGAAAGGGCTTTCGACACTGATATTGGCGGCTCCGATGCTATTCGCTAGGTTTGTACCCCAACGAAACATGACGCCTTGAGAGACATCACTACGGAAGTTACCCGCATTGATGTCGTTAATGTTGGTGATCTCCCATTGTGTTTTTTGTTCTTCGCTGCGCATCAATTTGTTAAATACGCGGTAACCAAGGCTGAACGCCACTTTATCTTCAATCTGGTAATCCCAACCTTGAGGGTCCGTCGATCCTGTTATGCCGTGAACGATTTCTTGCGCCTTTTCTGATAGCGAACTTTCACCCGTAGTTCCTATGGTGAAATTGTACCGTACAGCTTTGTCACTCGTTAGGGAAAGGTAGTTGATTTCGGTGTGTAGGTAACCGGCATATGGGCGATCATTGATTAGTGGATAATCGGCTTCAATGTCGCTTGGAGTCCACATCTTGTGGCCAAGAACCAACTCTATTTTATCGATATTGGCGTGCTCTGAGTTAGCTAGACTCAGCCATTTCCATTGGCTTTCTTGTGTCAGTTGGTCTGTCGCGTAAGAAAGGAAAACACCATTCGTATAGTCTTGATCGACGCCAAAAATACCATCGTTGTCGATGGTAAAAGAAACCGTAGACTTAGTGGATGCTATTGCAACTGGAGAAAGAAGGGTAAGAATAATTAATTTACTAAATCTCATAGACTTTATTTGCTAACTTTTTTCGCATCATACGTAAGAATGCGGGCAAAAGTCTTTCGCGATATCACAACTTTCATTCAAGAAATAAAAAAAGGCTGATGCTACTTAGCATCAGCCTTTGTTGTATTACTAGAACGTTATTTCGCTATAGTCTTATAGAGACTCAGTGAATGTACGCGCGATTACGTCAGCTTGTTGCTCTGCAGTTAGAGAGTTGAAGCGAACAGCGTAACCAGATACACGGATTGTTAGCTGAGGGTATTTCTCTGGGTGCTTAACTGCGTCTTCTAGAGTTTCACGGTTAAGAACGTTCACGTTTAGGTGTTGACCACCTTCGATACCCGCTTCGTGGTGGAAGTAACCATCCATAAGGCCAGCAAGGTTAGCGCGTTGTGAACCCTCATCTTTACCTAGTGCGTTAGGTACGATAGAGAATGTGTAAGAGATACCATCTTGTGCGTCAGCAAACGGCAGTTTAGCAACTGAAGTTAGTGATGCTACAGCACCTTTCTCGTCACGACCGTGCATTGGGTTTGCACCTGGAGCAAATGGAGCACCAGCACGACGACCGTCAGGCGTGTTACCAGTTTTCTTACCGTAAACCACGTTTGAAGTGATAGTAAGAATTGACTGAGTAGGGATTGCATCACGGTAAGTCTTAAGCTTACGGATTTTGCCCATAAATACAGAAACAAGTTCACATGCAATATCATCAACGCGTGGATCGTTGTTACCGAATTTAGGGTAATCGCCTTCGATTTCGAAGTCGATTGCTAGACCGTCTTCGTCACGAATTGGCTTAACTTTTGCGTATTTAATTGCAGATAGTGAGTCAGCTGCAACAGATAGACCAGCAATACCACAAGCCATAGTACGTTTAACGTCACGGTCGTGTAGAGCCATTAGTGCCGCTTCGTAGCTGTACTTATCGTGCATGAAGTGGATAGCGTTTAGTGCAGTCACATATTGTTTCGCTAGCCAATCCATGAAGTGGTCCATTTTCTCCCACAGTTCATCGTAGTTAAGAACATCGCCTTCGATCTTAGGCATTTGCGGGCCAACTTGGATTTTTAGCTTCTCATCCACACCACCGTTGATGGTGTAAAGCATTGTTTTCGCAAGGTTCGCACGAGCACCGAAGAACTGCATTTGCTTACCAACAACCATTGGAGATACACAACATGCGATCGCGTAGTCGTCAGAGTTCATGTCTGGACGCATTAAGTCGTCATTTTCGTACTGAATAGAAGAAGTATCGATAGATACTTTCGCACAGAACTTCTTGAAGCCTTCAGGTAGTTGCTCAGACCAAAGAACAGTGATGTTTGGCTCTGGAGAAGGACCCATAGTGTATAGTGAGTTTAGGAAACGGAAGTTTGTACGAGTAACTAGCGTACGACCGTCAAGACCCATACCACCCATAGACTCAGTTGCCCAGATAGGGTCGCCAGAGAATAGATCATCGTACTCAGGAGTACGTAGGAAACGAACCATACGTAGTTTCATTACGAAGTGGTCGATCATTTCCTGAGCTTGTTCTTCAGTTAGCTTACCAGCCGCGATATCACGTTCGATGAAGATGTCTAGGAACGTAGAAGTACGACCTAGAGACATAGCCGCACCGTTTTGAGATTTAACAGCAGCTAGGTAACCGAAGTAAGTCCACTGAATAGCTTCTTGCGCAGTTTCAGCAGGACGAGAAATATCACAACCGTATTTTGCAGCCATTTCTTTGATTTGACCTAGAGCACGGTGTTGCTCTGCGATCTCTTCACGAAGCTGCATTGTCATTTGTAGGTCTTCGCCGTTCTCAAAACGCTCTTGTAGAGAAGAGAACTGCGCGAATTTATCCTTCATTAGGAAGTCAATACCGTATAGCGCAACACGACGGTAGTCACCGATGATACGACCACGACCGTATGCATCTGGAAGACCAGTCAGTACGCCAGATTTACGACACGCCATGATTTGAGGAGTGTAGATATCGAAAACGCCTTGGTTGTGAGTTTTACGGTATTCTGTGTAGATTTTTTTAACTTGTGGGTCTAGCTCGCGGTCGTAGGCTTTGCATGAACCTTCAACCATGCGGATACCACCGTTAGGGATGATCGCACGTTTTAGAGGAGCGTCAGTTTGAAGACCTACGATAGTTTCTAGGTCTTTTTCGATGTAGCCTGCATCGTGAGCAGTGATGGTAGAGATAACTGAAGTATCAAAATCAACAGGAGCGTGAGTCGCGTTCTCTTGTTTGATGCCTTCCATTACCTTAGCCCAAAGCTTGTTAGTCGCTTCAGTACCTTCAGAAACTAGGAAAGATTCGTCGCCTTCGTACGGAGTGTAGTTCTTCTGAATGAAATCACGAACGTTTACTTCGTTTTGCCAGTCGCCTGCAGCAAAACCTTCCCAAGCTTTAGCAAATTGCTCTGCCATGACATACCTACCTTTTTAGTAGAAAAAAATACGTACTGCTTCGCCGTTGAGCCAGCTATCCCCAGATAAAAGAGGGGAACAGTACACTCTTATGAATAACAATATTTATAGTCTTAAATTTACGTATTCGATTTACAAAACTATAAATATTGTCACTAGTATTAACGTTTCTCTTTTTAAGCAACAGTTAGAGGTTAAACTAAAATTTTTTTGCAAACCTTAAACTAAATCAATAAATCCTCAAAAATCTCGATAAAAATGGGGTAGCGACGAGCGCTACCCACAAATTTCTGGACTGCTAGCTTATAGCCAAGCTTGGATGCCATACTGGCCTTCAAGCATACCAACTGCAAGCATAGCAACTAAACAGATAACAAGTACGCTTACTGGGATCACAATCTTGTCTACAAATGATAGGCGAGACGCGCGCTCTTTATCTCCAATTAAACCGTTGTTATCTAAAAGCATAGTTAGTGCCCAAGCTAGAACTGGGTTAACAACGGCAGAACCAAAGATACAGATACCTGCTGCTTGTGAGTCTTTCGAGTCCTTCACCATCTGCATGCCAGCTTCAAGCAGTGGTAGAGATACACCAACGAGAAGAGCAACGCGCATAACTGGAGGCCATACTGCAACGTCCATAGGAAAACCAAGGATTGCAACAATAATACATAGAGAGCCTAGTAAGATGGCACCAGCAGGAATAGGGCGTTTCGCGATTGCAGCAGGGATCATGTAAGTCCCCCAAGATGATGTGATGTTACCACCACCCACTGCAGTACCAACCATTTGGCGAACGGAACACATTGTCATTGTGTCATCAACGTCCATCAGCACTTTCTCACTCTTACGTGGGTAGTTCATCTCTTGGAAGATACGGTGACCCAAGAAGTCAGGTGACCACATTGCTACCGCAAGAATCGCGAATGGTAGTGAAGCGATGAAGTGTTCCATATTAGGAAGACCAAGCATCCAACCTTCTTCTGTGGAACCCCACCAGTAGATTGGATTTAGGTTTGGAAGGCCTGTCTCGGTTACGAATTTAATATCGAAGCCTGCGCCAAGAGCAAGTGCGATTGCAAGCCCAGTGAAGGCACAAACAGGGATCGCTAGCCAGCGTTTGTTCACTTTAGCAAGGAACGCGTATAAGCCAATGGTAACCGCAAGAACAATTAGACCGATGTAACCCATGCTACCAGCGGCAACCGTATCGGATTGCAAACCAACAGCCCAAGCTTGAATAGAGTTAATTTGGCTCATGGTTCCGGTTAAACCTAGGAAAATAAGAAGGCCACCAGCCGTACCTTCAGAGGTGAGGTTAACCAGTTTTGACCCACCTTTTAAGAGGCTCAAAATCAAACCAAACACACCAATGAGAATTGCTAATGCAAGAGGGTGAGCACCAGCAAGAGCGATGGTACCAATAAGAGGGATCATTGGGCCGTGGTTGCCTGCTAGGTTGGCTTTAGGGTTAATAAAACCAGAGGCAAGTACACAGAAAAGAAGTGCAGGGATGAGCATTTCTACACGCGCAACTTCGATAGCAAAGTCCTTGCCTAAGTTTACGTGGTCCCATGCTGCAGTAAGACCTTCAGCCCAAGACATCATTACCGCAGAGTACATTGCGATAATACCGATAGTACCAGCAAGTGCTGGAACAAGGTCTTCAAGCTCAAAGCGGAAGTCACGACCTGGCAAGTTCAAGCCAAAACGACGTGGCTTCATAATTTGTAGTTCGTGGTCTAGGTAGTCTGAACGGCTTGCGAACTCAGATGCTGGACGATGAAGCTCACGGTAGCTCTTGGTCTCGATATCTGAATCAGAGTGCGTTTTGTTAACTGCGTCTGACATAGATTCCTCATATATTTAAAAGTTATGAATTCTTCATTCAATTGTGTTAATCCGCATCCTGCGGCACGCTTATGCTAGCTATTGTTAGATTTGTTACACGTCGACACTGTGCCTAAGCATAGCTAATAACTTATTGTGTTGAGGCACAAAAAAAAGCCTCATCTTTTGGCAGGAGTCTAGCAAGATAGCCATTTAGGGTGATTGATTTAGATCACTTTAAGAATGGTTGTGAAATAAAACTACAGAAAGTTTCTGGCATGCGAATGAGATGCGGAGATCTTGTGTAATTTCATTACACAAGTTGCATAAAATTAGAACTTTTTGTCCTTTTGCACGAGATGCAGATTAAATGTCAATATTCACGATGATTATATAAAGCTGGCTTTATTCTTGCTTTGGACAGAGCAAAGACAATTTTTTGGCTAATCATTGCCGCTCAGTTTAGGAAAAAGACATGAAACAGCTTAAAGTACTGCCACTAGTGGCAATCATCTCAGGGTTAATGGTCGGTTGCGGCGGCGGTGGCGGCGGTGGCGGTGGTGCAGCGCCGAAAACTGCGTTTACTTTTGATTTTGCTATACCAGCAACAATGACTGAAAGTGAAGCAACTACGAAAGGTTGTACTGTATATGACCACAAAACTGAACTGAACGGCGATAAAACGGTTTTAACCTATAGTGCAGCGTCAAAAGAGCAAGTGACCAACTATGTTATCGGTTACTACTCTGATGCCGATGGCAAAAGATCCGGAGACATTATCAAACCTACCACTGATAACTTTAAGTTTTATCTTGAAGATATCCCTGACGGCGGCTTTGTGACGTTTCAAGCAATAGAATTTAACGGCAAAGAAGCTCGCGTAAACACGTTTTCAAAAGAGTTCTTGCAAGATAAGAAACTACGTAATGCTACTTTTGCACTAAACCGAGACTCTTTGAACAAATGCTTTACTGGCGGTAACTTAGCAAGCAATAAGTTTACTAACTTAGATTACCGAAACGCTGAATCAGGTGGCGGAGATTACAACTTTGTCTCGCAAACCGATATTTTCACGTCTCCGAACCCTGATATGTTGCCTACTGATGAACTGATGGGGCTTAAAGGTGAACCAACGGCATTGTTTCAGTATGAATCAGGTTCAAGCGACAAAGCGCTTTACCAGTATGGTATTGGTTCGTGGGGAACTGGTGAGATAGCCTTAGTTAGAGCGGATAATACGTCAAACATTTATTCGTCTTCTGACTATACTTACGACTCGCTCAACATTGGCTTTGTTACTAACGGCTTTGCATATGACGCGTTGAAGCTGGATAAAACGGCCGTTGAATATAATCGCCCTAGTGCAACGAATAAAGAAACTTGGGTATACATGGCGTTCTCAGAGAATCAAGTTAATGGTTGGGAGTCTCTACTTAACGAAACGATCTCTGACGGATGGGATATTGACGTTGATCCGAGTGCTTACTTAAATATTGATAACCTGCCGAACACAAAACCAAGTGTATCAGCGCAAGGAAGTGCAGAGTCCGTGATTGATCTGGACATGGGCTTAACATCGTCTACTGAAGGCTTTACTCGTGTCGCTTACTTTGCAACTTCAGGCGACTACAGAGTCACACATCGCATTTTCACAACAAGTGATAGTGATTCTGTTGTTGTTCCAGAATTGCATTACTACAACTTCCCAACATCGGCCGTTAACGGTTTGAAAGTTTCAGCTTCGGACGATTTTAATCGCACTGCTTTGGTAGTGAATGAAGATAGTAATATTGATTCTAAAGTTTTCATGAGCTTCTTCTCCAATGGTGAAGCGTCAGAGCCTGAACTAGATGAAGACCTAGATGGCATCATTACTTCTGAAAAAGAAGGCTTAGAAAATGAAGTGACATTACGTACTTCAAACTCGTTGGTAGTCAGTCGTTTTAATTAATTCATTGCGACCTCGAATAGGTTTCAATTAACACTTTTGTAAATTTATTAAGCCCCTTTGAAAGGGGCTTTTTTATATTTAATATTCAACTTTTGAAGAATATGTTGCTATATATTGCATATTAATTTGTCTATCGTATCTTTCTATTCGAATTATTTAGGTTAATAATTTGTTGCAAGTTTCAAAGGGCGGTGCTAATTTGTTCCGAATTAGAGAGGGCGGAGTCCCTTAATTGCAGTGACAAAAACACAGGGAGTAGGGCGCATGAATGATGTACCAGCGCTAGATATAAAAGACCTGCACAAAACATTTGGACAAAATGAAGTTTTAAAAGGCATTTCACTTGCCGCGCACAAAGGAGATGTTATCTCCATTATTGGCTCTTCCGGCTCAGGTAAGAGTACCTTTCTCAGATGTATCAACTTGCTAGAAACGCCTACCGCGGGCGAAATTTGGGTAAATGGTGAATTAATCCAAATGAAGAACAGCAGAGCAGGTGAATCTGTTCCTGCTAATGAAAAGCAAGTCCAACGTATTCGCTCACGCCTGGCAATGGTTTTCCAAGGTTTCAACCTCTGGTCTCACCTAACCGTACTAGAAAACGTGATTGAGGCGCCTGTTCATGTCTTAGGCGTTCCAAAAGCTCAAGCGATTGAAAACGCAGAAGTCTTGCTTAAGAAGGTAGGCTTGTATGAGCGTAAAGATTATTACCCTGGGCACTTATCTGGCGGCCAGCAGCAACGTGCAGCTATTGCCCGTGCGCTAGCAGTTGACCCAGAGGTGATGTTGTTTGACGAGCCAACTTCTGCGCTTGACCCAGAACTTGTAGGAGAAGTTCTGGGGGTAATGAGAGATTTGGCAGATGAAGGGCGAACTATGCTGGTGGTCACGCACGAAATGGCGTTTGCGCGTGACGTATCAAACCATGTGATGTTTTTACATCAAGGCTTAGTGGAAGAACAGGGAAATCCAGCTAAGCTATTTACAAACCCGGATTCAGAACGATTACAGCAGTTTATCTCATCCATTTACTAATATTTGTTAGGCGGCAGACTATTGCCTCCTAAGCCAACACAACAAACAAAACGAAATAAAATAGCAATCACAGGAGTATGGAAATGAAAAAGTGGTTATTAGCAGCAACGATTGCTGCAACGGCAGTATCAGGTGTTGCCCAAGCGAAAGAATGGAAAACAGTTCGCTTTGGTATCGAAGGCGCTTACCCTCCGTTTAGCTGGACAGAAACTGATGGCTCAATAAAAGGCTTTGACGTAGACATGGCAAATGCACTCTGTGAAGAGATGCAAGTGAAGTGCAAAATCGTCGCTCAAGATTGGGATGGTATTATTCCTTCTCTGCTTGCACGTAAGTACGATGCCATCATCGCAGCAATGTCTATCACTGAAGAGCGCAAGAAAAAAGTCGATTTCACTGGCAAGTACGCACAAATCCCAAATAAATTTATCGCTAAGAAAGGTGCGGGTCTAGATTTTGATAATCTTAAAGATGTCAAAATTGGCGTGCAACGTGCGACGACACATGACAAGTACTTAACTGACAACTACGGCGATGATGTTGAAATTGTGCGTTATGGCTCTTTTGATGAAGCGTATCTTGATCTAGAAAATGGTCGAATTGCTGCCGTTTTAGGTGATGCGTCTGCTCTAGAAGAGGGTGTGATCAACAAAGCAGGTGGCGAAGCTTATGAGTTTGTTGGACCATCGTTAACCGATCCAAAATGGTTTGGCGAAGGTATGGGTATCGCTGTTCGTAAACAAGACAAAGATCTAACGAAGAAACTCGACGCAGCAATTATTTCACTACGTGAGAAAGGTGTTTACCAAGAAATTGCTGGTAAATACTTTAACTACGATGTGTACGGTGAATAAACCGTAATTAAGCGACCGTTGGCTTGTTCCTAGAAGTAGTCAACGGTCGATTTTTTGAGTTTAGGGATTAGGAACTCACCTATGCTAGATTTACAAGGATACGAAGCTTCGATTTTGAAAGGAGCTTTAGTAACAATAGAAGTTGCAGTGCTTTCACTCATTCTCGCCATGGTCTTAGGCATGCTTGGCGCATTAGCTAAGTTAGCGCCTTACAAATGGGCAAGGGCGATTGCCACTCTTTACACCACCGTCATTCGCGGCATTCCAGATTTGGTTCTGATGATGCTAATTTTCTTTGGTGGACAAATACTTTTAAATAACAGCCTTTACTCCATCAACGAAACGCTCAACGAGTGGTTTGCCTCGAGTGATCCAAACCATGAATGGACGTCTTACTTACCTGATTATATTGATGTCAGCCCATTTATAGCTGGTGTACTCACGATTGGTTTTATCTTTGGCGCCTACATGGCGGAGACTTTTCGTGGAGCGATCATGGCGGTGGACAAGGGTGAATTAGAAGCGGCGAAAGCTTATGGGATGAGTTCTGCTTTATCGTTTAGAAGAATCTTACTTCCTCAGATGATTCGTCATGCATTACCTGGATTTGGTAATAACTGGTTAGTGTTACTTAAGACCACAGCGTTAGTTTCCATTATTGGTCTGGATGACATGGTGAGAATGAGCTCATTGGCAGCAGGTACAACGAAAATGCCGTTCACCTTTTACATGGCTGTCGCGCTCATCTTTCTATTTTTTACCAGCGTTTCGACCGGGCTACTCAAGCTTGTTGAGCGTAAGTTCAGTATTCATGCGAGGTAAGTTATGGACTTTTCTTTGATTATTGAAAGCTTTCCAACTTATCTTCAGGGACTTTGGACAACAGTTTGGTTAGTGGGATTAGCGTTGGTTATTGGCTTGTGTGTCTCTATCCCATTAGCCGTGGCACGTAATAGTACCAATTACGCTCTAAGCTTACCTTCTTGGGGATTCATTTACTTTTTCCGTGGAACGCCGCTATTGGTTCAGCTGTATTTGATTTACTACGGTATGGATCAGTTTTTCCCTGTTAAAGATACCTTGTGGGAGAACGCTTGGTTCTGTGCTTTGGTCGCTTTTATTCTTAATACATCGGCTTACACCGCAGAAATTATTCGTGGTGCGATTAATGGTTTGCCGAAAGGTGAGGTGGAAGCTGCGAAAGCCTATGGCATGAGTAAGTTTATGACATACAGACGTATTATCTTGCCGAGTGCATTGCGTCGAGCATTACCAGCTTATTCCAACGAGGTCATATTTATGCTGCACGGAAGTGCAGTCGCGGGCATCGTTACCATCATGGATTTAACTGGTGCTGCGCGTCTAGTTAACTCGCGCTACTATGCACCATTTGAGTCTTTCCTGACGGCGGGGCTGTTCTACATGGCACTGACGTTTATGATTTTGTGGTGTTTCAAAGTGGCAGAGAAGCGTTTCTTAGCTTATCTACGTCCTTTAAGCTAATTATCAATAGAGGCAATAGCACCGGAATGGGTGCTATTGCTTTTGATAATTTTGTTATCTTCATTCCTATTTTTCCAGCCGATGTAAAAGACTCTTTCTTATTATTCATTAACTTACATTAACATTCGGTAAACTCATTGTTTAGTAAGTAAAAATGAAAAAAACAATTCTATCGTTGGGCATTGCCGCCTTAGTCACAGGATGTGGTGGGGGAGAGGGAGAATCACAACCTAATGCTCAAGTAAAACCAACGCCAGCTCCAGTTCAACAAGCTCTTGAAACTGGTAATGCACTGCTCGTTTCTGACCCGAGCGATTTCATTCGAGAAAGTCGTCAGGTTGTAGAAGCCCACAAGATGCAGTCGAATACGATCAAATCTGCAATTGCGAAAAACCTTTCAGGTCTTTATTGGGATCCAACCCATGATGCTGCGATCTTGACACCTCAGTATGGCTTCAACGACACCATCTTGATGACCAATAAGGCCATGGCAAGCGGTTACAAAGATCAAGCTCTGTCAATTGGCGTTGCCGGGGAAAAGTCTAATGGTCAACGTTACGCACTATTAGGTAGCAACCCATTTAGAACGGCACAACGTTTTCCCGACTCTTCCAACGCAGCGATGACGAAATGGTTAAGTAATCTGGTCACTTGGTTGTCGGGCGGAGTTACTTCAAACGTCGTCATCGCGCAAATGGACCAGTCTTATTACTTTCCGGATGAGCAAGCGACTCGGAATTGGCTAAAAGACAATGTTTCACAAGAGTTGGCGTTTAACGAGGCCAACCTATGCGATGGTTCGAAGCTACTTAGCTGCTTGCAAACCAATACTCCAAACTTATTGATCTTGTCACAGCATCTGCAATCTGGAGATACCAACAAACCAGTACTCGAGGCTCTGGAATACGCTGAGCAAGCCCAAATTCCTGTTCTATACCTGCATCGGGATGGAGGACTAACTGATCTTGGCCAAGACATTTTGGAAAAATTCCATGTTGATTATGTGGGAGATAACTATTGGCGTAAGTTAGGTTTGGTCGACTGGGAACCTTCATCGTTGATGAACGTTGTGCCGGACTCTGTCATCACACAACAAGCGCTGTTGTCTCGTTTTGAATCTCAAAATTTCAACGTTGACTTGTCAAAGTGTGATGACAAATCCTGCCCTGACACTGCGAATATGGACAGTCAATTTTATGCAGGGGCAAACAGCATTCGCCATTGGTTGCAAAAGCTTGATGAACAAAAAGTAGATTTGTTTAATCAAAACGGCTACCAATACGAAAAACTCATGGTATTGCTGGCTGATCATTATCGTCAAACGGTTGTCTTCCCGATGGACAAACAGTCAACCCAAACGACCGAATTCCTAAAGTCGTACTTTGCCGATTACGTGCAATACAACAGCCGAAGCGTGAACCCAAAACAACCAAATATGGGGAACTTCAGCCGTAGTGAGTTTAGCCCTGAAATAAAGAGAATCAGTGCAACGATTAATATGGAATCAAAGCGTAACTTCCGTTCGGCTGGTGTGTATGCGCTTCCTGGGGAAACTTTTACGGTTAAACGTAATGACAGCAATGATGTGGCGACTAAGATTGTCATCAACACTTTAAGAAGTGGTGCAACTCATGAGTTCAGCAAAGATGGATACACGCGACCAAAACTGCTGACTTCATTCGGCTATGAAGTGAAGCCGGGTGAAACCATCACGCTGACTTCTCCTTATGGTGGTCCAGTACAGGTTCACTTTGACAAAAATGATGTTCCGGTTGAACTGAAATTTAATCATGTGGCACAGCATCCAGTTTGGAGAAGTGAGAAGGACAACGACGCTTTTATTCAACAGTTAGAAGCCAATTTATTCGATTGGGCTGAACTGATCACGCCTGGATTTGAGGTACACTCTAAACGTGACAAAATGCTTGAATCTGTCAACGATGAGATGTGGTCGACACCAGCTGAAATGGCGCTAGCGACAGAAGAGTATGTTCATAACTACCCACATGTCTTGGCTGGTTTCCAAGGGCCGGGGATCGATGAGGTTCCGGAAATTATCCAGTATGCCAAAAATCAAGGTTGGGAAATCGCCAATATTGATATGGTGAAGCATATGAACGCTGACCAAGCGACGTGTGGTTATGGTTGTTCGGGTAACCCTTACGATGCTTACTGGTCATTCAGCCCACTCGGTCACGGTGATTTACATGAGCTTGGTCATGGTTTAGAAAAAGGTCGATTCCGATTTTCAGGCTGGGAAGGGCATTCAACGACCAATTACTACTCGTATTACAGTAAGTCTCGTTTCTTCCAGAATACGGGGAAAGTTTCAACTTGCCAAAGTTTGGATTTCAAAGGCCAGTTTGAATTATTGCAAGCAAGCCGAACTCAAGCGGATCCAAACGCTTACATGGCAGCGCAAAATCAAACTGGTTGGAGTTGGGGAGCTCGCGTTTACATTCAAATGATGATGGCGACGCAGCATGAAGGTGTACTGCAAAATGGTTGGCATTTATTGGCGCGATTGCACCTGATTGAACGTGAGTTTAACCGCTTAAAATCGGATGATGCGCTTTGGAATGAGAGACGATTGAGTATTGGTTTCGCCAACTACTCTCGTGAAGAGGCAAATAGCATCTCAAACAACGACTGGTTGCTTATTGCTCTGAGCTACATCTCTCAGCGAGACATGACGAGCTATTTAGATATGTGGGGCTTCTCGTTCACAGAAAAAGCGAAACAGCAGGTTGTGGCGCTGAATCTACCGCCGATGCCGCTCACTTACTTTGCAAGCAGCAATACCGGCTACTGTCTGAACGAATTTGCTCAAACACCGATAACTAT
This sequence comes from Vibrio sp. 1731, assembly GCF_033339955.1. Classification (NCBI taxonomy): domain Bacteria; kingdom Pseudomonadati; phylum Pseudomonadota; class Gammaproteobacteria; order Vibrionales; family Vibrionaceae; genus Vibrio; species Vibrio sp. 1731. The sequence continues at coordinate 31,046 of NZ_JAWOVO010000023.1, read as the reverse complement.
TGATGGTCAAACGGTTTGGCCGCTGAATCAGTGATTAAATAGTAATTTGTATGAAAAAGGGAGACTGAGTCTCCCTTTTTATTGGACTAAGCTTAGCGTTGAGTCTCGCTTATAGCTTTGCAATAAATTACTTAAATGTCGACCAGATTGGTGCGTGATCTGAAGGCTTCTCGATACCACGAAGCTCATAGTCGATACCAGATTCAATACACTTTTCCGCTAGAGAAGGGGTTGCCAAAATGACATCAATTCGTAGGCCACGGTTATCATCAAAACCGCGAGAACGGTAGTCAAACCACGAAAATTGATCGTTCACCTCTGGGTATAGCTTACGGAAGGTGTCCACAAAGCCCCAGTCTAGTAAGGTTTTCAACCATTCGCGCTCTTCAGGTTGGAATGAACATTTACCTGTTTTTAGCCAACGTTTACGGTTTGGTTCGCCGATACCGATATCTGCATCAATAGGGCTGATGTTGATGTCACCCATAACAATCAATTGCTCGTCGTTATTGTGATGATCGTTTAGGTAGGTCATCAGATCTTTATAGAATTGGCGCTTGTATGGGAATTTGGTTTCGTGGCTGATGTTATCCCCTTGAGGGAAATAGCCGTTTAGCACAGTGACCTTTTCGCCGTTTTCATTTAAAAACGTTGCCATGATCATGCGCTTTTGATGTTCCTCGTTATCCGTCGGGAACCCTTTTTGTACGTGTAGAGGCTCTTGCTTACAAAGCATTGCTACGCCGTAATGTGCTTTTTGACCATGAAAATACACTTTGTAGCCCATGGCTTCGACAGCTTCAATCGGGAATGCTTCATCGTGAACTTTAATTTCCTGAAGACCAATCACATCAGGTTGGTGTTTGTCGATTAGCGCTTGGAGTTGGTGCAGTCGCGCACGTAGTCCATTGATGTTAAAGCTGATTACTTTCATTATTTATCCTTTTGGGGGCGTACTTTTTTATGAATAGTATCATTGTGTAAGAGCACTGAAAATGAGTCTCGGTGAAAGGATTGAAACGCTCTGAGCTACTTTGCTTTTAATTTGTTTTCTAAGTCGTTTTGCACGATCTTTAAAGCGTTAAGCGCAACTTCTGGATCTATCTCATTGCTCTCAAGCAAATAGATTAAATCGACAGCCAGTTTGATCTCTTCAGGTGCGTCATCTAAAGGCGAGGTTGGTTGATCAGCCATTATTGATGTTTTTCCCTATGTGTAATTTGGTTCTCTAGCTTAAGAAGTGCTGCTTCACAACGCGCTAAACGTTGCTCGGTTGCTAGTAATACTTTTTGAGCGTCGGCACGCATAAAACTCGGAGCGCTTTCGACAGCACGTTCTTTTTCTAACACCATCTCGCGCAAGCGTCTTGCCCACTCTTGGTGTTGAGCGAGTTCCTGATAAAGCACGTTGATAGGCTTGCGGAAATAGCTGCTATGTTTGATTTCATTCTTACGAATTTTAGTGGTAGAAATCTCGCGTTGAATTGCACCGATTTGCGCCACTAACCGTTCAGTGAGGTACTCAGCACGCAAAGCGGTGAGCTTACCTTCATTTTGCTCACGCACAATCGCATCCAGCGTGGCTTTTGCTTCTTTTACGCAAGGAGTAAGTAAGCGAGAGCGGCAACCAAATAAACGCTCATCAAAAAGCGGAACATGATGTTCGCCTCTTTGACGGTCAAGAACAGCGGCTTGCTTCGCCATTTGTTCTAGATTTTCCTGGAGTTGAGAAATGTTCATGACAAACCTACAAACCATGCGTCATAAGCCAATTTAATGGCTAGTATGCTGACGACAGTAACAAATACAGGACGAATGAATTTAGAACCAAATCTAATAGCGGAGTGCGCGCCAACAAAAGCACCAGCCATTAAACATACTCCCATTGTTAAGCCTAGCACCCAGTTGATGTGTCCGAGGAATGCAAAAGTGATCAAAGAGGTAAAGTTACTGGTAAAGTTCATTGCTTTTGCTAAGCCAGAGGCGAGCAAGATATTCAGTCGGTACAGCGCCATTGAACTTACTGTCCAAAAAGCCCCAGTTCCAGGCCCTGCGAGTCCGTCGTAGAATCCTATGGATAAGCCTTGCATGTACTGTTTTTTATGAAGTTTTGGGCAAGGCTCGGGTATTGGACTTTGATGAGCAGAGTGGGGCGTTTTATGAAAAACGGTATACAACGCTGCCGCCAAAATAACAAGCGGCAATCCTTTTTCCAGCCAATCCGTACTAATCGCATCTACAAATAGCGTACCTAATGTCGCTCCGAAGAGTGTCGCCACGAATGCACGCCGCCAGCATTGAGGCTTGAATAGACGTTTTTTGTAGTACGTAAATGCCGCAGTAGAAGAAGCAAAGGTAGCGGCAAGTTTATTGGTGCCTAGTGCAATATGAGGCGGCAAGCCCAGCGACAGTAGAGCAGGTACGGTAAGCATGCCACCACCACCGGCAACTGCATCAATAAATCCAGCGACAAAAGCGACAAGCGCCAACACCAACAGCATGGTTGGCTCAATCATTTCCATAAATGGTGATTCTTCTAATATTCTATTTTACGTTTAAATGGAGGTAGTGAGTCGATTAAGGCTTGTCCGTATCGCTTAGTGACTAGGCGTCGATCAAGAATCGTTACTCTACCAGAATCTCTCTCTTTACGCAGTAAGCGACCTACGCTCTGGATCAGCTTTTTGCTTGCGTCTGGTACAGTTATTTGCATAAACGGGTTTCCTCCTTTTTTCTCAATGTATTCGGAATGAGCCTGCTCAACAGGGGAGGTTGGAACGCCAAATGGAATTTTTGTAATCACCAAGTTTTCAAGTAATTCGCCAGGTAAGTCTAGCCCCTCAGAGAAACTGCCAGTACCAAATAAGACGCTGGTTTTATTTGATGCTATTAACTTTTTATGTTTTTTTAGAATTTCTTGACGTGAGCTTTCACCTTGAACTTGCAACGCCCAGCCTTTTTTTATGAACTCCGAAGAGAGTGCCTTCGCGACTTGGTTCATCTGCCAATAGGATGAGAATAATACTAAGTTGGCTTTCTTGTCTTCCAAGTACTTAGGCAATATCTCGATAAGATATTCAGTAAATTGAGGCGCTGGTGGTTCATATTTCATCGCAGGGATGAGCAATTCTGCCTGGTTTTGGTAATCGAATGGTGACGCAAGCGCTAAAAACTGAGTGCCTGATTCTGGTTTTCCATCAATACCAACCTGATGGCAAAAGTAATGGAAAGAGTTTAATGCACGCATCGTTGCGGAAACCAAAATGGCGCCAATACATCTGCTCCAAATCTGTTGGTCGAGTTGCCATCCAATTTCAAGTGGCGAAACACTCACAATGAAATCACCCTCGCGATCGGGGTGGGTTTCTAACCAGCGAGCTAAAGGCGCACCTTTTTCACGAGTTGGTTCAGCCATTAAATGCCATACTTGCGCTAGGTTTTCTAACCTTTGAATGTAGAAACCGAGCTCTGCAAGCGCTGGTTCAGCCAACCTTGTCGCAAGCTCCCCGTCTTTTACTCTTTCCGCAATAAGGTCGGCAATTTTTGCCACGCTCTGATTTGCTTTTTTACTGAACTGTTTTAGTTCTTTGGATTGGTTCTCTAGCCACTCAGGTAGTTCACCGTGTTCGAAGCGGTAGATACCCTCTTCAAATTGAGCTGGGTCGAACTGTTTGGGCAATTGAGTCAGTGCCGGTATCAAGTTCTGAACCGCGTCTTGAAGGTCGTTGCGAAATCGAGCTACGCGTTTCTCGTCTGCGAGTGATGAAAACTTACTAATCGACTGATTTAACTTCTCAAGCCATGCTGCCGCACCTTTTAAACTCGCAGATGCTGAAGCATGGTCACGAGCGACGTGAGGTAAGTGATGTGCCTCGTCGAAGACGTATATCGTATTTTCTGGCTCAGGTAAAATCACGCCGCCACCTAAATCTGCGTCTGCCATGACGAGAGAGTGGTTAGCAATGATGACATCGTTTTTATCCAACTCTGAGCGCGCTTTTTGGAATGGGCAGCCGCGGTGGCCTGGTAAACTGTTATTGCAACTGTGTTTATCACTGACAATCAGTTGCCAAAGCTTATCGTCGATGGGTTTAGGCCAAGAATCACGGTCACCGTCCCATTTACCTTGCGCAAGAGAGCGATGCATTGTTTCTAACAGCTCTATATCTTTTTGCTTAGGTTTGGTTTCAAACATGGCTAACTGGCCACCATCAGCACCGCTAGCAGTAGCGAGCTTTTCTGCACAACAATAGCGTTGACGGCCTTTTGCCAAAATAAAAGAAAACTCTCGGTCGGTAATCCGACGAAAAAGAGGGAGGTCTTTGTTTATGAGCTGCTCTTGCAGAGCGACGGTCGCCGTTGAGATAACCACTTTTCTATTGTTATGTACAGCCACGGGAATGGTCGCCATTAGATAGGAGAGCGATTTACCAATTCCAGTCCCTGCTTCTGCAACGAGTATTCGGTTAGATTTGTGATACTGACCGCACAGCGTTTTTGCAATCTCTGCAACAAGGTAGTTTTGTGCTCTTCTAGGCACAAAGTTATCAAGTTGATCTTGAAGGTTTTGATAGCTATTACGAATCGATTTTTGAATGTTACTGGTCAGCATACGGGCCTCAAATGCGTTGGAGGCGAATAGTAGCACACATCACTAGTTGTACAGTAGTTCACAAAACGGAATGCTTTTATAAGGAATGTAGATCTCCTTCACAAAAAAATATTGAACCTTATCTTAATGAAATTAATTTCATTATATGAAAAATATAAAACTCCAACTTGGTCTGATTTGTGGGTTTTTATTCTTTTTTTTGTTTTTTTAAATTTACTTATTGGATTAAAAAACCATTTGTTAATAATTTTGTAAATTACAAATAATAATGGAGATTGGTTAGATGTTCGTCGAATAAATAAAGGTAAACTTATCAAGTTATTGTTTTATAATGGCATTTTGTTTTTTTTACATTGGTATTTAGAAAATTTGACAGCCAGAATAATCTTTTGCACTCTTAGCTCCAGATTTTGAGGAGGTGCTGTATAACGTTTTGTTAACGCTCTACCTCAAACATATAAAAAAGGGAACCGGACAAGGATATCCCGAACTAAGAAAAGGCAGTGGATTAATTATGAAAAAAACTCTATTAGCACTAGCTGTAGTTGCGTCTGCAACTTCAGTGAACGCAGCTGAAGTATTCAAATCTGAAGAAGGTTCTGTAGATTTCTACGGTCAGCTACGTCCAACTCTTCTATTCACAGAAAAAACTGATCACACAGCAGAGCTAAACACTAGCTCTTCTCGTACTGGTGTGAACGCGGTTTACGTTGTTGACGAAAGCCTAAAAGTTCTGGGTGAAGTTGAAATCGGTGTTGCTCTAGGTGACAACTACGACGCAGGTGCTGATTCAAGCGAGCGTACAGATGACTCTGTATACGTACGTCGCCACATCATCGGTTTTGATATGGGTGATATGGGTACTCTTCGCTTCGGTAAAGAAGGTACTTGGGCTGATGACGTATACTTCGCAGATTACTCTTACTTCTTCGGTGGTAACGCAGCGGAAACTGCATACGGTCACGCTTGGAACAACGATTCTCAAATCAAATACGCTTACGAAAATGACGCGTTCTGGCTAAAAGCTGGTTACGCGCTAGGCGAAAAAGATTCTAACGAAGAAGTACTAGAAGTATTCGTTGGTAAATCTTTCAACGACCTATCTCTACACGCTGGTGTACTTACTGCGAACAACGACATCAACGTAACTAAAGAGAAAAAACTAGTTCTTAATGGTGTAGAGCAAACAGTTTCTCACACAGAGCGTACTGATAACGAAAACCTATCTTTTGAAGTAACTGCTGAGTACGCACTAAACGAGCACACTCTAGGTGCTACGTACTACTACAACGAAAACGAAGATAAGCTAGGTAAATCAACAGTTGATTCACACTACATCGTTGTAGCTGGTATGTTCGCTGTCGCTCCTAAAACAACTCTATACTCTGGTTACGAGTACCTAGCTCAGTCTACTGACGAAGCAGGTAAAGTAGACGCAGACTCTTCTTGGTTCTACGCTGGTGTTGAATACAAGTTCTCTAAATGGGCACGTGTATTCGCAGAAGCGGGTTACACTTTCGAAGGTACTGACTTCGACAACAAAGACACAGACGACGCAACTAACTTCGGTGTTGGTGCTCGTTTCTACTGGTAATCAATACCCAGTTTGATATTGTAAGACCCAGCTATATGCTGGGTCTTTTACTATGAAGATAAGGATGAAAAATTCTATGCAGTTATCATTAAAAGTGGCAATGGCACTGTCTATTTTTGCCAGTACAAACCTCTACGCTGCAACGACTTTAGTGGTTCCAGAAGACGTGAAGTTATTGGCCGTCAACATGGAGAAGCCAGATCTAGAAGGTGGTCTTTTTTCTAGTGAGAAGACAATCGAACTACCTGACGGAACGAATCAAATTGTCTTCAAATATCAACCTACATTCGAAATTAACGAAAACCTTAAGACGGTTTACAGTGATGTAATCGTTGCTAAATTTGATGCTGAAAACGAAAAGCTAACGTTTGAACTGCCAGAGTTTAAAACTCTTCGCCAAGCGCAAAACAACATCTCGCCTCTAGATTGGCAATTACTGGATACCAAAGGCCAACCTATTGCTTTGGTCGAAGATGTATTAGAGTCAGATGGTGTTCAAATTGGTCGTAATTACCCTCAAGAAACTCGTAACTACAATATTGCTGGCGGTATCGCGAGTGTTGCTGTTAGCTATGTAACTGTGAATCAGCATCAACAATCAGTAAGTGATATCGAGCCTCGAGTTGAGACTAGTGATACCCGTTCAACAGCCGCATCGAACGACAGCCCAATGGTTGATGTATTAAAGACGATGTACCAGAAAGCGTCTCCGGCGGAAAAAGAGGCCTTTAAAAACTGGCTTGCTGAGCAGTAATCCCTTAGTTCATTAGATAGGGCTTAACTGAAAAAGTACGAATCTAAAAAGCAGGCTTTAAGCCTGCTTTTATCTTTTCTGCTTATTAGAGAGAGATTTCTCTCCATTCACCAGGCATTAGGTCGTTAAGGACGATATCACCCATCGAATGACGAATGAGGCGCAAGGTAGGGAAGCCAATGTGCGCAGTCATGCGACGCACCTGACGATTTCTTCCTTCAATAATGGTAATGGCTAACCAAGTTGTAGGGATATTTGCTCGAAAACGAACAGGAGGCGTTCTGTCCCAGACTTGTGGTTCTGGAATAACTTCAACTTCGGCTGGTAGAGTCATACCATCTTTTAGCTCTACTCCCTTTCTCAATTTTTCAAGATCTTGCTCCTGAGGAGCGCCATCGACTTGAACCCAATAAGTCTTCGGCGATTTTGACTTTGGCTGCGTTAGCTTCGCCTGCAAGATGCCATCGTTAGTGAGTACCATTAAACCTTCGCTGTCTCGGTCCAATCGGCCAGCCGCATAGACATTTTTGATCGGGATATAGTCCGCTAACGTTTTGCGACCATCGCCATCGGTAAATTGACTGAGCGTATCGTAAGGCTTATTGAAAATAATGACTTTACGATCTTTAGGGGGCACTTTTGGCTTTTGGCTCTTTGTTGGGCGATTAGGGCGGCGGTCTTGCTGAGTACGAGTCTTCGAGCCATTGCGAGCTTCTGAGTGTTTAAAATGGCCCGTTTTAGACTGGTTACGACTGCGACCTTTTTCCTGACCTGTACGAGATGACATGTTAACTACCCTGCAAAAATGTAAATGAACTGTGTTTGAAAGTTTTAAGTTTTCTCATGATCGGATATGATTTGCGCGCCTAAAACTAACAAACGCGCACAGAATGATAGACTAATTCGTGTTATTTGTTTAATTATATCAGTGCACTCATGGATTCAGAGCTTAGAGCTTCAAACTACAACAAAGAGTGCGAACCGCATGTGGCGTTAGTGAGGAGACATGTACTGCTAACGCGCAGCAATGCGTCAATTAAACCAACTCAGACGCTGAGTTGATCAGCCAACAAGTTGATTAAAAAATAGGGAAATTTCATGCCTACAGAAAAACCTACAATTATCTACACCATCACTGATGAAGCGCCGGCGCTAGCAACTTATTCATTACTACCAATCATTCAATCATTCACAGCATCGTCTGGCATCAATGTAGATACTCGTGATATTTCACTAGCAGGTCGAATTATCGCTAACTTCCCAGAGCATCTAAAAGAAGAACAGCGCATTGGCGATGCGTTGACTGAGCTTGGTGAACTAGCTCAAACTCCAGAAGCAAATATCATCAAGCTACCTAACATTTCAGCTTCAGTTCCTCAGCTTAAAGCGGCGATTAAAGAGCTTCAGGCGAAAGGTTACGATTTACCAAACTACCCAGAAGAGCCGAGCACGTACGAAGAGAAAGCGATTAAAGCGGCTTACGACAAAATCAAAGGTAGTGCGGTTAACCCAGTACTTCGTGAAGGTAACTCAGACCGTCGTGCTCCGACTTCGGTTAAGAACTACGCGAAGAAAAACCCACACTCAATGGGTGCATGGTCAGCAGAATCTAAGTCCCATGTTGCGAGCATGTCAGACAATGACTTCTTTGGTAGCGAAAAGTCTACAACTATCTCTGGTGCAACAGAGGTCAAAATCGAGTTTGTCGGTAATGATGGTACAGTTAAAGAGCTTAAGTCTGCGTTCCCATTACTAGATAAAGAAGTCATTGATACTTCAGTAATGAAGAAGAAGGCGTTGGTTGAATTTTTCGAGAAAGAGATTGCTGAAGCGAAAGCACAAGACGTGCTGCTGTCTCTTCATATGAAAGCGACGATGATGAAAGTTTCTGACCCTGTCATTTTCGGCCATGCCGTAAAAGTTTACTACAAAGACGTTTTCGATAAGTACGGTAAGCTGTTTGAAGAGCTAGGTGTTGATGTAAACAATGGCATCGGTGATGTTTACTCAAAAATTGAGTCTCTACCTGAAGCGCAAAAAGCAGAAATTGAAGCGGCCATTCAAGCGGTTTACCAAACTCAACCAGAACTTGCGATGGTTGACTCTGATCGTGGTATCACAAACTTACATGTACCAAGTGACATTATTGTAGATGCTTCTATGCCAGCAATGCTTCGCTCTTCGGGTCAAATGTGGGGACCAGATGGTAAACAAAAAGACACCAAAGCGATGATTCCAGATCGTAGCTACGCAGGTATTTACCAAGCGGTTATTGATTTCTGTAAAGAGCACGGCGCATTTGATCCAACCACTATGGGTAGCGTACCTAACGTTGGTCTAATGGCTCAGAAAGCTGAAGAGTATGGTTCTCACGACAAGACATTCATTCTAGACGCTGCGGGTACTGTTCGCGTTGTTGATGCTTCAGGTAACGTACTGTTAGAGCAAGCGGTTGAAGAAGGTGATATCTTCCGTATGTGTCAGGTTAAAGACGCACCAATCCAAGATTGGGTTAAACTAGCAGTGACTCGCGCACGTGCAACAGGTGTTCCAGCTGTATTCTGGCTAGATGAAAACCGCGCGCACGATGCTGAGCTCATCAAGAAAGTAAACGCCTACCTACCAGATCACGATACTGACGGTCTAGAGATTAAGATCCTATCTCCTGTTGAAGCTTGTAAGTACTCACTAGAGCGTATGAAAGCGGGCCTAGATACTATCTCTGTTACAGGTAATGTTCTTCGTGACTACCTAACAGACTTGTTCCCAATTCTCGAGTTAGGTACGTCTGCTAAGATGCTATCTATTGTTCCATTGATGAATGGTGGTGGTCTATTTGAAACAGGCGCTGGTGGTTCTGCTCCTAAGCACGTTCAACAAGTAGAAAAAGAGAATCACCTTCGTTGGGATTCTTTGGGCGAGTTCCTAGCGCTTGCAGCTTCGTTAGAGCATTTAAGTGTAGCGACAAACAATCCTAAGGCTCAGGTTCTCGCAGATACACTAGATAAAGCGACCGGTGAGTTTTTAGACACCAACAAATCTCCGTCACGCAAAGTGGGTGAGCTAGATAACCGTGGAAGCCACTTCTATCTTGCACTTTACTGGGCGAAAGCGCTTTCAGAGCAAACGGATGATGCGGATCTTGCTGCTGAATTTGCACCAATTGCAAAAGCGCTGTCAGAGCAGGAAGAAACGATCGTTGCTGAGCTAAATAATGCGCAAGGCGTGAAAGGTGAGCTAGGAGGTTACTACTTACTAGACGATGCATTGGTTTCTAAATTGATGCGTCCAAGCGAAACCTTTAACGCAATCATTAACAAGTAAGTTAGTGTTAAAAAACACGTCGTTTTCGGCGTGTTTCCTATCCTGTAAGTGCGTTGTAAGTGTTCCTTTTGTAACACGTGCTCTAAATAGTAAGAAACCCGCTATCTTGGCGGGTTTATTTTTCTCTTCAAAACATCAACGTGGTGTTTCGAGAGCAATATTTTTATATTTCGACAGCGCTCTAATTATTTGGCTTGGCCTTCAAGAGGCACGACGCTACTCGCGTGACAGCCTTTGGGACCTTTTTCAATCTCGTAAGAGACTTGTTGGCCTGCTTTCAGTGTACGATAACCGTCCATCTGGATAGTTGAGTAGTGGGCAAAGATATCTCCCTCTTCTTCATCTGAACAAATAAACCCAAATCCTTTGGCATTGTTAAACCACTTTACTGTACCTGTAGCCATGCTTTACATCCCTCATGCATTTTTTACTGATGTTGTTACTGCAACCAAGTTATACCTTTAACTTGGTACTACCATTGTCAGCGAATGCCAACAAACGTCAAATCAATGATAAGTCACATTCATCAAACCACTTAAAGAAGAGAAGTTTCAAAATGATGATTTATGCATCGACACTTTCCACTGTAGTCAATGAATTTCGACAGTCAATAGCAGTGAGCAACAAACAGAAACATAATTGAAAACAAATCACTTTTGAGATTAACAAATTTGCAAACAGTTTTTCGTATATACGCAGAAGTTTAGTCAATTTGCCTATGAAGTGGCTCATACTGAAAAAGCCATACTGTCCGTGTTGCTTATGGGAGAAGAATCCTCTGACTGAATAAAAAATGAAGTTTTCGTGATAATTACCGTATTCTCAATGAGGAAGTGTGATCCAGATAGAAGATGATGGGGTGGTTTGCAATAGTCCAAAAGCAATAAATAGAAAGTTCTTTTATAAGAAAAAATGTGTAACTTATCGACAAGCATCTTTTATTTGCGCCGTATCAAGACGTGCATTAGTCTCTATATTAGGTAGCAACTTTTATCGATCAAAGATCGAATTCGGTGCCATAACTCACTACACCGCGCTGCACGCTTGTGGTAGATTGTTTTTATAGGTCGAAAACATCAACCCTTTGATACGATATCTTTAGATTGCCATGAGTAAAAATTTTGAATGGGTCACTCCGGACTCTGATCTTCTGGAGCGAGAAAGTACGAAAGTCCAGCCACCTAAGCTGTACAATGTCGTACTCAATAATGATGACTATACACCTATGGATTTCGTCATAGAGGTGCTTGAGCGATTTTTCTCACATGATATTGATAAAGCAACTCAAATCATGCTTCAGGTCCACTATGAAGGAAAGGCAATTTGCGGCACATACAGCGCAGAAATTGCCGAAACAAAAGTAGCGCAAGTTACGATGTACGCAAGGGAAAATGAACATCCGCTACTTTGCACTATGGAGCAAGCGTAAACAAAGAAGACTTGCTCGAACAACCCCAGTTGTTTTTTCGGGAGGTACTTATGCTAAATAAAGAACTAGAGTCAAGCCTTAACGGTGCATTTGCTCGGGCGCGAGATAAACGCCACGAGTTTATGACTGTCGAACACCTCCTACTTGCATTGTTGGAAAATGATGCAGCTAAGGAAGCCCTTCTAGCTTGTAAGGCGGATCTTGACGCTTTACGCAACGAACTCGATATTTTCATCGATCAAACTACGCCTCTTATCCCAGATAGTGATGAGACGCGTGAAACGCAGCCGACTTTGAGTTTTCAACGTGTACTACAACGCGCCGTCTTTCATGTACAGTCGTCTGGTCGTAATGAAGTAACAGGCGCCAACGTGCTTGTTGCTATCTTCAGTGAGCAAGAGTCGCATGCCGCTTACCTTCTGAAGAAAAATGACATCTCCCGATTAGATATTGTTAACTTCATCTCCCACGGTATTACTAAAGCATCAGGTTCAGGTGAGGATTCATCATCAGACTCGTTTAGCTCAGAAAGTGTTGAAGAGCCTAATTCTGAAGAACGCCTAGAAAGCTTTGCGACGAATCTTAATCAAGTCGCTAAAGATGGAAACATCGACCCACTCATTGGACGTGATAAAGAGTTAGAGCGCACTATTCAGGTACTTTGTCGACGCCGCAAGAATAATCCACTACTAGTGGGTGAGGCAGGGGTTGGTAAAACAGCCATTGCGGAAGGTCTTGCATGGAGAATTGTCGAAGGGCAGGTCCCTGAGGTCATTCAAAACAGCGTGATTTATTCACTAGATATTGGCTCTTTGCTCGCTGGTACCAAATATCGCGGTGATTTTGAAAAACGCTTCAAGGCGATTTTGAAACAACTTGAAAAAGAAGAAGATGCCATTTTGTTCATCGATGAAATACATACCATCATCGGTGCAGGCGCGGCATCTGGTGGTCAAGTCGATGCAGCAAATCTTATTAAGCCTCTTTTAAGTAGCGGTAAGTTGCGTTGTATTGGTTCGACGACATACCAAGAATACAGCAACATTTTCGAGAAAGAGCGTGCGTTGTCTCGCCGTTTCCAAAAGATAGACGTTGTAGAGCCTTCATTAGATGACACAACTAAAATCTTGATGGGCTTGAAGCCGAAGTACGAAGCTCACCATGAAGTACGTTATACCAATAAAGCACTGCGTGCCGCGGTAGAACTGTCGGCTAAATACATTAATGAACGCCATCTACCAGATAAGGCCATTGATGTCATTGATGAAGCTGGTGCTCGTAGTCGTCTTGCTCCTGCAAGCCGTCGTAAAAAAACGGTCGGAGTGGCTGATATCGAATCAATGGTTGCCAAAATGGCGCGAATTCCAGAGAAGTCGGTTTCTTCTTCAGATAAAGACATTTTGAAAAACTTAGATAGCAAAATGAAGATGTTGGTATTCGGTCAAGATAATGCGATTGATGCATTATCCGAGGCGATCAAGCTGACACGTGCAGGTTTAGGTGTAGACAACAAACCTGTTGGTTCATTCTTGTTTGCAGGCCCAACAGGGGTTGGTAAAACAGAGGTGACGGTGCAGTTATCTAAGCTTCTAGGTATCGAACTACTTCGTTTTGATATGTCTGAGTATGGTGAGCGTCACTCCGTAAGTCGCTTAATTGGTGCGCCTCCTGGTTATGTCGGTTATGACCAAGGTGGTTTGCTAACCGATGCTGTTATTAAGCACCCACATTCAGTCGTATTACTTGATGAGATTGAAAAAGCGCACCCTGATATCTTTAACCTGTTGTTGCAAGTCATGGATAACGGTACGCTAACGGACAACAATGGTCGCAAAGCAGACTTCCGTAATGTCATTCTTGTTATGACAACTAACGCAGGTGTGGCGGAAACCGAGAAGAAATCAATTGGTTTGATTCAACAAGACAACAGTCACGATGCAATGGCGGAAATTAAGAAGGTGTTTACTCCTGAGTTCCGTAACCGTCTTGATAACATCATCTGGTTTAACAGCCTTGATGAAAGCGTTATCCATCAAGTGGTTGATAAGTTCATTGTTGAACTGCAAGTGCAACTTGATGCGAGAGGCGTTTCAATGGAAGTATCGCAAGACGCTCGCCATTGGTTAGCACATAAAGGTTATGACAAAGCTATGGGGGCTCGCCCAATGGGGCGTGTTATCCAAGAACAGCTTAAGAAGCCTTTGGCTAACGAACTGTTGTTTGGATCTTTAGTTGACGGCGGTACAGTGAAGGTAACGCTGGTCAACGATACGCTTGAGTTTGAATACTTAAGTGAGAAAGAGACAGCGATGCATTAATCGTTAGTCGGTAACAAACGCAAAAGCGTACGAGAAGATCGTACGCTTTTTTTTATCTGAATTAAATCGGAAAAAATTGTGCAATAAAAAACGGAGCAGCTTGCTCCGTTTTTTATTGCATCCGAAAATCAGAGATTAACGAGCGCGGAAGACGATGCGGCCTTTTGACAGGTCGTATGGAGTCATCTCTACAGTTACTTTGTCACCCGTTAGGATACGGATGTAGTTCTTACGCATCTTGCCAGAGATGTGAGCAGTCACAACGTGACCGTTTTCAAGTTCAACACGGAACATAGTGTTTGGTAGAGTGTCAAGGACAGTGCCTTGCATCTCGATTACGTCTTCTTTAGCCATTTAATCCTCTTTAGAAATTAGGCAATATTAGCGGGCTATATTCTGCCGCTAAATAGTAATTATGTAAAGTTGAGGCGTATTCTACCCTCGCCAACGCTGATTTACTAGCCTTTGGTGGCGTTGAAAGCGTGTTTTGTAGCTCATTGCTGGGCACTCATCAATCTGATATCCCAAATATAGCCACTGTTGTTTGTTTTCTTGGCAGTATTTAATTTGATAAAGCACTGCTAACGTGCCAAGAGATAACTCGTAGTCAGGGTCAAAGAAAGTATAAAAAGCACTCGAGCATTGTGGCATCAAATCTGTCACCGCAATGGCGAGCAATTGATCTGATTCATCGTAAATGTGTAAAAACGACGTTGTCAGCCAGCTAGTTTGAGCAAATCGAGCAAACTCATCACGCTTTGGTGGGTACATAGTGCCGTTTTTATGCCGTTTGCAGATGTACCGACTGTAAAGCTCAAACCATTCCTCATCCATTTCAGGTTTCATTTCCCAGCGTAAAGACTGTGCTTTATTAAGCAGCCTCTTCTGACTTTTTGATAATCTAACGTCTGGAATCGAGACTCGAATTGGCTGGCAAGCGGTGCAATGCTCGCAATGCGGTTTATATATGGTATCTCCGCTACGACGAAAACCGTTAGCCATGAGCAACTGGTAATTTTCTTCAGTATGCAGCCTTTCATCAAGCGCCACCGCAACCCGCTCTTGCCGTTCAGGCAAATAACTACAAGGGTGATTATTCGTCAACCCTATTCGAATATGTTGTATATCCGTACTCATACTGAATCCTGCAAAACTTGGGGCTGATAGGCATCAAATAGTGTTTGCTTTTCTCTTAAAGATAGTAGTTTTTGCATAAATTCGTCACGCTCAAGTTCAAATGCGCCAAGTGATGCCAAGTGAGAATTCATAACTTGGCAATCGATTAATTGACCTTGCTTTGACGCCAAATGGTTGCATAAGTACCACAATGCAATTTTGGATGCGTTATCTTTTAGGCTAAACATCGACTCCCCGCAAAAAAGTTGGCCCACGCAGATGCCATATAGTCCGCCAATCAGGTTGTTGTCATGCCATACTTCTACAGAGTGACAGTGACCAAGTTTGGCTAACTCAATGTAGGAAGTTTGCATTTCCTCGTTGAGCCATGTTTCCTCTGCAGGGCGTGTTGAAGAACATAGTCTAATCACTTCTTCTGTCGCGAAATTGAGTGTTACTTTATAGTTATGTTTACGCTGAAATTTTTTGAGACTTTTAGATGGCTTAAACTGCAATGGGTCAAACACAGCGCGCGGAGAAGGGCTCCACCATAAAATAGGTTCACCAGGACCATACCAAGGGAAAATGCCTTGATAGTAACCATTGAGGATTCTCATGGGGTTTAAGTCACCACCAAAAGCCAGCAAACCATTGGGGTCGCTGAGTGCTTTATAGGGTGAGGGAAAGTTGAACGTTTCATCGAGTTCAGTTAAATAAATAGCCATAAGAAGTCGTTACCAACATTGGAGTCAGAGGAGTTTATGATGACCTGGTTAAGAAATATCGTAAAAGTATGGCTTGGGATCATACTGTTTTTACCACTTGTCGCCAACGCAGCCTATGAAAGAAATGTTGCCAAGCCAGTTAATGAAGTAGTTTACGGGAAGATTGACTCTGTCCGTTATATTACTCAACAAGAGGTTGTTCAATCGAAAAGTAACGGTTGGAAGACACTACTTGGTGCCACTATCGGTGGTTTAGTCGGTAATCAATTTGGTGGCGGTACGGGAAGAGAAGTCGCGACGGCAGTGGGTGCGCTTGCAGGTGCCGCAGTTGCTCAAAACCAAAGTAATTACCAATACACGGTTGAATATAAGTTAGTTGAGCTACTCATCAAAGTGAAGGGTGATAAGCTAATTAATGTCATCCAAGATGTTGATAAAAATATGTTATTTAGTCGAGGGGATGAAGTTCGTATTTTATATTTTGATGATGGAGTCAGGGTTGATATCACTTATTAACCCTAGGTTGTTTTAGTCTAACGAAGCCTAATCAGGCATGTACAGTCGGGCTGGCTTATCGTCAAATAAAGTCGAAATAGTTTGCTGTTTCGCCGTGCTTCTTTCGCTCTGATTTACATCGCTGGCAATGCCTTTAATTCTGTATCTTTAGGCTGCTTGAGGATATTCATAAATTAGCGCCGATTTACTCTGGTTTTGTCGTGTTTTTTTGGGTAGTCTGAATTCACGAAGAATTGTTTAGCCCTCATAAAAAATCGTATGTTGAGGGCACAAAGGATTATCAACTTTTAATGGAAAGCCTAACGTTACAACCTATCAATAAAATTCAAGGGGAAGTGAACCTTCCTGGCTCTAAAAGTGTTTCTAATCGAGCTCTTTTACTTGCTGCTCTTGCTAAAGGCAGAACTCGCCTTACTAATCTCCTCGACAGTGATGATATTCGTCATATGCTGAATGCGCTGACTAAACTAGGCGTTCAATACCAACTTTCCGAAGATAAAACAGAATGTCTCGTTGAAGGCCTTGGGCGTCCGTTTTCTGTCTCAGAGCCGGTAGAGTTATTTCTCGGCAATGCTGGCACTGCGATGCGACCATTAGCTGCGGCTCTTTGTCTTGGAGAAGGGGAGTATGTACTGACGGGCGAACCTCGTATGAAAGAGCGTCCAATTGGTCACCTTGTCACGGCACTGAAAGATGCTGGTGCGAACGTTGAGTACATGGAAAACGAGAACTTTCCGCCTCTCAAAATAATTGGTACTGGCCTAAAAGCAGGTACAGTTTCTATCGATGGGTCCATTTCAAGTCAGTTCTTGACCGCTTTCTTAATGTCTGCGCCATTGGCTGAAGGTGAAATTCGCATCAACATCGAAGGCGATTTGGTTTCTAAGCCTTATATCGATATCACCCTGCATATCATGAAGCAGTTTGGAGTCGATGTGATCAACAACGACTATCAAGAGTTTGTGATCCCAGCCGGTCAGCAATACATTGCTCCAGGTGATTTCTTGGTTGAAGGTGACGCGTCTTCTGCTTCTTACTTCTTGGCGGCGGCAGCCATCAAAGGTGGAGAAGTTAAAGTCACGGGTATCGGTAAAAACAGCATTCAAGGTGATATTCAATTTGCTGATGCGCTTGAAAAAATGGGTGCAGAAATTGAATGGGGTGATGACTACGTAATTTCACGTGTTGGTCAATTGAAAGGCATCGATATGGATTACAACCATATCCCTGATGCTGCAATGACCATCGCGACAACAGCGCTATTTGCCGAAGGCACTACCGCTATTCGTAACGTTTATAACTGGCGTGTAAAAGAAACAGACCGTTTGTCAGCTATGGCGACTGAGTTACGTAAAGTCGGTGCGGAAGTGGAAGAAGGGGAAGACTACATCATCGTCAAACCTGTCTCTCAGTTAAAGCATGCTGCGATTGATACTTACGATGATCATCGAATGGCGATGTGTTTTTCGCTGGTGGCACTTAGTGATACGCCTGTGACGATTAACGATCCAAAGTGTACGTCGAAAACGTTCCCTGACTACTTCGACAAACTTAAGGCTTTAAGCTGCTAAATATTCTGACCTAAAACAAAAAAGCCAGAGTGAATAACACTCTGGCTTTTTTGTTTCCCAATACTATTTAACCAGCGTAAATTCCTTAGAAAGGTGATGCGCTAAGTATTTGAACATATTGAATACTGCAGTCGTATTTGAAGTTGGTAAACCTTTGTCATCAAGGAAGTATTCACCTTTAAAAACTAAAACACCTTCTTTTTCTTCTACACTTGTTGCTCGCATTCCCTCGATGTAATCATCGTGCTCTTGGATGATTTGGTTAGCGATCAAAAGAAGGTCGAACTCTTCGATAAACGTTCTATCAGACATATTCTTTCTACCATTCTATTTAGTTAAGAATGCTGAGTATACCTACAACTAAAATGGGTTTGCATGATTAATTCAGTCAATCGTTCAGTAAGACTAAACAGATCAATTTTTAGAGTATAAGCATGATGCGGAGGAAGATGGCAGAGCATTGAACCAAACTATTTTGTGATGGGTAACAAAATTTATTGCATTGGATTAGCGGATGCTAAGTTTGCCTGTTTAGATATGCCGCTCAATACCTTTCAGAACCCTGTCTCTTTGAAGTATAAAGACGATGAATTGTCAACCAATCGGATCTGAATTTCAAAAAAGCAGTTGATCTTCTTTTCATCTCGCACAATAGTAAAAAAAGAAGCAATGAAATAGAACATTATGCGGGTGGCCTTTAAACAAGGTTTCTACCCGCATTATTATGAAGGACGTTAGAGTCAGTTATGGGTAAATCACTCGTTATAGTGGAGTCACCAGCCAAGGCAAAGACGATAAATAAGTACCTTGGTAAAGACTTTATTGTTAAGTCTAGTGTTGGTCATGTGCGTGATCTGCCTACGGCCGGTCAAAGCACTGGTGAGAAAAAAGCCGCAGCCATCTCAACTAAAGGGATGAGTCCGGAAGAGAAAGCGCGCGTTAAAAAAGAGAAAGACCGCAAAGCGTTGATCAAAAAAATGGGGATTAACCCATATCATGACTGGGAAGCGAATTACCAAATCCTTCCAGGCAAAGAAAAAGTTGTCAACGAACTACAAAAACTCGCCAAAGACGCAGATTGCGTTTATCTCGCAACCGATTTGGACCGCGAAGGGGAAGCAATCGCATGGCACCTTCGTGAGATCATCGGTGGCGATGAAGAGCGATACAAACGTGTAGTTTTTAACGAAATTACGAAAAACGCGATCCAACAAGCTTTCCAGACACCTGGCGAGCTGAACATGGATGGTGTAAATGCCCAACAAGCACGTCGCTTCATGGACCGTGTCGTTGGTTTTATGGTTTCACCTTTACTTTGGAAAAAAGTGGCTCGTGGCTTATCTGCTGGTCGAGTGCAGTCTGTTGCGGTGAAATTGTTAGTTGAGCGTGAGCGTGAGATTAACGCGTTTGTACCAGAAGAATTCTGGGACATTCATGCGAATACGAAAACGAAAGACAAAGCGGACTTTAAACTGCTTGTTGCGCAGAAAGACGGTTCTGCGTTTAAGCCAGTTAATGAGGCAGAAACCAAAGCAGCGATGTCTGTACTTGAGAATGCAAGTTACGAAGTATGTAAGCGTGAAGACCGTCCTACAAAGAGCAAGCCTTCTGCACCTTACATCACCTCTACGCTTCAACAGGCAGCGAGTACACGTCTGGGCTACGGCGTGAAAAAGACCATGATGCTAGCTCAGCGCCTCTATGAGGCCGGTTACATCACTTACATGCGTACTGACTCGACTAACCTAAGTGCCGAGGCTGTGGACGCTGTACGTGACTTTATTGGTTCTGAGTTTGGTGATAAGTACCTGCCAGCGAAACCATTGACGTACGGTAGCAAAGAAGGGGCACAGGAAGCGCACGAAGCGATCCGTCCTTCAAATGTGGGTGTTAAGGCGGAAGACCTGCAAGGTGTCGATGCTGATGCGCACAAACTTTACGCTTTGATTTGGAATCAGTTTGTAGCGTGTCAAATGACGCCAGCAGAATACGATTCAACAACCATCAGTGTAAAAGCGGCAGAATACACGCTTAAAGCGAAAGGCCGTATCCTTAAATTTGACGGCTGGACTCGTGTACAGCGTCCAATGGGCAAAAACGAGGATACAATCCTTCCTGCGGTACAACTTGGCGATAAGCTAAGCTTAGAGTCACTTGACCCTAAACAGCACTTTACAAAGCCACCTGCGCGCTACACTGAAGCAGCACTGGTTAAAGAGCTGGAGAAACGAGGTATTGGTCGTCCGTCGACTTACGCATCGATCATTTCTACGATTCAAGATCGTGGCTACGTGAAAGTTGATCAGCGCCGTTTCTACGCTGAAAAAATGGGTGAAATTGTTACTGACCGCCTTGATGACAGCTTTAACGATTTGATGAACTACGACTTTACTGCGCGTATGGAACAGAAATTGGACCAAATCGCTGAAGGTGAAGTGAACTGGAAAGCTGTGTTAGACAACTTCTTTGCTGATTTTACTGGCGATCTTGAAAAAGCGGAGCTGGATGAGTCAGAAGGCGGTATGAAGTTAAACCACATCGTCATGACGGATATCGAGTGTCCGACGTGTAGCCGTCCAATGGGCATCCGTACTGCTTCGACAGGTGTGTTCTTAGGCTGTTCAGGTTACGCGTTACCACCAAAAGAGCGTTGTAAGACAACCATCAACTTGGGTGACGAAGAAGGTATTATTAACGTTCTAGAAGAAGACGTTGAAACTGCAGCTCTTCGTGCTAAAAAGCGTTGTCCGATCTGTGAAACAGCGATGGACGCATACCTGATTGATGACAAGCGTAAGATGCATGTTTGTGGTAATAACCCGAACTGTGAAGGCTACCTTGTTGAATACGGCGAGTTCAAAGTAAAAGGCTACGATGGTCCAGTTGTTGAATGTGACAAATGTGGCTCTGATATGGTGCTTAAGAACGGTCGCTTTGGTAAATACATGGATTGTACGAGCGAAACGTGCAAGAACACTCGTAAGATCTTGAAGAATGGCGAAGTCGCGCCCCCGAAAGAAGATCCTGTTCATTTCCCCGAGTTGCCATGTGAAAACTCAGATGCGTATTTCGTACTTCGTGATGGTGCTTCAGGTCTATTTATGGCGGCAAGCAACTTCCCGAAATCGCGCGAGACACGTGCTCCTTTGGTTGCTGAACTGGCACGTTTTGAAGAGCGTTTACCTGAGAAGTTCAAATACCTAGCGACCGCACCGCAAGAAGATCCTGATGGTCGTCCTGCAGTTGTACGCTTTAGTCGCAAAACAAAAGAGAACTACGTTCGTTCGGAAGAGAATGGCAAACCATCTGGTTGGACAGCGCTCTTTGTTGACGGTAAGTGGGAAGTCACTGATAAGCGTAAAAAAGCGAAAGCATAAAAACGTACGATCTAAGTAATGTAAAAAGGCAGCGATATCGCTGCCTTTTTTGCGTTTTGTTTTTGCGTAAAGGCCACTGTGTTGTTCGTATAGATCTTTGCTGCTTTGACTGAGTTTTGCTGACGCGAGAAGATCCCAGTATCAATATTTCGTAGTCGCTGATGTATTTTTTATGTAAAAAATATTCGTTGTAACTTTCATTTTGCATTCACATATTTGTTATACATTGGGCTAAAAAATCGGCGGTGTAGTGAATCCGTTCGTAAATTGTTTTCACAATGTAATCGTTTGCTTTTCCATGTGTGATCTAGATATCGTCTTGAGTACGCAAGAGCTGTATGGTACACAGAATGGCGTATTAAAAATTGTAATTTAGAACCCGCTTAGATAATTTATTACAAAAATTAGTGCAACTGTGTGCATTGTTTGCGTCAAAAAATAAGGAAAGAGTGGACGTTGCATACTGGAAGTGCCGTAGCTTTTTTATCCGTGTTGTAAGAGTTCACAGAAACTCAGAGACGGTTGCTAAATGTATTCGCTTGACTCCCCGAGTATGACTCATTCAAGCGAGTACCAAATCCAAGCTATAACGATATGGAGAACAACAAATGGCTGGTGTTTTGGGAATGATTCTTGCTGGCGGTGAAGGCTCTCGTTTGAGACCTTTAACGGAATCTCGCAGTAAACCTTCGGTACCGTTTGGTGGTAGTTATCGATTGATCGATTTTGCTCTAAACAATTTTGTTAATGCGGATCTGATGCGCATTTACGTCCTAACCCAATTTAAATCTCAATCTTTATTCCATCACTTAAAAAAGGGGTGGAACATCAACGGCATTACAGACCGCTTTATCGATCCTATTCCCGCTCAAATGCGTACTGGTAAACGTTGGTACGAAGGGACGGCGGACGCGATCTATCAAAACCTGCGTTTTATGGAATTAGAGGAACCAGAGCAAGTTTGTATTTTTGGCTCTGACCATATCTATAAGATGGATATCAAACAAATGCTGAACTTCCACTCAGAAAAGCAGGCTTCTCTGACGGTATCTGCATTGCGCATGCCACTAAAAGAGGCGTCGCAATTTGGGGTTATCGAAGTGGATAGTGAAGGTCGTATGATTGGCTTTGAAGAAAAACCAGCAAATCCGAAATCGATTCCTGGTGACCCTGATTACGCTTTAGTTTCAATGGGTAACTATGTTTTTGAAGCTCAGGTACTGTTCTCAGAGTTGGTCGAAGATGCGGATAATGAAGCTTCATCACATGATTTTGGAAAGGACATCATTCCAAAGATGTTCCCTAGAGGTGATGTGTTCGTGTATGACTTCAGTACCAACAAAATCAGTGGCGAAAAAGAAGAGGTGTACTGGCGTGATGTCGGAACTATTGATGCGTACTGGCAAGCGCATATGGATCTGCTAGAAAAAGATGCTCCATTTTCGCTGTACAACCGTAAATGGCCATTGCACACCTACTACCCACCATTGCCACCTGCGACATTTACCGACTCTGATAATGGTCGTGTGCAGATAATCGATAGTTTAGTGTGTAATGGCAGCTATGTTAGAGGCTCAAGAATCGAAAAGTCGGTGCTTGGTTTTCGCAGTAATATTGCTTCTGCTTGCGATATCAGCGAATGTATACTTCTTGGTGACGTAAAAATTGGCGAAGGCTGTGTTTTACGTCGTGTGATTGTCGACAAGGATGCCGATATTGCTCCTGGTACTCAGATTGGTGTGAATCTTCAAGAAGATAAAAAACACTTCCACGTGTCTGAGGAGGGCATTGTTGTTATTCCGAAAGGAGCTCGAGTTGGCTACTAACAACTTATCTATTCTGTTTGTAGCTTCTGAGGTTGAAGGCCTCATTAAAAGTGGTGGCTTGGCAGATGTTGCCAAGGCACTACCGGAAGCCCTTCAAAACCTACAGCAAGACGTAAGAATTACCATCCCTGCGTACAGCAGTATTGATAAACTCGCAGACGCAGAAGTTGTATTAGAAACAGAATTAACATCATGGCCGCATACGGAGTATCGAGTTTTGCGGCTCATGTTAGGTCAAAATCCTGTTTACCTGATTGATTGTCCGCCGTATTTCAATCGACCATCAATGTATGCGGAGAACAACCAAGCGTATACTGATAACGGCGAGCGCTTTGCGTTTTTTAGTGCAGCATGTCTCGACATGTTACCCAAGCTCGCCTTTCAACCTAATATCATACACGCGAACGATTGGCACACAGGTCTTGTTCCATTTTTGCTCAAGCACAGGTATGGCAATGATCCGTTTTTTGCTCATACTAAAAGCGTCATTTCAATTCACAATGCGGTCTTTAAAGGCGTATTTAGTTATGAAGACGTGCAGTGTTTGCCAGAGTTTCATTGTAGAAACGTTCCCGATGCTGCGGTGAGTGCAACGCATATTACGATGCTCAAAGCTGGTGTAATGAATGCAGATAAGATAAACGCGGTCAGCCCTACGTACGCAGAGGAACTCAAAACAGAGCTTGGCAGTCATGGAATGGCTTGGGAGTTTCAGCAACGCGCGCAGGACTTAGTTGGTATTTTGAACGGTTGTGATTACAGTGCTTGGAACCCGGAAACGGATACTTACTTGCCAGTTAATTACTGCGCCGACCAGCAAAGTATGTCGCAAGGGAAGAAAGCTTGTAAAAAAGCATTACAACAACGACTAAATTTGCCCGAAAAAAATGTAGCTATGTTCGGTATGGTTTGTCGATTGACCCAGCAGAAAGGCGTTCATTACTTGTTGCCTGCTTTGGCCGATTTTTTGAAGCACGATGTTCAGCTAGTTGTCGTTGGGACCGGAGACCCTATTCTTGCCGCTCAGCTACGAGAGGTTGCCGTGCAGTTTTCTAGCAAATTTGCCTTTGTAGAAGCGTATGACAATGAACTTGCGCATATCGTTGAAGCTGGTTCTGATTTCTTCTTGATGCCTTCTGAGTTTGAACCATGTGGCTTAAACCAAATCTATAGTATGGCTTATGGGACATTACCGATAGTACGCGGTGTTGGTGGCTTAAAGGACAGCGTTAGCGATTATGATGTAAACCCATCTGAAGCAACGGGGTTTGTTTTTTTCGAACCGACACCGCAGGCATTGTTGTTAACGATGCTAAGGGCACTGTTGCTCTACGCTCAAAACGAGCCTGAAGTGAATAAAGTACAGTTGCACGCGATGCAACAAGACTTTTGTTGGCAAAAGGCCGCAGAATCTTATTTGCAGCTTTACCACTCAGCGTTAGTTTGACTTAAAATTGTAACGAAAGGCACCGAATGAGGTGCCTTTATTATCTTGAGTAAGGGGAGTGTGGTAGGATGGCTTTTTACTCAATAGCACGATCTTTTTGATACTCAATATGACTCAGCCGCTACTTTTTCATAAAACCTATTTGCACCCTACTAGTAATGAGTGGGTTGTATTTGTGCACGGTGCTGGTGGTAGCTCTTCTATCTGGTTCAAGCAAATTAAAGCTTACAAGCAACACTTTAACTTATTGCTGATCGATTTAAGAGGTCATGGAAAGTCAAATCAGTTACTTAAAGAGCTCATTGCTAACCGTTATACCTTTACGGAAGTTACCCAAGATATTTTGAAAGTATTGGACCATTTAAAGATCCAATCCGCTCATTTTGTCGGTATGTCGCTTGGTACTATTATTGTTCGAAACCTTGCTGAATTGTCATCAGAGCGCGTACGTTCGATGGTGCTCGGCGGTGCTGTCACAAGGCTTAACACTCGTTCTCAGATATTGGTGAAATTAGGTAATTTTTGTAAGCATATCCTACCGTACATGTGGCTCTACAAACTGTTCGCTTATATTGTTATGCCTCAAAGAAGCCAACGAGAATCTCGCCACCTTTTTATTCGCGAAGCCAAGAAGCTTTGCCAAAAAGAATTTAAACGTTGGTTTATTCTTGCTGCTGATGTAAATCCGTTAATGAAATATTTTAAAGATCGAGAGTTACCCATTCCGACTCTCTACTTAATGGGCGACAGGGATTACATGTTTATTAAACCTGTCAAAGAAATGGTTGCAGCACATAAGCTCAGCATTCTACGAGAAATCCCGAATTGTGGTCATGTATGCAATGTAGAGCGTCCAGAAGACTTCAATCAACATTCCATCGAGTTTATTAAACAGCAAGCAGCATGTGCTTAAAACTGAGTGCATCCACTGAATAGGAGAGCCGCTATAGCTCTCCTAATTGATATCCACATTGCCAACATGCACCAAATTGCCCTTCGTTTATTTCATGACATTTTGGGCATTGCCAATCTTGATACTCATGCCTATCGGATTGTTTTCGATATGCTTTTACTATTTCTTCAGCTTTCATCTTTTGTGCAGTGTCAAAAAGCCACACATAAGGATCGGTATCATCACCAAACGGCAGTTCTCCTTTTAAGCCGAAAATACCTTCTCCACGAACTTCACAGTAAATTTGTTCCACTTTAAGCAGTTCACATACAATGTGTGCTTCTGCTGGGTTTTTAGCGATAAATATTTTCATCAAAATACCCACTTCACCAATTACGAGTTTTGCTGACTTGGTGTCGGCCTTACTTTATTCATAACCCATTTAGTGATGATTGGAAATAGTCCCAATAGCGCAAAAGACGCTAATACTGCGGGTGAAACAATGCCCGATAGGCTTTCAATTGTTGCTAATTGAGTACCTGCATTCAGATATACGGCTGTGCCTGGCAGCATACCTATTTGGCTAGTGAGATAAAATCTACCTACAGACATCGGCGTTAAGCCCATCAGTAAGTTGATTAGAAAGAAAGGGAATACAGGGATTAGACGCAAGGAAAATAGATAAAAAGCTCCGTCTTTTTCGACACCTTGATTAATTGCGTTGAGTTTATTTCCGAATTTGTTTTGTACCCAGTCACGCAATAAGTATCGGCTGCTCAAGAAGGCCAGTGTTGCCCCCATAGTGCTAGCGAAAGAAACCAGTAGCAAGCTTGTCCAAAAACCAAATAAGGCTGCACCAAGTAAGGTGACTACTGCCGCTCCTGGGATAGAAAAAGCGGTAATTGCAATGTAGGTAAAAAAGTAAATCGCAGCCGAGAATACAAAATTCTGATCGATGTATGTAGTTAGTGCTTCTTGTTGGGCTTTTGCATTCTCTAAGGTTAAATACTGGCCAAAGTTAATACCTAAAAAGACGATAGCCGCTAGTAGGATGAGACCTAATATCAGTTTCTTATTCATAATTTTGATTCCAATTTGGGATATATGTAATAAGACAGTAGGAAAACCGAAAAAATTTCACAAAAAAACCGCAGATTAGACTGCGGTTTTACAAGATAGTTTTTAGGCCGACTTTTATTGGAGGCCGTTCATCAACTCATCTCGGCGAGCTTGAGGTACCACACTCCAATGAGTGCCGGTGATAGCACCTTCTAGTGCCCATAGCAACTCAATGTTGACGGTTGCAGAGTGCGTATCTCTTATCGCTTTATAGGCGTTAAGCGCACCTTCCTCTTCAAGCTTCTCTACGGATTCGATGCCGGCTTTTTTTAGCATGCGCTCGGTAGCCAGTCGTAAGTTAGGCAAATCTTTCAAACGGTTAGGCTTTGTACTTGCTTGCTGTTCTTTCTCAAGCTTTGCCTTTTTCAATGATTGATTCGCTACTTCGATTAAGCGTTCGCTTGATTCCCATAAATCGCTGGAAATAGCGTAGTACTTTGTAACGACTGGAAAGCCACGTTTTTTATAAACGTAAGGCTTTAGCCCTTGTTTCTCGAAGTCAGATGAAGTTTTTTGGTCTGCTCTGATATGAAGCTGATTGTTTACCACTAGTGCAAACATTGTTTCATCAGCGAATAGTCCGAAGCCACCAAACATTGAGCGCGACTTGATATTACCAAGTGCCTCAAATAGCTTCATAGAGTCTTTGAGTATCGGTTTATCCATGTTTTGTTATCTCGGTGTAATTAATATTACGCCACCAAAAGTCAGGTCCGAGAGAGTAGCAAACATGCGTAAAAACAATGTCATTACAGAGTAAAGTCATTGCTTACACACTGCCATCGGTAACCCCGCTACCTTCCATATCGTAATATGGTTCAGGCCGGAGGCTTTGCGTCCCACTCTTTCGAATGGTTTGCCCTGTGCGTGACACAATGAGCATACTTCTTATATTGAATTAACATCACGGTTTAGCGTTAAAAATGTGATTTTGGTTCAATAAAAATGATAGATTGAATGCTCTATTTTGCATATGGAAAGGTGCAAATTGGCCTTTGAAAAGGAGTTCTTAATATATATTACATTTATATAAAACAGGGAGTTAACGTTAGTCAATTGTTATTAGAGCGGTGTGAAGTATTAGAGAATGCTTAATTTTTCCAAAAAAATAAGCGCCCCTGTAGAGCGCTTATTTAACACGGTTAAATACAGTAAAATTTAGTTCATTTTTTTCACAGTATTTCGAATTACAAGCTCAGGTTGCATTTCGAAAATTCGTTTTTCGTGTTCTTTATCTTTGATACGCTCAAGTAGAATTTCGAATGCATTTTTACCAACACGACGTTTAGGTTGGTGGATAGTCGTTAGCGGTGGAGAGAAGTATTCTGCAAGCTCGATGTTGTCGTAGCCGATCACTGAAATATCTTCAGGAATTTTGATCCCGTTTTGTTGCAAGCGGCTCATTAGGCCTAGAGCCATTGTGTCGTTAAAACAGAATACCGCCGTCGGGCGCTTGTCCATTGCGGTAATTTTATCTGCAACTAATACGGCCGTATCACATTCAAAGTTACCTTCAAGGATCCAGTCTTCATTTACAGCTAGGTTCGCTTCGCTCATTGCGCGACGGAAACCTGCAATGCGCTCTTGGCAAGCAAGCTTTTCAAAATGACCGCTTAGACAAGCGATATCCGTATGGCCATTGTCAATCAGATGTTTGGTTGCAATGTAGCCACCTTCTTCTGAGTTATCCATGATCTTGTCTGCTTGTGAGCTCTCTGGGCCCCAATCCATGACCACTTTAGGAATGTCCGCATGACGGTCAAGCATCTCTTTTAGTTCTTCGGTTAAGTCAGAACACATCACTAGGATGCCATCAACGCGCTTTTCAGCCAGCATACGAATGTAATCGCGTTGTTTTTCGTAAATCCCGCCTGTGTTACATAAAATCAGAGTATAGCCTTGGCGGTAACAGTAGCTCTCAACGCCATCAATCACTTCTGAGAAAAATAGGTTAGTTGATTGAGTTACTAACATGCCAATCGTACGAGTTGAGTTGCATTTTAGGCTGCGTGCAACGGCACTTGGCGCGTAATTCAGCTCGTCAACGGCTTTCATTACTTTTTCTTGCGTTGCTTCTGCAACGAAACGCGTTTTATTGATAACGTGCGAAACTGTCGTAGTGGAAACGCCGGCTAAGCGAGCAACGTCTTTTATCGTGGCCATAAATGGTGTCCTGTATCGAGCTACTGAAATATGTCGTATTGGATGTACCTGATGCTCTAATGGTTTCACACCTAGCAATCTAAAATTGGCGCTAAGTGTCTCGGCAGCGGTTGATCCAAGTGCGACAAAAGGGTGCGTAGCAGCATCGGTCGATGAATTTTATCTTTTTTCTATCTGATGAGAAATTGCCATCAACCTGTTAAGAAAACACAAAAACCGCTATATTTCAGCGGTTTACATATAAATCATATTTAATCGTTTGCGCTCACATTTTAGCCCTATGTGGACTGACTAGCAATGTTTTCAGCAAGAGATTTGTGTATTTGAAGTCACATTTTGACTGCTAAATAACCAAGCGTCTTTGCGCTAAGTTAAGGCAAACGAATATTATACCCAAGTTACTTACAATTGGTCACTTTCAGGCATACAGGAAGCCCGATAGGCAGGCTCCCTAAAAATAGGCGGCAATTATTCACCAAGAAGGTAGGCGCTGTCTAGTTTACAAAATGCAACTAATAGTTTCGCGACACTCGAGTAAAATCCAAATTCGTCGAATTTTTTACATTTGTCTGAAAACTGAGGTAACCAAGACATCAATTGTTGCTGGATAAAGTCGTTTTGTTTAACGAAGGCTTCTTCCATGTGTTTTTCTTGTTCAAGCTCGTTTGAGCGGATAATCATGTTCCCGAGAAAGTCGAGCTCAACGGCTAAGTGATCCGCAGGTTCCTTTAGGTTTTCGTCTACTTGAACGCCAAATTCAGCCATCAACTTTTCCATTTCCTCAGCTGGCTTGTCATTCAGTAAACCTGATTCACCAATGTACATGGATGCGTAAGGAAGAGCGCCGTATTTTTCTGTCTTCAAAAACAGTTCACAAAAGTCAGCTGCAAGCTCTAGTTGTGCATCTTCACGATCTTGTAACCGATTCAATGCATCAACTAGGCTATCAACAGCTGGTTTCAGCGACTCATTTTCACCTAAACCTGCGAGAAAACTGCGAATTTCAACACTGTGATAGGCTTCCAATTCTTTCTCTGTTAGTTCTTTTGCGAACAAGCTCGAAAACCACCAGTAAATTTCAGCGCGTTTTTCATTAAAAGCTTTCACTTCTTGCATTTTGGGCTCCTGAATGATGCTTCAAGTCATGCATCACAAAGTCAATTAGGGATATCCCCTAAGTGTAATCAATTAAAATGAATAGCAGTAACTATAATTGTTATGTTTTATGGTCAAAAATGACCGTTTATTAATAGCAATGGGCAAGCTTGTTTTGAATCAATAAAAACGCTAAATCTTGCGTTTTAATGTATCTATGACTAGAAATGTTACTAGTTATGAATAGAATACGTCTTGGATAATAAGAAGACAGAAAAGTGGTGTAAATGAGCTATCACGTATTAGTCGTAGAAGATGATGTTGTAACTCGTAGTAAGCTTGCGGGATATTTCCAAAATGAGGGCTACCAAGTCAGCGAAGCAGAGAGTGGCGCAGAAATGCGTGAAGTTTTGCAAGCGGGCGATGTAGACCTGATCATGCTGGATATTAACCTGCCTGGTGAAGACGGCCTGATGCTTACTCGTGAGTTACGTAGCCAATCGGATATTGGTATCATATTAGTAACAGGACGCACGGATAGCATTGATAAAATCGTAGGCCTAGAAATGGGTGCTGACGATTATGTGACAAAACCTTTTGAACTGAGAGAGCTGTTAGTTCGCGTTAAAAACTTGCTGTGGCGTATTTCAGCAGCGCGCAGTGGCAGCTCGAAAGCGAATGAAACCAGTGAAGAGCACATTGTGCGCTTTGGGGAGTGGACATTCGACATTCAACGTCGCGCACTTAGCCGCAACGGTGAGCCAGTAAAACTAACTAAAGCAGAGTATGAACTTTTGGTGGCATTATCGTCTTACCCTAACCAGGTGTTAAGTCGTGAGCGTATTTTGAACATGATCAGCCATCGAGTGGATGCGCCGAATGACCGCACCATTGATGTTCTTATTCGACGTATGCGCGCAAAAATGGAGTTCGATCCTAAGAACCCACAGATTTTTGTAACGGTACACGGCGAAGGCTATATGTTTGCTGGTGACTAGTTGGAACATAACTCAATCGTAAAAAGAAAAAGGAGAGCTTCGGCTCTCCTTTTTTGTGGCTTCTGTGCCGTCCTAAATAAGGTTGACACTTTCTACCCCCAAAATTGGAGAGTGTTATGAAATCAACAACTAAAAGAACTCAGCGCGATTACTCCCTCGCTTTTAAACTCA
>NZ_JAWOVO010000022.1:0-81587 GCF_033339955.1 Vibrio sp. 1731 | reverse complement strand
CGGATAAATTTGCATCAAAAGCGGTCAAAAGAGCACGTTATTTCTACAGTTCTCTAAATTTATCTGCGAAAAGAGCCACTTTTTCCCAATTGGTGTACTCCACCTCTTTGGTCGTATCGGTTTCGCCACCCGTCATCGACATAATGAACCTAATCATAGTTCTGTCGAACCAGCTATAACGTGGGTAATAAAGTGCACCAGCAAAAACACCGATTAGCGTTGGTTTCCAAGGCGACTTAATTAGGAACTTGCGAATGTAGGCACTACCTTCAGGTGTATCCTTTCCTTGGTCCTCTTTACGAGCGGTTAGGTTTACGCAGAAAAATGCCACTTTATTTTGCTCCAATTGATTGAGGTTTCGCTCAATAAACTGGTATAGCTTTTTATTAAGATGGCCATAGCGAATAGAGGCGCCTATCAATACTCTGTCGTATTGGCTGAAGTCAATCGTCTCGACATTATGTAAATCCACCAGCTCACAATCGAAGTCTGGAAGTTGTTCATCTATATAGTGGAGAATTTTTTTAGTCTGCCCTTCGCGGGAAGAGTATAGAAATAATGCTTTTGCCACGATTTCCCCTTAGCTACGCCAAAACGTCGGCGTAAGTAGAATAAGTAAGGTAAAGATTTCCAAACGACCAAACAGCATAGAAACTATCAATACCCATTTTGCTTTGTCGTTAACATCACCAAAGTGCAGCGCTACTTCTCCTAAGCCAGGACCGAGGTTGTTCAGAGTCGCAGCCACCGCCGAGAACGCACTGAGCTCATCCATTCCTGTTGCAATCAACCCCAACATACAAACCACAAATACCAATGCGTATGCGGAGAAGAAACCCCAAACTGCATCGACAACACGTTGCGGTAGGGCACTGCCACCCACTTTGATGGTGTAAACCGCACGAGGGTGCACCAAACGTTTTAGTTCACGCGCACCTTGTAAGGTAAGAAGCAGGATACGGATCACTTTCATGCCGCCGCCTGTTGAACCAGCACAACCACCTATAAAGGAAGAGAACAATAACAGCACAGGTAAGAAGAGCGGCCAATCCGCAAAACCTGTTGTCGTAAAGCCCGCTGTTGTGGATATTGATACAGTTTGGAACAGAGCCTGATCGAAAGCATCGTATGTCGATGTGTAAGAGTGATGTTTCAGTAATAATAGAAAGCAAATGATAAATAGCAGCACTTGAATAAACAAGAAGGCGCGAAACTCAGGATCTTTCCAGTAATACTTGGGATGTACGCCACCTGATGCAAATGCAGCAAAGTGCAGTGTGTAATTACATGCAGATATAAGCAGAAAAACCACCGTAATCAGGTTAATCGCGTAACTATCAAAGTATCCGATGCTGGCATCGTGGGTAGAGAAGCCACCAATGGCAATGGTGGAAAAGCTGTGACTGATGGCATCAAATGGCGTCATACCAGCTAACCAAAAAGCCGAAGCACAGGCGATAGTCAGGCTCAAATAGATGTACCAAAGCGCCTTAGCAGTTTCTGCTATGCGCGGCGTCACTTTAGTATCCTTGACTGGACCTGGGATCTCGGCGCGGTAAAGCTGCATACCACCGATGCCAAGTACTGGCAAAATCGCCACCGCTAATACGATGATTCCCATACCGCCGAACCACTGCAGTAACTGTCGATAGAATAGAATCGCTTTAGGTAACTCATCCAAACCAACAATAACGGTCGCCCCGGTCGTCGTGAGAGCAGAAAACGATTCAAAAAACGCATCTGTCACTGAGACGTTCGGATTGTCAGCAATGAGAAAGGGGATCGAGCCTGCACTGCCAAGTACTGTCCAGAATAAGACGACAATAAGAAAGCCATCTCGAGCTTTAAGCTCGTGCTTATACCTGCGGTTTGGGTACCAACAAACGGCCCCACAAAACAGCAGAACAAAAAATGTCGTGACAAAAGGCACACCAGCACCATCTCGATAGATCAGCGCAACGAGTGCTGGCGCAAGCATAGTGACACTAAAGAGTGCGAGCAGTAGCCCGACGATTCGAATAATTGAACGAAATTGCATGGATAAATTGACTAGCGAAGCTGTCCCTGTTGCTTCCTGTTTTTCATTATTGTCCGTCTAGCGGAGTGACAATTGCCTTTGCCCCGCTTTTATTGATGATTGCTTGGGTAAACGCGCTCACTTCTCGAAGCTCAATTTCCACCACTAATACGACCTGATCGCTGTATTCAGCCTCGACTTCTATCGCACCAAATTGCGGCATGATTGATTGTGCGATAGGCATAAACCCATAGTCTAACGTTAGTCTGAGCTTTGTGGTTATTTTTTTCTCAATAGTTTGAAGCAGCTTGAGCGCTTGTTGAACCCCACCCCCATACGCTTTAACCAAGCCGCCTGTACCTAACTTGATTCCACCAGAGTATCGCGTGACCACAGCCGTGATCTCCCCCACCCCAGATCCAGACAGCTGCGCCAGGATTGGTTTGCCTGCCGTCCCTGAAGGTTCTCCATCATCACTAAAGCCCCACTTCATCGAATCTTCTGGTCGACCAGCAACAAAGCCCCAACAGTTATGTCTAGCATCAGCGTGTTTAGCTTTGATTTGATCAACAAATGCTTTTGCAGCTTCGATACTTGGCGTGTGTGCCAAATAAGTAATGAAGACGCTCTTTTTAATTTCTTCTTCAAATTGAGCGGGCTCTGCTGGAATCAGATAAGGCTTGTCATTCATAGGATTATGGATTCATGTCTATTTGCCTGAAGTCTATCACGAGTGTGATTTACCCGTCGCATAAGATCTGCCACAGCGCAAAATGTTAAACACTTGTTTAAAAAATGTATTGAAATTAAACAATCCACGATCCAAACTAACCTTACTGGTCAAACCAGAACAAAAATAAAACGACTTCCTCGATACCTATTTGCCGAGGTACACGGCGTCGTTGAAATAGGTATACAGACAATCCACGATTGTATGTCATGGAGATAGACAATGATTTACCAAGCCGAAACCCTACAGGTAAAGGAAATACAAGATGGTATTGCAGAGCTAAGCTTCTGCTCTCCAAAATCCGTCAACAAACTCGACCTAGCGACATTAGAATCGCTAGATAAAGCTCTTGATGCGCTCATTGCCCATCAAGGCCTCAAGGGGTTGTTGCTCACTTCAGATAAAGACGCATTCATTGTAGGCGCAGACATTACCGAGTTTTTAGGTCTGTTTGCTAAAACGGATGCCGAGCTCGACCAATGGCTGCAATTTGCTAATAGCATCTTTAACAAATTAGAAGACTTACCCGTTCCGACCATCTCAGTGATCAAAGGCCACGCTCTTGGTGGCGGTTGTGAATGTGTGCTAGCAACAGACATGCGTATTGGTGACAAAACCACCAGCATCGGCCTACCAGAAACGAAACTGGGAATCATGCCGGGCTTTGGTGGTTGTGTACGCTTACCTCGCGTTATTGGCGCAGACAGCGCAATGGAAATCATAACCCAAGGTAAAGCATGCCGAGCTGATGAAGCATTGAAAATTGGCTTACTCGATGCTGTTGTAGAGACTGATGCTTTATACGAATCAGCACTACAAACTCTTAACTCTGCAATTAATGAGAAACTTGACTGGCAAGCACGCCGAGCACAGAAAACATCGCCTCTAACGCTGAGTAAGCTTGAATCAATGATGAGCTTCACCATGGCGAAGGGTCTGGTGGCACAAAAAGCAGGTCCTCACTACCCTGCCCCAATGACAGCCGTTATCACGATTGAAGAAGGTGCTCGCTTTGCACGTAATGAAGCGTTAGACATTGAACGTAAGCACTTCGTGAAATTGGCTAAATCGGAAGAAGCAAAATCACTCGTTGGCCTATTCCTTAATGATCAATACATCAAAGGCATTGCGAAAAAAGCAGCGAAGTCAGCAAGTAAAGACACGCAACGTGCAGCCGTATTAGGTGCAGGTATCATGGGTGGCGGCATTGCTTACCAATCAGCGCTAAAAGGTGTGCCAGTCTTAATGAAAGACATCGCGCAAGCGTCGCTCGACCTAGGCATGACTGAAGCATCTAAGCTGCTGAATAAACGCTTATCTCGCGGTCGCATTGATGGCTTTAAGATGGCGGGTATTTTAGCGTCAATCACACCGAGCTTACATTACGCAGGTATTGAAAACTCTGATGTGATTGTTGAAGCTGTCGTTGAAAACCCGAAAGTAAAAGCAGCAGTTTTGAGTGAAGTTGAGTCCCATGTCGGTGACGACACCGTTATCACCTCAAACACCTCGACGATTCCTATCAACCTATTGGCAAAATCACTAAAACGCCCAGAAAACTTCTGTGGTATGCACTTCTTCAACCCAGTGCATCGTATGCCTCTTGTTGAGATCATCCGTGGTGAGCACACCTCTGATGAAACCATCAATCGTGTTGTGGCGTATGCTGCGAAAATGGGCAAATCACCAATTGTCGTTAATGACTGCCCAGGGTTCTTCGTTAACCGCGTATTGTTCCCATACTTTGGCGGCTTCAGCATGCTACTTCGTGATGGTGCTGACTTTACGAAAATCGACAAAGTCATGGAGCGTAAGTTTGGCTGGCCGATGGGACCGGCGTACTTGCTTGACGTAGTCGGCATTGATACCGCGCACCACGCACAAGCTGTGATGGCTGACGGTTTCCCTGAGCGTATGGGTAAACAAGGTCGTGATGCGATTGATGCACTGTTCGAAGCAGACAAATATGGTCAGAAAAATGGTAATGGCTTCTACAGCTACACCATAGATAAAAAAGGTAAGCCGAAGAAAACCTTCTCCGAAGCGATCTTACCGGTACTTGCTGACGTTTGTGCCGATAAGCAGGACTTTGACGATCAGACCATCATTCAACGTATGATGATTCCAATGATCAACGAAGTGGTGCTGTGCCTACAAGAAGGCATCATTGCCACTCCACAAGAAGCGGATATGGCACTGGTTTATGGTCTTGGTTTCCCTCCATTCCGCGGTGGCGTATTCCGCTATCTAGACAGCGTGGGTATTGCTGAATACGTTGAAATGGCAAAACAACACGCCGAGCTAGGTGCGATGTACCAAGTACCGCAAATGCTGATTGATATGGCGGCGAAAGGTGAAAGCTTTTACGGTGCACAACAGCAAGGTTCTATCTAAGGAGGGATTCTAAAATGACTAATCAAACAAGAAATGTTGTCGTAGTCGATTGTCTACGTACTCCAATGGGTCGCTCTAAAGGTGGTGCTTTCCGTCATACACGAGCAGAAGATCTATCTGCGCGCCTAATGAAAGGCATTCTTGCGCGTAACCCACAAGTGAACCCAAGCGAGATTGAAGACATCTACTGGGGCTGTGTACAGCAAACACTAGAGCAAGGCTTTAACGTTGCACGTAATGCGGCGCTGCTTGCTGGTCTGCCGATTGAAATTGGCGCCGTGACGGTGAACCGCTTGTGTGGCTCATCAATGCAAGCGCTTCACGATGGTACACGTGCCATCATGACTGGCGATGCTGAAATCTGCCTAATTGGTGGTGTTGAGCACATGGGGCATGTGCCAATGAACCACGGTGTAGACTTTCACCCAGGTATGTCAAAGAACGTAGCAAAAGCTGCGGGCATGATGGGCTTAACGGCTGAAATGCTGGGTAAATTACATGGCATTAGCCGTGAGCAACAAGACGAGTTTGCCGCTCGCTCTCACGCTCGTGCGCACGCAGCAACCGTAGAGGGTCGTTTTAAAAACGAAATTCTACCAATTGAAGGCCACGCAGCAGACGGCACACTGTTCACTCTGGATTATGACGAAGTGATTCGCCCTGAAACATCCGTTGAAGGTCTATCTCAACTTCGCCCAGTGTTCGACCCTGCAAACGGTACAGTAACAGCCGGTACATCATCGGCTCTGTCCGATGGTGCATCAGCGATGTTGATCATGAGCGAAGAGAAAGCCAATGAGCTTGGCTTGAATATTCGTGCACGTATTAAAGGCATGGCCATTGCGGGCTGCGATCCTTCTATTATGGGTTACGGTCCTGTACCTGCGACGAAAAAAGCGCTCAAGCGTGCCGGTCTTTCAATTGAAGACATGGATGTGGTTGAGCTAAACGAAGCATTTGCCGCGCAGTCTCTGCCGTGTGCTAAAGACTTAGGCCTGCTTGATGTTATGGATGAGAAGGTCAACCTTAACGGTGGTGCGATAGCATTGGGTCATCCACTAGGCTGTTCTGGTTCACGTATCTCAACAACGTTGATCAACCTAATGGAAGCGAAAGACGCGAAATACGGTCTGGCCACCATGTGTATCGGTTTGGGTCAGGGCATTGCGACAGTATTTGAACGACCATAACAGTTCAAGACGTTGTTGTAGTGATCGAGCCAACAATCATAAGCAAATGAACTAGTACTAAAATTTTTAGTATTACACTTAAGGGCGACAATTGATGTCGCCCTTTGTTTTACATCAAACATGCATGAAGAGCATACATTAAATGCTCAAGTTTCATTTTATTCATAGACAAAGAAGACATACACTTAGACCAGTTAATATTTTGCTGCATGTGACCCAGAGTCATGCTACCGCACAATCGGAGAACCTTATGTTTAATGCTCTAGTTCTAAATCAAGAAGACAAACGTACTATCGCTAACATCGAGCAAATCGATGAAACACAACTGCCTGAAGGCGACGTTTTGATTGACGTTGATTACTCATCGTTAAACTACAAAGACGGTCTTGCGATCACAGGTAAAGGTAAAATCATCCGTAACTTCCCGATGGTGCCAGGTATTGACCTAGCAGGTACGGTAGTAAGCTCAGAAGACGACCGCTACCAAGCTGGTGACAAAGTTGTCCTTACTGGCTGGGGCGTGGGTGAAAACCACTGGGGTGGTATGTCTCAGCGTGCTCGTCTAAAAGCGGATTGGCTAGTACCACTACCAAAAGGTCTAGACAGCAAGAAAGCAATGATGGTTGGTACTGCTGGCTTCACTGGTATGCTGTGTGTTCAAGCACTGCTTGATGCAGGCATCAAACCTGAAAATGGCGAAATCCTAGTAACTGGCGCAAGTGGCGGTGTAGGCTCAGTCGCAGTAACGCTTCTAGCACAGCTTGGCTACAAAGTTGCTGCAGTGACAGGTCGTGTAGAGAAAAACGGCCCGCT
Organism: Vibrio sp. 1731; assembly: GCF_033339955.1. NCBI lineage: Bacteria > Pseudomonadati > Pseudomonadota > Gammaproteobacteria > Vibrionales > Vibrionaceae > Vibrio > Vibrio sp. 1731. The sequence continues at coordinate 74,443 of NZ_JAWOVO010000022.1, read as the reverse complement.
ACTTGAAAAACTAGGTGCTAGCCGCATCATCGACCGTACTGAATTTGAAGAACCAGCACGTCCGCTTGAAAAACAAGTATGGGCAGGTGCGGTTGATACTGTAGGAAGCAAAGTACTAGCAAAAGTATTGGCGCAAATGGATTACAACAGTGCAGTTGCAGCTTGTGGTCTTGCTGGTGGTTTTGATCTACCAACCACAGTGATGCCGTTCATCCTACGTAATGTTCGCCTACAAGGTGTGGACTCAGTAATGTGCCCAACAGAGAAACGTATCGCTGCATGGGAAAAGCTGGTCGAGCTACTACCAGACAGCTACTTCGAGCAAGCGTGTACTGAAGTTGCTCTTGCTGAAGCACCGAAATATGCAGAAGACATCACCAACGGTCAAGTAACGGGTCGTGTGGTTATCAAGCTATAAACACTGACTCAGTGTAAATAGACGAAGAGCCGGCATTGCTGGCTCTTTTTTGTTAGCAGTTCAGTCCCATATCTTCGATACGTTTAGCTATCAGACGGCTACACTCTTCACGCACAATCGTTCTTAACCATTCTTGAGCGGGAGAATGTTCGCAACGCGCATGCCAAATCATCGAGTATTCAAACGGCGTGAATTGGAATGGTAATGGTTTCACCACCAAGTCATAACGCTCGGCAACCAGATACGCCAAATCCGCTGGTACTGTGATGATAATTGGCAAGGTATCCATGATCGCCAATGCGGCTTCTAAATGATAAGCCCGCAGAACCATTTTACGCTTAGGTTTCTCCATCAAAGCTTGTTCGATCAGTGCCTTAACACCATCACTGATGGCGATCATGGCATGTGGATGACTCAGATAATCATCCAAGCTCATTTCTTTATCCGCTAATGGATGCTGTTTTGAAAGCATACACAGCACCCCCACTCGCCCCAACACTTCACTGCGTAGAGGCTCTACCGGGCCTGTCGGGCGACAAATCGCTAAGTCTGCACCTTCATAAGTGAGCTGATCTGATAAACGGTCGTGTTGCAGTGGTAAGAAGTTGAAAGACACGTTTGGCGCTTCTTGGTAAATTCTCGGCAAAGCGAACGGTAAGATTGTTTGCATGGCATAGTCGGTGGTCACGATGTTGAAAGTCTGCACGCATTGCAATGGGTCAAACTCAACCGGAGATAACAACTGACGTAAAGACTCTAATGGCTCGCCCAATGAGCGATCGATCTCTAACGCTTTCTGAGTTGGGATCAAATGCTGTCCCTGACGAGTAAACAGCGGATCTCCCAATAAGTCACGCAGACGACCAAGCACACGACTCATTGCCGATTGACTCAAGTTCAGACGTGTTGCCGCCTTACTGACACTGTTTTCTTCTATCAGTACTCGCAACGCAACCAGTAAATTTAAATCTCGGCGATAGATATCTTCCAGTTCCACGAATTAGCCACTTATTTTGTATGTGTTTGGGTAAATTGTACTCTTTAGGCAAAAAAAATCCCGCCTTTCAGCGGGGAAGCCCAAGAAAAATGGGGATAGTGTCGGAATGAAGTGTCGGTAAAAATAGGTGAGCGTTATTAAAAGCATTCTGATCCAAGCAAGAAGCGCTAATTTTCTTGCTCAGATGCGCCAGACCATCTGCGCATCTCGATCCAAATCCCAATAATAGTGGCAACCATGCCTACGAGAGGCGTCAAAGAGGTGTCAGCTGGCGTCCTGAGTACCAATGCACAAAACGAGATAAAACACAGCACTGAGTAAATCGTAAGTCTGTCTAACGCTGTTAACATTGCCTCTCCCTTGCCAGTTGTTACCAAATTGTTAATTTAAGGTAAAACAAAAAATTCGGTTTGCCAAGTGGTTATTGAATATTTTTTCAACGAAAGTAAAATTCAACGTTCAGTTAGTTACGAGAATCACACTATGAGCTTTAATCCTGAACTGGCAAACAAGACATTAGAGGCGGAAGGACTGCGCTGCCCAGAGCCAGTGATGATGGTCAGGAAGACAATTCGCAACATGCAAGATGGTGAGATTTTGCTGGTCAAAGCAGACGATCCATCCACGACTCGAGACATTCCGAGTTTCTGCCGCTTTATGGACCACCAATTAGTTGCGGCACAAACGGAGCAAGTTCCGTATCAGTACCTGATCAAGAAAGGATTGGAATAATCTGGTCGAACTAAAAACGGCAGCCTATATTGGCTGCCGTTTGTTTATTCGTCGTATTCGAGTGTGCGAACTTCTGATTGGAGCTTGTTAAGTTGTTTCTTCATTGCCCGCATCTCTTCATGCATAGGAATGATGTGAGCGACACGAATCCACGCTTCTACTGTCAATCCAGTAAGAACGAACGATCCTGCTACAATCGGTAACCACATATCAGTTAGCACCATCGCTAGTAAACACAGCGCTAAACCAAAAGTGAATAAATAACTCTGACTCTTCGGGGACATCCCCATGTAACGTGTAAGCATAAACTTGCCCTCTCGCTATCATTCACACCATTAAACTACCATGACAAGTATGACACTTATATGTCATCCGTCACGCAACGGAACGATTTAGAGTCAGAGTTTGAACTCGCGCAGCACGCCACTAATGATTGATAACTCACATCATTTCACGTGCAAAAAATCAGAACAGTGCAGCCCCTATTGCCAGAGCAATAAACAAAAATGCGGTAATTTTACGGATCAGCCCTAAAGGCATCTTGTCGGCCGACAATTTACCAATCAGGACCACAGGTACATTCGCAAGCAGCATACCGATTGTGGTACCGATAATCACCAAACTTAACGCATCCGCGTATTGCGCCCCTAAGATGGAAGTGGCGATCTGAGTTTTATCGCCTATCTCCGCAACGAAGAACGCGATAAAGCTGGCAATAAATGGGCCTCGATTAGAAATCTGCTCGTCATCATCCAGTTTGTCCGGGATCAGAACCCAAGCCGCCATCGCGACAAAACTGACCACCAGCACCCACTTTAAAATCTCAGGTGATAGATAGTCTGCGACAACCACACCTAACCATGCAGCCAAAGCGTGGTTGGCAATAGTTGCCAAAAAGATTGCTGCAATAATTGGGATTGGTTTTCGGTAACGACTTGCGAGTAATAGAGATAGCAATTGGGTCTTATCGCCAATTTCTGCTAACGCTACAGTAGTAATTGAAATAGCTAAAACGCTCACGACATGCTCATTGGGGCAGGGATTATTATTTTTAACCGAAGACAAACCTCACGCCCCTACCCCGGTTCGTGATGATTTGTCTAAGGTCTTGCTAAACTTGAAAGGCTTCAAGTCTCGAACGCCATGGTGATTTTGCACCAATTATGTTGACGGACGAACCAGATGAAACAGAAACTTCATCAGGTAAGCTACTCCCCAAAGACAGGCGCAATTCTAGCCACCTTTGTTGCGCTTCTCAAGAGCCAAAGCAGGCAAAAACTCCCTTTTAGGAAAAATACAGCAGATAACGCGGTAAAAATTCATTAAAGGAGAAAATCGCCCACGAATTAATCAAGATTAGCTCTACTCCCATGCTCAATATCTGGTTATACTAGATTGTTAATTTATTCAACCGTAATTACTCTTTATCGCCGTTGTTAGAGTTGAAAAACTCGGCATAGATGACGAATTAACGAGTAACAAGAGAATCGCGCGAACCTGACTTATGCAAAAATACGATATCAAAACCTTCCAGGGAATGATCCTCGCGCTGCAGGATTATTGGGCTCAAAATGGTTGTACCATTGTTCAACCGCTAGATATGGAAGTGGGTGCGGGTACCTCTCACCCAATGACCTGTCTACGAGCGCTTGGCCCAGAGCCAATGTCGACAGCTTACGTACAACCTTCACGTCGTCCTACTGATGGCCGTTACGGTGAAAACCCTAACCGTCTTCAGCACTACTACCAATTCCAAGTAGCGCTAAAACCATCGCCTGACAATATTCAAGAGTTGTACCTTGGCTCCCTTGAAGTTCTTGGTATTGACCCTCTTGTACACGACATCCGTTTCGTAGAAGACAACTGGGAAAACCCAACACTAGGCGCATGGGGTCTGGGCTGGGAAGTTTGGCTAAACGGCATGGAAGTGACCCAGTTTACTTACTTCCAGCAAGTTGGTGGTCTTGAGTGTAAACCAGTAACTGGTGAAATCACTTACGGTATCGAACGTCTAGCAATGTACATCCAAGAAGTAGACTCTGTTTACGACCTCGTTTGGAACATCGCACCAGATGGCAGCAAAGTGACTTACGGTGATATCTTCCACCAAAATGAAGTAGAGCAATCGACTTACAACTTCGAGCACGCAGACGTTGAATTCCTATTTGGTTTCTTCGAACAGTGCGAGAAAGAGTGTAAAGAGCTGCTTGAGCTTGAAAAGCCACTGCCACTACCGGCTTACGAGCGCATTCTAAAAGCCGGTCACGCATTCAACCTACTAGACGCACGTAAAGCGATCTCAGTAACTGAACGCCAACGTTACATCCTACGCATCCGCAACCTGACGAAAGCAGTTGCAGAAGCATACTACGCATCGCGTGAAGCTCTTGGTTTCCCAATGTGTAAGAAAGAACAAGCGTAAGGGGTAGAGTAACATGGCAAAAGAATTTCTAATCGAGCTAGGTACAGAAGAGCTACCACCAACGCAACTTCGCACTCTAGCTGAAGCATTCGCAGCAAACTTCGAAGCAGAACTAAAAGGCGCTGAGCTTGCTCACGAAGGCGTGAAATGGTTCGCGGCACCTCGTCGTCTTGCACTTAAAGTCGCAGCACTAGCAGACAGCCAGTCTGACAAAGTTGTTGAAAAACGTGGTCCTGCGGTTTCTGCAGCGTTTGACGCGGAAGGCAACCCAACAAAAGCGGCTCAAGGCTGGGCACGCGGTTGTGGCATCACGGTTGACCAAGCAGAGCGCATGGTTACAGACAAAGGTGAATGGCTACTGTTCAAACAAGAAGTGAAAGGTCAGCCAACGTCTGAGATCGTAGTTGAACTTGCAGCGAAAGCACTAGCAAACCTACCTATCGCAAAACCAATGCGCTGGGGTAACAAAACGACTCAATTTATCCGTCCAGTTAAGACGCTAACCATGCTAATGGGCAGCGATCTAATCGAAGGCGAGATTCTTGGTGTCGCTTCAGACCGCACTATCCGTGGTCACCGCTTCATGGGTGAGCAAGAGTTCACTATCGATTCTGCTGAACAATACCCTGCGATCCTAGAAGAGCGCGGTAAAGTAATGGCAGATTACGAAGCGCGTAAAGCAATCATCCTAGCTGACGCACAAAAAGCGGCAGCAGCGGTTGGCGGTATCGCTGACCTAGAAGATGACCTAGTAGAAGAAGTAACGTCTCTGGTTGAATGGCCAGTGGTACTAACAGCGAAGTTTGAAGAAGAGTTCCTAAAAGTGCCTTCTGAAGCGTTGGTTTACACCATGAAAGGTGACCAAAAGTACTTCCCTGTTTACGACGAAAACAAGAAGCTACTACCTAACTTCATCTTCGTATCGAACATCGAATCAAAAGAGCCTCGTTACGTAATCGAAGGTAACGAGAAAGTGGTTCGTCCTCGTCTTGCTGACGCAGAGTTCTTCTTCAACACAGACCGTAAGCGTCCACTTATCGACCGTCTGCCTGAACTAGAGCAAGCGATCTTCCAAAAGCAACTGGGTACGATCAAAGACAAAACAGACCGCATCACAGAGCTTGCTGGCTACATTGCTGAGCAAATCGGTGCTGACGTTGAGAAATCAAAGCGTGCTGGTCTACTAGCAAAATGTGACCTAATGACCTCAATGGTATTCGAATTCACGGATACTCAAGGTGTTATGGGTATGCACTATGCTCGCCACGACGGTGAAGCAGAAGAAGTTGCAGTAGCACTGAACGAGCAATACATGCCTCGTTTCGCAGGTGATGAACTGCCATCAAACGGTGTTTCAACTGCAGTTGCAATGGCAGACAAGCTAGACACTATCGTAGGTATCTTCGGTATTGGTCAAGCACCTAAAGGCAGCGACCCATTCGCACTACGCCGCGCATCTCTAGGTGTACTACGTATCATCGTTGAATACGGCTACAACCTAGATCTTGTTGACCTAGTAGCGAAAGCGAAGTCACTGTTTGGCGACCGCCTAACCAACGACAACGTTGAACAAGACGTTATCGAGTTCATGCTTGGTCGTTTCCGTGCTTGGTACCAAGACGAAGGCTTCAGCGTAGACATCATTCAAGCGGTTCTAGCTCGTCGTCCGACGAAACCAGCAGACTTCGACCAACGAGTTAAAGCGGTTTCTCACTTCCGTGAACTAGAAGCAGCAGAGTCTCTAGCCGCAGCGAACAAACGTGTAGGTAACATCCTAGCGAAATTCGACGGCGAACTAGCAGCAGACATCGACCTAGCACTTCTACAAGAAGACGCAGAGAAAGCACTAGCAGAAAGCGTTGAAGTAATGACAGAAGCGCTAGAGCCAGCATTTGCTACAGGTAACTACCAAGAAGCCCTAAGCAAGCTAGCAGACCTACGTGAACCAGTTGACGCGTTCTTTGATAACGTAATGGTAATGGCAGACGACGAAGCACTTAAGAAGAACCGTCTGACACTACTGAACAACCTGCGTAACCTGTTCCTTCAGATCGCAGACATTTCTTTGCTTCAAAAGTAATTCATTACTCTTCGAAGTGATTAAGAAATAAGTAAAAGGGAAGCAGATGCTTCCCTTTTTTGTTGCCTTCAAACCGATGAAGGTGACGCTTATTATTCATTTTGTGAACAAGACTAAAATTTGTAGGGTGAGACGCGTTTAACTTGTTGGTGTAGAGCTCGGATTGTAGAGGCACAGTTTTGCTATAACTGGACTGTTTATTCGGGGGAAGGACACAATGAAAAAAACAATTCTCGCACTCTCTATCGGTCTGCTGAGCGCCTGCAGCCAGATTCCAGAAAATGCCATCGTATTAAGCGTCGGTGATGACACCGCTGTTTTTGAAGAAAACTCACAAGGCTTACTTGTCGCCGAGCAAAAACTCGAAAAAGGCAGTTACACCTTTACCATTGCTGACAGCAAGCAAAGCTGTGGCAGTAGCTTTGCCCTAGCAGAAGAAAATCGCATCAAGTTCAATCGTCCATTAAAAATGGATAACTGCGCCACTGATGCACAAATGCCGCTGCGCATCTTCAAAGCCAATACCTATCAATTTACGCTCAATCCAACCACCAATGAGCTAACTGTAAAAATCAAACCAAAACAGAGTCAGGACATCACCTACTCTTGCCCTGTCGCAACTGACACGCCAAAAACCATCAATGTTGCTCAAACCTTTAATGATGGCACTGTCGTTCGTGATGCCTTAACCGAACAAGAAGCCACAGTCGCCAATGGCAGCGTCACCATGCAGCCGGGTCCTATGAGTCAAGGTCTGTTGTTACTAGAAGAGGTTGAACAGCAAGCCGATAAACCGTTCAGCTGGGATAACGCGACGGTGTACTTCGTCATGACTGACCGCTTCTACAATGGCAACCCAGACAACGACAACAGCTACGGTCGCAGCAAAGATGGAAAATACGAGATTGGCACCTTCCACGGTGGTGACTTAGCGGGTCTGACGAAAAAACTCGATTACATCGAATCACTTGGTGTCAATGCTATCTGGATAACTTCACCACTGGAACAAATCCACGGCTGGGTTGGCGGCGGCGATAAAGGCGATTTTAAACACTACGGCTACCACGGCTACTATCACCAAGATTGGACCAAGCTTGATGCCAACATGGGTACCGAAGATGAACTCAGAACCTTCGTCGATACTGCCCATAAGAAAGGTATCCGCGTGATTTGGGATGTGGTCATGAACCACACAGGTTATGCGACATTAGCAGACATGCAGGAATTCGGATTTGGTCAGCTTTACCTTGATGACCAAGAAGCCAAAGAAGTCCTTGGTGAAAAATGGACCGACTGGCAGCCAAAATCAGGACAAAGCTGGCACAGCTTTAACGACTACATCAAATACGGTGATAGCGAAGCGTGGGATAAATGGTGGGGCAAAGATTGGATCCGCACTGACATTGGTGACTACGATGCTCCGGGCTACAACGACATCACCATGTCTTTGAACTACCTACCGGATCTCAAAACCGAATCGACTCAGAAAACCGGACTACCAAACTTCTTCCGCAATAAAGACACCAATGCGCAAGATGAGCTACAAACCCCACGTGAACACCTGATTACCTGGTTATCCGATTGGGTACGTGACTACGGCATTGATGGCTTCCGCGTTGACACAGCCAAACACGTTGAAATGGAAGCGTGGGCAGAGCTGAAAGCCAGCACCACTCAAGCGCTAGCTCAATGGAAGCAAAACAACCCGGACAAAGCCTTGGATGATCTACCTTTCTGGATGACGGGTGAAGTATGGGCACACAGCGTAGTGAAGAGCCCGTATTTCGATAACGGCTTCGATTCCATCATTAACTTCGAGTTCCAATCTGATGTGGCACCAAAAGCACTGAAGTGTTTCGCTCAACTTGATAATGATTACCGCCGCTATGCAGAGCGCATCAATAACGATCCTGAGTTCAACGTGTTGAGCTACTTGTCTTCACACGATACACAGCTGTTTTGGTCAGCGCGCAGCCGCAGCTTTGATGACCAAGCACGTGCCGCGAATGCACTGATGCTGGCTCCGGGTGCAGTACAGATCTATTACGGTGATGAGATAGCTCGTGATTTTGGCATTACTGGTTCAGATGCTCACCAAGGCACACGCTCAGATATGCCATGGGATAAGATTCATGGCGAACGTGAAGATCTACTGCAACACTGGCAAAAGTTGGGTGAATTCCGTAAACGCCACCCAGCAGTTGCTCAAGGTAAGCACATCACTCGCAACCAAGAAGGTTACTACGCGTTCGAACGCCAATACCAAGACGATAAGGTGCTGATTGTTTACACCGGTGAGTAAATCACACTCTCTCCACCAGCAAGGGAAGCATAAGCTTCCCTTTTTTATTGCTCTTTTTGCCTTTTTATCTCGTACCTCTGGTCTAATGACACACTTTTTTCTTTTTCGGCTTAATTCACACTTTGCGTTAATTACGCATTGAGGTAAGGTCAAGGATTACTCGATAAGCCGATAAAACATCGGCATAAACATACACAAAGCAATCACAATGAATTAGGTATAAGTCAGCATGCAGTTCTCAAAGTTTGGTGAAAAATTTAATCAGTATTCAGGTATTACGCAGTTAATGGACGATTTGAATGATGGTCTGCGCACACCAGGTGCCATCATGCTCGGTGGAGGTAATCCTGCCGCCATTCCTGCCATGCTCGATTACTTTCACCAAGCCAGTGAGGAAATGCTCGCCAGTGGGGAGCTCGTCGCCGCCCTCGCCAACTACGATGGCCCGCAGGGTAAAGACGCGTTCGTCAAAGCGCTAGCTCAGTTATTCCGTGAAACTTACGGCTGGGATATTTCAGAAAAAAACATCAGCCTAACTAACGGCAGCCAAAGTGGCTTTTTCTACTTGTTCAACTTGTTGGCAGGTAAACAGCCAGATGGTTCGCATAAGAAAGTGCTACTGCCTATCGCACCTGAGTATATCGGTTATGGTGATGCAGGCATTGATGAAGATATCTTTATCTCTTACCACCCAGAAATCGAGCTGTTAGATAACGGTCTGTTTAAATACCACGTCGATTTTGAGCAGCTAACCGTCGACGACTCTGTTGCGGCAATCTGTGCATCTCGTCCAACCAACCCAACGGGTAATGTACTGACAGACGAAGAAGTACGTAAGCTGGACAAGCTAGCACGTGAGAACAACATCCCGCTGATCATCGATAATGCCTACGGTCTACCTTTCCCGAACATCATCTTTGAAGATGTCGAACCGTTCTGGAATGAAAACACCATCCTATGCATGAGCCTATCTAAACTTGGCTTGCCAGGTGTGCGTTGTGGCATTGTGATTGCGAGTGAAGAAATCACTCAAGCGTTAACCAATATGAACGGCATCATCAGCCTAGCGCCGGGCAGTGTTGGTCCAGCGCTGGCAAACCATATAATTGGCAAAGGTGATCTGCTTAAACTGAGTTCAGAGGTGATTAAGCCGTTCTACAAGCAAAAATCACAACGTGCGGTTGAACTGCTCCAACAAGCAATTACCGATGAGCGATTCCGCATCCACAAGCCGGAAGGCGCTATCTTCTTGTGGTTATGGTTTGATGAACTGCCAATCTCAACAATGGAACTGTACCAACGCTTGAAAGCGCGTGGCGTATTGATTGTCCCTGGTGAATATTTCTTTATTGGTCAGCAAGACGAGTGGGATCACGCGCACCAATGCCTGCGTATGAACTACGTTCAAGATGATGAGATGATGCAAAAAGGCATTGCGATTATCGCTGAAGAAGTGGAAAAGGCTTACCGCGAAGGTAAATAGACGGATTGAACTCAGCCGTTCTTCTCTTTGAAATTACGGCTTTGAAATAGCGGATTTGAAACCCCCCAAACTAAAAAGAGCGCCCATACGGCGCTCTTTCTCATTCTATAACCGGGTGGTTAACTGATTAGTTGTTCTCAATCAGGTTGTTACCACCGATAGCAATCTTACGTGGTTGCATGGCTTCAGGGATTTCACGAACTAAATCGATATGAAGCAGACCGTTTTCCATTGATGCACCGACAACTTTTACGTAATCCGCTAGCTGGAATTTACGTTCAAAATCACGTTCTGCAATACCTTGGTAAACATAGTTTTTGCCTTCTTCGGCTTTACGTTCGCCCTTTACAATCAACATGTTTTCGTTTTGAGTCAGATCGAGCTGTTCTTCAGCAAAGCCAGCAACGGCCATAGTAATACGGTAGTTGTGCTCGTCTTTTTGCTCAATGTTGTATGGAGGGTAACCGCCAGAAGTATTTTTCGCTGTATTCGCTTCCATCAGGTTTAGCAGACGATCAAAGCCAATTGCATTACGGTATAGTGGTGAGAAATCTACATTACGCATAAATCTATCCTCTTAATTAAGCAATAGTCTTAGTTCAGATGAGTTTCATCCTACTGGCGTGTTTATGCAAAAACCAACGCCGAACTAAGAGATTCTTATCATTCCACTGGCCTTGGTTTGGCTCGGAGACATGATATTGAATCTAAAGGTTTAAGTTGTGTGCTAAAACGCCATATCCTCTTCTGAGCGATCTCGTTTTAGCGATTTCAGAGGGCTGGTCTTCTAGTCTCTAGCAAGCCAGTCACCCTCTTCGTAACTAGATATAAGGTCGTCAAAAATGACTTTCAAGGGAAAAAATAAAAAATTTTTAAAGCATCCACTATCCCCTTGAACAGCTTAGTTCCTCATCACTTCGCGATCTGTGATAAAAAGCCCGCCGTTCTGGGGGGCTCAATCTACACTTTACTTGCGGGAGGATTTACGCGCTTTTACAACGTCCTTTTCTGCCGCCTTTTCCTGCTTTAGTTTGCGCTTTTCTTTTAGACTCAACTGCGGTTGTTTCTTTTCTTTCTTACTCATGACTTCACCTCTATTTATTGGCACAACAGACAACCACACAGCATTTTCTGAGCTGGTGGCTGCGATTGATGAACAATTTCAGTAATCACAAAGCAGCGTCGCTGATTAAAAATTTCCACTTCGAGCGCATCATTTTTAGCTCGACCTAACAGTCGAGACCCCAAATAAGAATCGACCGCGAGCATACCTGTCATGGGTTGCCCCTTACGCGAGCTGACCAATGTCATGCGATATTGATAGGCGCGTTCAACATCCACTAAGCGAACCGTGTCCCCAACCGCAATACGAGCTCGGTTACGGCAATGGGCTTGTTGCTCGCAGATTTCAAATAGCGATAACAACCTTAGTGGTGATTGATAGGTTAAAAAGCGACTGGTTAACCACCAAGTTCGCAGCGCCAAGCAGTACGCTGAGAACCAGCGTTCAAACATGATTATTTCCTTCTTAATGCCTTGTCTTACAAATAAATTCAGTGCATTGAACCGGAAGTGCATCACTTCCGGCTTAGTTCAGGAAAGTCATCACCATTTTCTTAGTCTCCTTATTCATCAGCTCTTCAGCACTATAGCGAGCAGAAAAAAGAAAGCAAAAACGCTCAAGCGAACAAAATGGCGAGAAAAAAAGAAAACAGAAATAAAATGGCAGGCTTGATCGGGTTGTTGGCAGTTAGTACCAGAAAAACATCCGCTTTAGCAGAAAGTGGCGATTTTAGCTGGTGGTACAACAAAAAAAGCAGCGATTTCTCGCTGCTTTTTACTATCACGAACAGTGTCGTTATACGTCTAGGTTCGCTACTTTCAGTGCGTTCTCTTCGATGAAGTTACGACGAGGCTCTACTTGGTCACCCATTAGCGTCGTGAACAGTTGATCTGCGCCTACCGCATCTTCAATCGTTACCTGCATCATACGACGTGTTTCTGGGTCCATGGTGGTTTCCCAAAGTTGGTCTGGGTTCATCTCACCTAGACCTTTGTAGCGCTGACGGCTTAATCCACGCATTGACTCTTTCACTAACCAGTCAAGCGCTTCTGCAAAGTTTGCCACTGGCATAGTACGCTCACCACGTTTGATGTACGCGCCTTCTTCCAGAAGTCCATCAAGTGCTTCTGATAGATCGGCCAACTTGCCGTACTCTTTCGAGTTTAGGAAGTCGATGCTAATTGCATGTTCGTGCGTCACGCCGTGAGTACGAACCACAATCTTAGGCAAGTTTAAGCCTAGCTCTTCGTGCTGCTCAACTTCGTAGCTGTACTGGCTTGCACCCACTTCTTTCGCATTCAGCTGTTCAATAAGCTGCTTCGTCCAAGCTTCCACAACTGATGCGTCATGGCATTGCTCTGGCGTTAGGCGAGGAGTGTAAATCAACTCGTTTACCAAAGCACTTGGGTAACGACGGCTCATACGTTCCGCCAGTTTAATACCCGCATTGTACTGTTGAACAAGCTTCTCTAGTGCTTCACCTGCCAATGCTGGTGCTTCTGCGTTTACGTGTAGCGATGCGTTGTCCAGAGCCAATGATACTTGGTATTGGTTCATCGCTTCTTCATCTTTGATGTACTGCTCTTGTTTGCCTTTTTTCACTTTGTATAGTGGTGGCTGAGCGATGTACACATAGCCACGCTCGATAAGCTCTGGCATTTGACGGTAGAAGAAGGTCAACAGTAGCGTACGGATGTGCGAACCATCGACATCGGCATCGGTCATGATGATGATGTTGTGGTAACGAAGCTTGTCCGGGTTGTACTCGTCACGACCGATACCACAACCAAGTGCAGTGATCAGCGTTGCTACTTCTTGCGAAGACAGCATCTTGTCGAAACGCGCTTTTTCTACGTTAAGAATCTTACCTTTTAGCGGTAGGATTGCTTGGTTCTTACGGTTACGGCCTTGTTTTGCGGAGCCGCCTGCCGAATCACCCTCCACTATGTATAGTTCAGAGAGTGCCGGATCTTTTTCCTGACAGTCTGCAAGTTTACCTGGAAGGCCAGCTAGGTCTAGTGCACCTTTACGGCGCGTCATTTCACGAGCTTTACGCGCTGCTTCACGAGCACGTGCTGCATCGATGATTTTCGAACAAACCATCTTCGCTTCTGTCGGGTTCTCAATCAGAAACTCAGACAGTTTTTCACCCATTGCAGACTCAACAGCTGATTTCACTTCAGAAGAAACCAGTTTGTCTTTTGTTTGGCTTGAGAACTTAGGATCAGGCACTTTCACCGAAACAACCGCAGTTAGACCTTCACGCGCATCGTCGCCTGAAGTCGCTGTTTTCGCTTTCTTCGAGAAACCTTCTTTATCCATAAAGCTGTTCAATGTACGTGTTAGCGCAGCACGGAAACCAGCAAGGTGAGTACCACCATCACGCTGTGGGATATTGTTGGTAAAGCAGAAGATGTTCTCTTGGAAACCATCGTTCCATTGCATCGCCACTTCAACTGAAATGCCGTCTTCACGCTCAGAGTTAAAGTGGAAGATTTTTTCGATGATTGGCGTTTTGTTGGTGTTTAGGTGATCAACGAACGCTTGAATACCACCTTCATACATGAAGTGATCATGTTTGTCCGCTTCACGTTCATCAACCAATTTGATCGACACACCAGAGTTCAGGAATGACAGTTCACGCAGGCGTTTCGCCAGAATGTCATAGTGGAACTCAGTGTTAGAGAACGTTTCGGCACTTGGCCAGAAACGAATTTGTGTACCGGTTTTATCCGTATCACCCACAACGGCTAGTGGCGCTTGAGGCTCACCATGGCGGTAGGTTTGCGTATGGATATGGCCACCACGATGAATCGTTAGCTCAACTTTCTCTGATAGTGCGTTTACTACTGAAACACCTACCCCGTGAAGACCACCCGATACTTTGTATGAGTTATCGTCGAACTTACCACCCGCGTGAAGAACCGTCATGATTACTTCTGCTGCAGAGACATTTTCCTCTGAGTGGATTTCTGTTGGAATGCCACGACCATCATCGCTAACGGAAACCGAGTTATCCTCATGAATTGTCACAACGATGTCTTTACAGTGACCTGCCAACGCTTCATCAATTGAGTTATCCACCACCTCGAAAACCATGTGGTGAAGGCCGGTGCCGTCGTCCGTATCGCCGATGTACATTCCTGGACGCTTACGTACCGCATCCAGACCCTTCAGTACCTTAATACTCGATGAATCGTAATTTTCAGACATGAGTTTCTCTCTTCTAGTTTGACTCTATCCTGCCATGTTCCACATGAAACAATTTACCGTTATCGTCCAACATATCGGCGATTTGGCTTTCAGTGATAGAGCTTACAAATACTTGTGCGCCCGTCTCTTTTAAGCAGTCAGCAAGACGCTTGCGACGTTGGCTATCTAATTCCGACGCGAAGTCATCAATTAGGTAAATGCATTGTTTACCGGCCATCTCTGTCAGGTGTTGCCCTTGCGCTACACGCAATGCACACACCATGAGTTTTAATTGACCGCGTGACAGAACATCTTCAACGGGCGTTCCGTTCACTTTAATGCGCAAATCAGCTTTGTTTGGGCCACTAAAGGTGTATCCCAATGCCTGATCACGCTCAAAATTCTTTTCTAGTATCTCGTGGTATGGAGTGTCTTTATCCCAGCCACGATAATACTTCAATTGGATCTCAAATTCTGGCAAAAATGTCTGACAGATAGTTTCTGCGACGGTTTTCATCTGCTCGATGTAACTTGCTCGCCATTGGCTGATGTTTTCAGCCAACCCTGCCATTTCCTGATCCCAATAACTGAGCTCACGATAACTATTGGCGGTTTTCAACAACGCGTTGCGCTGCTTGTTCAGGCGCTTGAACCTTCCCCATGCTTGATAAAAAGCGGGCTCGGTATGAAACACGCCCCAATCAATAAACGCACGACGATGTTTAGGGCCATCTGTCAGTAAATCAAACCCTTCTGGGTGTATCAACTGCAGAGGCAGAACTTGTGCCAACTGCGCTAATTTTTGTCCAGATTGACCGCCTATTTTAACCTCTGTTGAGCCATCACGCTGCTTATTAATGCCGATAGGTAGCTCAAATTGATCCGAGTTCAAAAAACGACCATGAACAAACAGTTCGTCACACTCATTTTGTATCACTCGTCCGGTGAGAGAGCTCTTGAATGAGCGGCCATGCCCGAGCAGATAAACCGCTTCTAAGACACTGGTTTTACCGCTGCCGTTCGGCCCGATAAGAAAGTTAAAGCCTGCTGATAACTCAATATCACAGGCTTTAATGTTTCGAAACTGCTGAATGATGAGACGAGAAAGAGGCATTCAGTTGGCTTATAGACGAATTGGCATCACCACGTACATGGCACTGTCATCGTCGGCATTTTCAATCAACGCGCTAGCGTTAGCATCCGACATCGACACACGTACATTTTCACAACGCAACGTGTTCAGAACATCAAGCACATAGCTTACGTTAAAGCCGATTTCGATGGCGTCACCTTCAAAGCTTACATCAAGCATCTCTTCCGCTTCTTCTTGTTCTGGGTTATTCGCAGTTATGCGCATTTCAGTATCAGCCAGATTCACACGCACGCCACGGAATTTTTCGTTGGAAAGAATCGCAGCACGAGAGAAGGCTTGGCGCAACTCGTCACAACTGGCTATTAGTGTCTTATTGGTACTCTGAGGCAATACACGGCGGTAGTCAGGGAAACGACCATCAACCAACTTAGAGGTAAAAGTAAAGTTATTCACCTCAGCACGAACATTGGAGCTACCGATCTGAAGTACGACAGGCTGCTCTGGCGCATCCATCAACTTTACTAATTCTTGCACACCTTTGCGTGGCACGATGATTTGCTTCTGCGCAAAGTCCGCACCTAGCTGAGTTTGCGATACCGCCATACGGTGGCCGTCCGTCGCCACGCTGCGTAGCGTGGTGCCGTCAATTTCAAACAACATGCCGTTGAGGTAGTAACGAACGTCTTGATTCGCCATCGAGAACTGAGTTTTGTCGATCAGCGTACGTAAATCAGCTTGGCTCAGTGATACTTCCACTTCGCTTTGCCAGTCTTCAATATTAGGGAAATCGTTCGCAGGAAGCGTTGCCAATGAGAAACGGCTGCGACCAGAGCGAACTTGTACGCGATCACCTTCTAATACAAATGTGATGATCGCATCGTCCGGTAAACCACGGCAGATATCGAGAAACTTACGCGAAGGAACGGTAATGCTGCCCGCTTCAAAATCACCTTCTAGCATCACTTTGCTTACTAACTCTACTTCAAGATCGGTTGCCGTCATCGACAATACGTTCTCTTCTACTTTAAGAAGTAGGTTACCCAGGATTGGCAGAGTTGGTCGGCCACCTAAAGCGCCCGAAACCTGCTGTAGCGGTTTGATTAAATGACTACGTTCAATGGTAAATTTCATGCTTGGCTCTTTACGCTGTCAGCTCAATAAATGATTTGCTTAGAATACCGTTATTCTAACCGATTACGAAGACAGGGTGCGAATCAAGTTAGAGTAATCTTCTTTAATGTCGTGGCTCTCTTCACGCAGCTGCTCAATCTTGCGACAAGCATGAAGTACGGTCGTATGATCGCGGCCCCCAAACGCATCGCCAATTTCAGGCAAACTGTGGTTGGTTAGCTCTTTTGCTAACGCCATAGCCAGCTGACGAGGACGCGCTACAGAACGAGAACGACGCTTAGACAGCAAGTCCGCTACTTTAATCTTGTAGTATTCCGCCACTGTCTTTTGAATGTTATCGATTGTCACAAGCTTCTCTTGTAGAGCAAGCAGATCGCGCAGCGCTTCACGAACAAAATCAATCGTAATTGGACGGCCAGTAAAGTTCGCGTTCGCAATAACACGGTTCAGTGCACCTTCTAGCTCACGAACGTTCGAACGCAGACGCTTGGCAATGAAGAATGCCACTTCATCAGCAAGGTGGATTTGGTGATCTTCAGCTTTTTTCATCAAGATCGCCACACGCGTTTCAAGCTCAGGCGGCTCGATCGCAACAGTAAGACCCCAACCAAAGCGAGATTTAAGACGATCTTCAACGCCATTAATTTCTTTAGGATAACGGTCAGACGTTAGAATGATCTGCTGATTACCTTCCAATAGTGCGTTGAAGGTATGGAAGAATTCTTCTTGTGAACGTTCTTTATTAGCAAAGAATTGGATGTCATCGATAAGGAGCGCATCCACGCTGCGGTAGTAGCGTTTGAATTCTTCAATCGCATTGTTTTGCAGCGCTTTCACCATGTCTTGCACAAAACGTTCTGAGTGCATGTAGACCACTTTTGCGTTCGGGTTGTTATCCACAATCGCGTTACCCACCGCATGCAATAAGTGGGTTTTACCCAAACCCGTGCCGCCGTATAGGAATAGTGGGTTGTAAGCTGCACCTGGGTTATCCGATACCTGACGCGCCGCAGCCAAACCCAGTTGGTTCGACTTACCTTCAACAAAGTTATCGAACTTGTGTTTTGGGTTCATGTTTGAGCGGTGATTGATAGCCGCAATCGCTTGAGCGTCGTCATCCCAGGTTTTGTGTACTGGCTTACGCGCCTGTAATTGCGCAGGTGCAGATGACTCGGCAGCCACATCTGCAGGCGTACGTGTCGGCGCTGGTTTTGGTGCAGAGACAGGTCGGCTCCCCACTTCAAAACGTAAGTTAGGAATATCGCCACCGCAGTATTCCTGCAGTAAGCGAGTAATATTGTTCAGATACTTATCACGCACCCAGTCCAACACAAAGCGGTTTGGCGCGAATAGAGTGAGAGTATTGTCATTGAGCTCCGCTTGTAGCGGACGAACCCACATGCTGAATTCTGTAGCTGGTAGCTCTTCTTGAAGCTGCTGCAAACATTGCAGCCAAAGCGAAGATGACACGGTGCCCCCACTGAGTAATTGAATTATCGGAAAAGACTGGCAATTTTACCTGTTGATAACCAAGATCGCCAGCGATTGATCGACGATCCAGTGAATAAGATCCAAGTTATTCACAATTATTTCTGCAAACTTGATGAGATCAACACACCTTGCCCCAAATTTGCCCACACAACGATCCACAATTGGGCAAAATTCACAAGATCGAGCGATTGGTGATAAGTCTGTGTATTATTTTATTCCCAATGCTGATTTTGTCGATCATTTCGCTAGGTTCAGTTCGCATTTTCGTCACATTTAACATTCTTCTTCTATTATCTAATAACTCACAGGTCTAGGTTATTGCTCTTGGTTATTTATTTAATTGAGCTAACTAACAGTAGTATTTCCAACCATAAAATTATGGAGATGTATTATGAAAAACTGGATTAAGGTTGCCGTTGCAGCCATTGCACTGTCGGCAGCAACCGTACAAGCCGCTACTGAAGTCAAAGTTGGTATGTCAGGTCGCTACTTCCCGTTTACTTTTGTAAAGCAAGACAAGCTACAAGGCTTTGAAGTCGACATGTGGGATGAAATCGGTAAACGTAACGATTACAAAATCGAATACGTAACAGCCAACTTCTCTGGTTTATTTGGTCTTTTAGAAACTGGTCGTATCGATACGATCTCCAACCAAATCACCATGACTGACGAGCGTAAAGCTAAATACCTATTTGCTGACCCTTACGTTGTAGATGGCGCACAAATTACCGTGCGTAAAGGCAACGACAGCATCAAAGGTGTTGACGATCTTGCGGGCAAGACCGTTGCGGTGAACCTAGGCTCTAACTTTGAGCAACTGCTGCGTCAATACGACAAAGACGGCAAGATCAACATTAAAACGTACGACACAGGTATCGAACATGACGTGGCGCTCGGTCGTGCAGACGCGTTTGTAATGGATCGTCTTTCTGCGTTAGAGCTGATTAAGAAAACTGGCCTTCCTCTGGAATTGGCAGGCGAACCGTTTGAGACCATTCAAAACGCATGGCCTTTCGTTGACAACGAGAAAGGTCGTAAGCTGCAAGAAGAAGTAAACAAAGCACTGGCTGAGATGCGCGCAGATGGTACAGTAGAGAAAATTTCCGTGAAGTGGTTTGGCGCTGACATCACGAAATAAGAACTCTTTGTACTTTAGGCCGCAAAGTGGTATCACTCTCGGACTAAAATAAACTTACGTAAAGGTGGAACTTGTTTTCCACCTTTTCTTTTCTCTAGCCTTTAGGTAAGCCGTATGGGATTTGACTTTAATTACATGTTGGAACTGCTGCCGATATTGCTGAAATATCTTGGCACAACCATGGAAATGGCGACATGGGGATTGGTGTTTTCGCTGATTTTATCCGTCATTTTAGCCAATATTCGCGTATTTAAACTGCCAGTTCTGGATCAATTAAGCCAACTGTACATCAGCTTCTTCCGTGGCACCCCACTGTTGGTTCAGCTTTTCCTGCTCTATTACGGCTTACCGCAAATTTTTCCATTGATGGTCGGTATCGACGCCTTTTCAGCAGCGGTTATCGGTTTAACGCTGCACTTTGCCGCTTATATGGCGGAAAGTATTCGTGCCGCCATTATTGGCATTGATCGCAGCCAAATGGAAGCGAGCTTATCGGTCGGTATGACGACATCCCAAGCAATGCGCCGAGTGATTTTACCTCAAGCAACGCGTGTCGCACTGCCTTCATTGATGAACTATTTCATCGATATGATCAAGTCAACGTCTCTTGCTTTCACGCTTGGTGTGGCCGAAATCATGGCGAAAGCACAGATGGAAGCCTCATCAAGTTTCCGTTTCTTTGAAGCTTTCCTTGCGGTTGCTCTTATTTACTGGGGCGTGGTGGTGATTCTGACTCGCGTACAAATCTGGGCAGAAGCAAAACTGAATAAGGCGTACGTACGATGATTAAGTTAGAAAATATTCACAAACGTTTTGGTGAGACTGAAGTGCTGAAAGGCATCGACCTCGATATTAAGCAAGGTGAGATCATCGTGATTATCGGCTCAAGTGGTACGGGTAAATCAACCTTGCTGCGTACGGTGAACTTTCTAGAACAAGCAGATGAAGGTCGTATCACGATAGATGACATCTCCGTTGATACTCAAAAACACACTAAAGCCGAAGTATTAGCGCTGCGTCGTCGAACTGGCTTTGTGTTCCAAAACTATGCCCTGTTTGCCCACATGAATGCGCGCCAGAACATTGCCGAAGGTCTAGTGACCGTTCGAGGCTGGAAAAAAGCCGATGCTCTCAAACGAGCGCAACAAATTCTGGATGACATCGGCCTTGGGGATAAAGGCGATAGTTATCCAGCGGCATTGTCTGGCGGCCAACAACAACGTGTGGGTATCGGCCGAGCGATGGCGCTGCAACCAGAACTGCTGTTGTTTGACGAACCAACTTCTGCGCTGGATCCTGAATGGGTCGGTGAAGTTCTCTCATTAATGAAGAAGTTAGCTAATCAGCATCAAACCATGCTGGTGGTGACGCACGAGATGCAATTCGCGAAAGAAGTCGCTGATAGAGTGATCTTCATGGCGGAAGGCAATATCGTTGAGCAAGGTTCTCCACAGGATATCTTCGATAATCCACAAGATCCTCGTTTGAAAAAATTCCTTAACCAAGTAGGAATAGAGTAACGATCAAGCATCAGGATCGATTGATCCTTGAGATTTTACTCACACTACGTATAATCGCCCGGCCGGAATTTCGTACTCATTGAGTCATTGACACATTATGTGAGTGTGATTACAATTCCGCCTCTTTGTTGAGAGGCGTCGGTTGTCCTTCTCTATATAAAGAGCTTCTTTATATAAGAAAGCAAATACCCACGCCGGGTTTAACAAGAACCTAAAACTACTGATCAGTAAAGGTAATTATCATGAAACGCACTTTTCAACCTACAGTTCTAAAGCGCAAGCGTACTCACGGCTTCCGTGCTCGCATGGCAACTAAGAACGGTCGTAAAGTTATCAACGCACGTCGTGCAAAAGGCCGTGCGCGCCTATCAAAATAATCGCTAGTTTATTTTGAACACGTACGCGTTTAATCGGGAGTTACGTTTGTTAACTCCCGAGCATTATCAAAACGTCTTCCAGCAAGCTCATCGAGCTGGCTCGCCTCATTTCACCATCATTGCTCGCAATAACAAACTTTCTCACCCACGATTAGGTTTAGCGGTTCCCAAAAAGCAAATCAAAACGGCTGTCGGTCGTAACCGATTTAAGCGTTTGGCTCGTGAAAGCTTTCGTAACAATCAACATCAGCTTCCAAACAAAGATTTTGTTGTGATTGCGAAGAAAAGCGCGCAAGATTTAAGCAATGAGGAAATTTTTAAGTTGTTTGATAAGCTATGGCAACGCCTGTCTCGCCCTTCACGTGGATAGCCATTGGGCTCGTTTATCTGTATCGCTGGTTTATCAGCCCTTTGATTGGTCCTCGTTGCCGGTTCACACCAACCTGTTCCACTTACGCGCTAGAAGCTTTGAGAGCTCACGGTTTTGTAAAAGGATGTTGGTTATCAGGCAAACGTCTATTAAAATGCCACCCTTTGAATGAAGGGGGGTATGACCCCGTTCCACCAGTCCAAAAACAAGACAGAGATAACTAACGATGGATTCTCAACGTAATATCCTGCTCATCGGTTTGGCCCTGGTTTCTTTTTTGCTGTTTCAACAATGGCAAGTTGCAAAGAATCCAGAACCTCAAGCAGTTGAACAGGCTCAATCAAGCAGCACTCTACCTGCACCATCTTTTGCTGATGAACTTGACCCAGTTCCTGGTCAACAGCAAGCTTCTGCAAAAACTATCACAGTAACGACTGATGTTTTAACTCTGTCGATCGACACCGTTGGTGGCGATGTGGTACATGCCAACCTTAACGAATACTCTGCTGAGTTAGATTCATCAGATTCCTTTGTTCTGCTTAAAGACGCTCAAGGTCACCAATTTATCGCTCAAAGCGGTCTAGTGGGCCCTCAAGGTATCGACTTGAGCAGCACAAATCGCCCTCACTACAACGTAAGTGCAGACAGCTTCACAATGGCTGACGGTCAAGATGAACTTCGCGTTCCGATGACATTCACTGCAAACGGTATCGAATACACCAAAACTTACATCTTTAAACGCGGCAGCTACGCGCTTAATGTTGAATACGATGTAGTGAACAACTCAGGCAACAACGCAACATTTGGTATGTACGCTCACCTACGTCAAAACCTAATGGACGATGGTGGTAGCATCACAATGCCTACTTACCGTGGTGGCGCATACTCAACAGAAGATACGCGTTACAAGAAGTACAGCTTTGATGATATGCAGGATCGCAACCTGTCTCTTAACCTAGCCGATGGCCAAGGTTGGGCAGCAATGATTCAGCACTACTTTGCCGCAGCTTGGATCCCACGTAACGAACCAGGTACTAACCTATACACTCGTGTAATTGGCAACCTCGGCGACATCGGCGTTCGTATGCCGAACAAAACTATCGCAACAGGCGATCAGGCTAAGTTTGAAGCAACACTTTGGGTTGGTCCAAAACTGCAAGATGAAATGGCAGAAGTGGCACCTAACCTAGACCTAGTAGTGGACTACGGCTGGTTATGGTTCATTGCGAAGCCTCTTCATATGTTGCTTTCATTCATCCAGAGCTTTGTTGGCAACTGGGGTGTGGCAATCATCTGTCTGACCTTCATCGTTCGTGGTGCAATGTACCCACTAACAAAAGCGCAATACACGTCTATGGCGAAAATGCGTATGCTTCAGCCTAAGCTGCAAGCTATGCGTGAGCGCATCGGTGATGACCGTCAGCGCATGAGCCAAGAAATGATGGAACTGTACAAGAAAGAGAAAGTGAACCCACTAGGTGGCTGTTTACCTCTTATCCTACAGATGCCTATTTTCATCGCACTATACTGGGCACTAATGGAATCGGTTGAGCTACGTCACTCTCCATTCTTCGGTTGGATTCATGACCTTTCAGCGCAGGACCCTTACTACATCCTGCCGCTACTGATGGGTGCGTCTATGTTCCTAATCCAGAAGATGAGCCCGACAACAGTAACGGATCCAATGCAGCAGAAGATCATGACCTTTATGCCGGTTATGTTTACCTTCTTCTTCTTGTTCTTCCCATCAGGTCTCGTTCTGTACTGGTTGGTGTCGAACATCGTAACGCTTATCCAGCAAACTCTGATCTACAAAGGATTAGAGAAAAAAGGCTTACACAGCAAGTAACCTTTTAGGAAATGATTGAGAAAGGCGGCCAAAAGGTCGCCTTTTTGTTTTTGGCTGATTACAATTCAGCTAATTAATTGTGATGGCTCCCTAGGTATCTTCCCTATAGCCCAGCTCAAAAGGCAAAATTATGACTACAGATACGATTGTCGCTCAAGCGACCGCGCCTGGTCGTGGCGGTGTCGGTATTATTCGAGTTTCTGGCCCTAAAGCCAACCAAGTGGCGTTAGAAGTCACTGGCAAAACACTAAAGCCCCGCTACGCAGAGTACCTGCCGTTTAAGTCAGAAGATGGCACTGTGCTTGATCAGGGCATCGCACTGTACTTCCCTAACCCACACTCATTTACCGGTGAAGACGTACTTGAGCTGCAAGGCCATGGCGGCCCTGTCGTGATGGATATGCTGATAAAACGCATTCTAGGTATAGATGGTATTCGAGCTGCTCGCCCTGGTGAGTTCTCTGAACGCGCATTTCTGAACGATAAACTCGACCTCGCTCAAGCCGAGGCGATCGCAGACCTCATTGATGCCAGTTCTGAAGAAGCAGCAAAATCGGCACTGCAATCCTTACAGGGCGCATTTTCAGGCCGCATTAATACCTTAGTTGAGTCGCTGATTCATTTGCGTATCTATGTTGAAGCAGCCATCGACTTCCCTGAAGAAGAGATCGACTTTTTGGCCGACGGTAAAGTGGCTGGTGACCTACAAGCCATCATCGACAACCTAGATGCGGTGCGCAAAGAAGCTAACCAAGGCGCTATTATGCGTGAAGGGATGAAAGTCGTGATTGCGGGTCGTCCAAATGCGGGCAAATCAAGCCTACTGAACGCGCTATCGGGTAAAGAATCTGCAATCGTAACCGACATCGCAGGAACCACGCGTGATGTACTGCGTGAGCATATCCATATTGATGGCATGCCACTACACATCATTGATACAGCAGGTTTGCGTGATGCTTCCGATGAAGTAGAGAAAATCGGTATCGAACGCGCGTGGGATGAAATAGCCCAAGCAGACCGCGTGTTGTTCATGGTGGATGGCACGACAACCGATGCCACCGATCCGAAAGATATCTGGCCAGATTTTGTGGATCGCCTACCAGACAACATTGGCATAACTGTGATCCGTAATAAAGCGGATCAAACGGGTGAAGATATGGGGATCTGCCACGTCAATAACCCTACTCTTATCCGTTTGTCAGCGAAGACTGGTGCAGGGGTTGAAGCTCTGCGCGATCATCTCAAGGAGTGTATGGGCTTCTCTGGCAACAGTGAAGGTGGGTTTATGGCTCGTCGTCGTCATCTCGATGCATTAGAACGTGCCGCACAGCACCTTCAAATAGGCCAGGAGCAGCTTGAAGGCTATATGGCAGGTGAAATATTGGCTGAAGAGCTACGTATCACCCAACAACATCTCAATGAGATTACCGGTGAGTTCAGTTCTGACGACTTACTGGGACGAATCTTCTCTTCATTCTGTATCGGGAAGTAAATAATCGAACGCGCGGTGCTGAGCTTAACTCACACCGCGTTTCTTTTTGTACGGCAAGCCATCCATGAGCTTTAGCCGTCGCATTCAATAAGGAAGTAGTATGATCCACATTATTACAGGCAGCACGTTAGGTGGCGCAGAATACGTAGGGGATCACCTGAGTGATCTACTCAACGAGAATGGATTTGAAACAACGATCCACAACCAGCCTTCCCTCAGTGATATCGAAAATCAAGGTACGTGGTTGGTGATCACCTCTACACATGGAGCTGGTGAGTATCCTGATAATATCCAACCTTTTATCGCAGCATTACAAAATACACCGCCAAAAATGACTGATGTAAAATTTGCGGTGATTGCGATTGGTGACTCTAGCTACGATACGTTCTGTGCCGCTGGTCAACACGCTTATGATTTATTAGAGGATATTGGTGCAACCCCTCTCACAGATTGCTTTAAAATCGATGTACTGAGCCATGATGTGCCAGAAGACGCCGCAGAGATGTGGTTAAAAGAGAATATCGAACGTTTTTAAACTCACGACTTTCCCTTCAACAGAGTCGAAATTCGGCTCTGTTTTCTCCCATGTGAATAACTCCCACCAAATTATTTTGTTTAACCGCTCAAAAACTAACCAAACAGACTGTGGATAACTACAATAAGATCCAGTGATTTTCCTTTAGTTATCCCAATAACAACTTTGATCAATTTTACCTCCTGTGTATAACTACCACTTTTGATCCCAGGTAATCCTCGATCTGATCCAATCATGATCACAAGATATGATCCAAAGAAGATCCATGATCTTGTTGATCATTTTTAGGTTATCCACAGAAACGGTCGATCCTAATAGTAGATCTAATAAAAGATCATATATATAGATCTTATATATATTTATCTTGAAGCTTAAAACGGATAAAACGAGAAAACGTTTTTCTCTCTGGCATAAAGCAGGTAAAATACGGCTCCTTTATCTGTCCATTAAATCCCTTTGAATACCTGAGGTCAGTTCATGCTTTATCACGAAAACTTTGACGTCATTGTTGTCGGTGGCGGACACGCAGGAACGGAAGCCGCGCTCGCATCTGCACGCACAGGACAAAAAACGCTTCTCCTTACCCATAACATCGATACATTAGGCCAGATGTCTTGTAATCCGGCGATCGGTGGTATTGGTAAAGGTCACTTAGTAAAAGAAGTAGATGCTATGGGCGGTTTGATGGCTGAAGCCATCGACCATGCAGGTATTCAGTTTCGTACACTAAATGCCTCCAAAGGTCCTGCAGTACGAGCAACTCGAGCTCAAGCCGATCGCGCTCTGTACAAAGCGTACGTTCGTAATGCATTAGAAAATGCGCCTAACTTAACGTTGTTCCAGCAGTCAGTTGATGATCTGATTGTTGAACAAGATCGCGCAGTTGGTGTGGTAACTCAAATGGGACTTCGCTTCCATGCGAAAGCCGTTGTGCTAACCGTGGGTACCTTCCTTGGTGGTAAGATCCACATAGGTATGGAAAGCTCGTCTGGTGGTCGTGCCGGGGATCCACCATCGATCGCATTAGCGGATCGACTGCGTGAACTGCCGTTCCGTGTGGATCGTTTAAAAACAGGTACTCCACCGCGCATTGATGCTCGTACAGTTGATTTTTCAGTGCTAGAAGCTCAGCACGGTGATAACCCAACGCCTGTATTCTCGTTCATGGGCAAACGTGAACAGCATCCGCGTCAGATTCCATGTTTCATTACCCACACCAATGAACAAACTCACGATGTGATCCGTAGTAACTTGGGTCGCAGTCCAATGTACGCAGGTGTGATTGAAGGTATTGGTCCTCGTTACTGTCCGTCTATTGAAGACAAAGTGATGCGTTTCGCTGACAAAAACAGCCACCAAATCTTCATTGAGCCAGAAGGCCTAACCACGCACGAGTTATACCCTAATGGTATCTCGACCAGCTTGCCATTTGATGTGCAAGTACAAATCGTGCGCTCAATGAAAGGGTTTGAAAATGCACACATCGTTCGCCCAGGTTATGCGATTGAATACGATTTCTTCGATCCACGTGATTTGAAGCAAACGTACGAGACGAAGTTCATCCATGGTTTGTTCTTTGCTGGCCAGATTAATGGTACGACTGGCTACGAAGAAGCCGCAGCGCAAGGCTTGATGGCGGGCCTAAACGCAAGCTTGTTTAGCCAAGACAAAGAAGGCTGGAGCCCACGTCGTGACCAAGCTTACATGGGCGTGTTGATTGATGACTTATCGACCATGGGTACCAAAGAGCCGTACCGCATGTTCACTTCTCGTGCGGAATACCGCCTGCTACTTCGTGAAGATAATGCCGATTTGCGTTTAACGGAAAAAGCGCGCGAGCTAGGCTTGATTGATGATGTTCGTTGGGCTCGCTTTAACGAGAAAATCAACAATATGGAAACGGAGCGTCAGCGTTTGAAAGCAACGTGGATGAATCCGAAGTCAGAGGGTGTTGATGAGTTGAACAAGCTGCTGAAAACCCCAATGGCCCGTGAAGCGAGTGGTGAGGATCTTCTGCGTCGTCCAGAGATCACTTATTCGCAACTGACGCAACTTGAAGCGTTTGCTCCTGCTCTTGAAGATCAGCAAGCGGCTGAGCAAGTTGAAATTCAAGTGAAATACGATGGTTACATCAAGCGTCAGCAGGAAGAGATCGAAAAATCACTGCGTCACGAAAATACCAAGTTACCTGCTGATTTGGATTACCGCGATGTAAAAGGTTTATCAAACGAAGTCGTTGCTAAACTGAGCGAGGCCAAACCAGAGAGCATCGGTATTGCATCACGCATTTCTGGTATTACGCCTGCTGCAATTTCTATTCTACTTGTTCACTTGAAAAAGCATGGTTTGCTGAAGAAAGGTGAGGAAGAATAATGAGCGCATTGCGAACAAAGCTGGATTCACTGATCGCGAAAACAGATTTGGAAGTGTCAGAACAGCAACGAGAGCAGTTAGTTGGTTATGTCGAACTGCTCGACAAATGGAACAAAGCGTACAATTTAACATCGGTACGTGATCCGCTTGATATGTTAGTGAAACATATTCTTGATAGTATCGTTGTAAGCGCACACCTGCCCGGTGAGCGCTTCATTGATGTTGGTACTGGTCCGGGGTTACCGGGCATCCCTTTGGCAATCATGAACCCTGAGAAAACCTTCTTTTTGCTCGACAGTCTTGGCAAACGCATCCGTTTTATCAAGCAAGTTGTGCACACATTAGGGCTGAAAAACGTGACACCAATTCAAAGTCGTGTCGAAGAATTCCAACCTGAAGAAAAATTTGATGGCGTTTTGAGTCGAGCTTTTGCTTCAATGATAGACATGGTGGAATGGTGCCACCATTTGCCGAAACAAGAGCACGGGGTGTTTCTAGCGCTGAAAGGACAGCACCCTAAAGATGAAATGGATCAGCTTCCTGAATGGTGCAGTGTGACAGAGATCATATCTTTGGCTGTTCCTGAGTTGGAAGGTGATCGTCATCTAGTAATCTTATCGCGCAAGGGAAATTAGCGAGGTAATCGTGGGTAAAATTGTAGCAATCGCCAACCAGAAAGGTGGGGTCGGCAAAACAACAACGTGCATTAACTTAGCGGCTTCGATGGCGGCAACAAAGCGCAAGGTTTTGGTGATCGATCTCGACCCGCAAGGCAATGCTACGATGGCCAGTGGCGTGGATAAGTATATGGTCGACGCCACCGCATACGATCTTTTGGTCGAAGATACACCGTTCGATCAAGTCGTTTGTACCCAAACAACAGGGAAGTATGATTTGATCGCGGCGAACGGCGACGTCACCGCGGCAGAAATCAAATTGATGGAAGTTTTCGCTCGTGAAGTGCGTCTAAAAAATGCATTGTCCTCAGTTCGCGATAACTATGATTTCATCTTTATTGATTGTCCTCCTTCTCTAAACCTTCTTACAATCAATGCGATGGCGGCAGCTGACTCTGTGCTGGTGCCGATGCAATGTGAATACTTTGCGTTAGAAGGTTTAACTGCTCTTATGGATACAATCAGCAAGTTAGCGGCTGTTGTGAATGAAAACCTCAAAATCGAAGGTTTATTGCGTACCATGTACGACCCACGCAACCGCTTATCGAATGAAGTATCCGATCAACTTAAAAAACACTTTGGCAATAAAGTTTACCGTACTGTCATTCCGCGTAATGTTCGTTTGGCTGAAGCGCCAAGTCACGGTAAGCCTGCAATGTACTACGATAAGTACTCCGCAGGTGCCAAAGCGTATCTTGCTCTAGCGGGCGAAATGCTCCGCCGCGAAGAAATCCCAGTTTAACTCTAACCTAAGGAATTCAATCCCATGTCTAAGCGTGGTCTCGGAAAAGGACTAGATGCGTTATTGTCGACCAGTTCGTTTGCTCGTGAAAAACAGCATATTGCATCGCATAGCCAAGAATTATCGGCAGACGGTGAGTTAACCGATTTAGCGATTGGTCAATTGCAGCCGGGCGTATACCAACCGCGTAAAGATATGGCGCCTGAAGCGCTAGAAGAACTAGCGGCTTCGATTCAATCACAAGGCATTATTCAACCAATCGTGGTTCGCCAGGTCGAAAATGGTCAGTTTGAGATCATCGCAGGTGAGCGCCGCTGGCGTGCTGCAAGGCAGGCGGGTTTAAAACGCGTGCCGTGTTTGGTGAAAAAAGTTGAAGATCGTGCCGCCATCGCCATGGCGTTGATTGAAAACATTCAACGTGAAGACTTGAATGTGATTGAGGAAGCCCAAGCGCTTGAGCGTCTACAAGATGAATTCACGCTGACACATCAGCAAGTGGCCGATGTGATTGGTAAATCAAGAACGACGGTGAGTAACCTATTACGTCTGAATCAGTTGGAAGTTGATGTAAAAGGTCTGGTTGCAGATAAAAAATTGGAAATGGGTCATGCTCGAGCTCTGTTAGCGTTAGAAGGCGAACAGCAAGTCGAAGTAGCTCAACAAGTGGCTAAGAAGCAAATGACTGTTCGCCAAACCGAACAGTTAGTAAAAAAGTGCTTAGCCCCACAAAATGAGCAAAAAGGGCAACAAGAGGATACCGAAGCCGAGCAAATGTCGCATAAATTGAGTCAGCTGCTTGATGCAAAAGTTTCTCTTACCCGTTCTGCAAACGGAAAAGCGAAATTGACGATAAGTCTTGATGAGCCTCACAAATTGGACCAACTAATTGCCAAGCTTGAGGCCTAGATGAGATAATTGATTTAGGTCAATTAATCTAATTAATCGAATTTTGTGCGAAAGTTGTCGTTTTGTAAACAAAACTGTAAGTTTTTGATGCAATCGAATTGCTTTACGTTGAACTGAACGTATAATTTTCGCCAATTTCCCAGCACAGAGAGTTAAGTGCGAAGTGGATATTACTAGAGGTACGAATACATGGTAGCTGCGTTAGCTAGACCAGGACGAGAGCTCGCAAGGCAATTGTTAATGATCCAGTTTGGCGCGGTTATTTTTGTGGCAGCAGGAATGGCGGTAGCCATAAATCCTGACTGGGGATTTTCAGCGCTGATTGGCGGAGGCATTTTTGTTGTTGCCAATGCAGTATTCGCGCTGTGTGCTTTCATGTTTAGTGGAGCTCGCGCTGCCAAGCGCATCGCTGCTTCCTTCTATACGGGTGAAGTACTGAAAATTCTCATCACGGTTGCACAGTTCTATGTTGCCTACATGTATATGCAGGTGGAACTTGTTCCCCTCAAACTAACCTATTTGCTGGTACTAGGTATTAATATCTGTGCACCAGTGCTATTCATTAACAACAAAAAATAGGATGAGTTATGGCTGCGCCAGGTGAAGCGCTAACATCGTCCGGTTACATTGCCCACCACCTTTCTAACCTATCGCTATACAAGTTGGGTTTAGTAGGGTCGGAGACAAGTTTCTGGAACGTACATATCGATAGCCTGTTTTTTTCTTGGTTTACTGGTTTAATTTTCCTCGGAATTTTTTACAAAGTAGCAAAGAGAACAACAGCGGGTGTACCGGGTAAGCTTCAGTGTGCTGTAGAAATGATCGTTGAATTTGTCGCCGATAACGTCAAAGACACGTTCCATGGACGCAACCCACTGATCGCGCCTTTAGCACTGACTATCTTTTGTTGGGTATTTTTGATGAACGTGATGGACTTAGTTCCTATCGACTTCTTACCATACCCAGCAGAGCATTGGCTAGGTATTCCTTACCTTAAGGTTGTACCGTCTGCTGATGTGAATATCACCATGGCTATGGCTCTAGGCGTTTTTGCATTGATGATTTACTACAGCATCAAAGTAAAAGGTCTAGGTGGATTCGCAAAAGAACTTGCACTACATCCATTCAATCACCCACTGATGATTCCGTTTAACCTACTAATTGAAGTGGTATCGCTATTAGCGAAACCTCTATCACTTGGTATGCGTCTATTCGGTAACATGTTCGCGGGTGAGGTTGTATTCATTCTTTGTGCGGCAATGCTACCATGGTACTTACAATGGATGGGTTCACTACCGTGGGCAATCTTCCATATCTTGGTTATTACGATTCAAGCCTTCGTATTCATGATGTTGACAATTGTTTACCTGTCAATGGCACACGAAGATCCTGATCATTAATTTTTTTAAAGCTTTTTATTTGGGCACTAAGCCAACAACTATAAATTGGAGATAGTAATGGAAACTTTACTGAGCTTTTCTGCAATCGCCGTAGGTATTATCGTCGGTCTTGCTTCTCTTGGTACAGCGATTGGTTTCGCACTGCTAGGTGGTAAATTCCTAGAAGGTGCTGCACGTCAACCAGAAATGGCTCCTATGCTACAAGTTAAGATGTTCATCATCGCGGGTCTACTTGATGCGGTTCCAATGATCGGTATCGTAATCGCGCTACTATTCACTTTCGCAAACCCATTCGTTGGTCAACTAGGTTAATCACCTTTAACTCGGGACGGGCGATTATCGCTTGTCACTGATTAACACTAAGTCCAAATAGAGGGGTAGCTGTTGTGAACATAAACGCAACTCTGCTAGGTCAAGCAATCTCGTTCGCACTATTTGTGTGGTTCTGCATGAAGTATGTATGGCCACCATTGATGCAAGCGATCGAAGAGCGTCAGAAGAAAATTGCTGATGGTCTTCAAGCAGCAGAACGTGCTGCGAAAGACTTGGATCTAGCACAAGCCAACGCTTCTGATCAATTGAAAGAAGCGAAGCGCACAGCAACTGAGATCATCGAACAAGCGAACAAGCGTAAGTCTCAAATTCTTGATGAAGCTCGCGAGGAAGCTCAGGCAGAACGCCAGAAAATCCTAGCGCAAGCAGAAGCAGAACTTGAAGCTGAACGCAATCGTGCACGCGATGAGCTGCGCAAACAAGTTGCTACTCTGGCTGTAGCTGGTGCTGAGAAAATCCTTGAGCGTTCTATCGATAAAGATGCGCAAAAAGATATTCTCGACAACATTACTGCAAAACTTTAAGTCTGGGGGCGCATATGTCTGATTTGACTACTATCGCACGCCCCTATGCTAAAGCAGCCTTCGACTTTGCTTTAGAGAAAGACCAGTTGGACCAATGGGGCCAAATGTTATCTTTTGCTGCTGAAGTGGCCAAAAACGAACAAATGAACGAACTACTAACGGGTTCGGTTTCTGCTGACAAAATGGCAGAAATTTTTGTTGCAGTTTGCGGCGAACAAGTTGATGCGCACGGTCAAAACCTTTTGAAGGTAATGGCTGAGAATGGTCGTTTAGCGGCCCTTCCTGATGTTTGCACGGAGTTTTTTACTCTGAAAAAAGAACATGAGAAAGAAATTGATGTTGAAGTAATTTCAGCAACAGAGCTTTCTGATGAACAACTTGCAAACATTGGCAGCAAACTTGAAAAGCGTCTTGAACGCAAAGTGAAGCTGAATTGCAGTGTAGATGAGACCCTACTTGGTGGGGTTATTATTCGAGCCGGAGACCTAGTCATCGATGACTCAGCGCGTGGTCGTTTGAACCGCCTGAGCGATGCATTGCAGTCTTAATGGGGATTGGAGCATGCAACTTAATTCCACGGAAATTAGCGATCTGATCAAACAACGTATCGAATCTTTCGAAGTTGTTAGTGAAGCTCGCAACGAGGGTACTATCGTATCGGTAAGCGATGGTATCATCCGCATCCACGGCCTAGCGGACGTGATGCAAGGTGAAATGATTGAATTACCGGGTGGCCGTTATGCACTGGCACTTAACCTTGAGCGTGACTCGGTTGGTGCGGTTGTAATGGGCCCATATGCTGACCTTAAGGAAGGCATGAAAGTTACAGGTACTGGCCGCATTCTTGAAGTGCCAGTTGGTCCAGAACTGCTAGGCCGCGTAGTAAATACGCTGGGTGAGCCTATCGACGGTAAAGGTCCAATCGAAGCGAAAATGACTTCGCCTGTAGAAGTGATCGCACCAGGTGTAATCGACCGTAAATCGGTAGACCAACCTGTGCAAACTGGTTATAAGTCAGTTGACTCAATGATCCCAATCGGTCGTGGTCAGCGTGAGCTTATCATCGGTGACCGTCAGATTGGTAAAACAGCACTGGCGATCGACGCGATCATCAACCAGAAAGACTCTGGTATTTTCTCTATCTACGTAGCAATCGGTCAGAAAGCATCGACTATCGCTAACGTTGTTCGCAAACTAGAAGAGCACGGCGCACTACAAAATACTATTGTTGTAGTTGCATCAGCTTCTGAATCTGCAGCGCTTCAATACCTAGCGCCTTACGCAGGTTGTGCGATGGGTGAATACTTCCGCGATCGCGGTGAAGACGCACTGATTGTTTACGATGATCTATCTAAGCAAGCGGTAGCTTACCGTCAGATCTCTCTACTACTTAAACGTCCACCAGGCCGTGAGGCATTCCCAGGTGACGTATTCTACTTACACTCGCGTCTACTAGAGCGTGCAGCTCGTGTAAACGAAGAGTACGTAGAGCGTTTCACTAACGGTGAAGTGAAAGGTAAGACTGGTTCTTTGACTGCTCTTCCTATCATCGAAACTCAAGCAGGTGACGTTTCAGCATTCGTACCGACTAACGTAATCTCGATTACCGATGGTCAGATCTTCCTACAAACTGAGCTATTCAACGCTGGTGTTCGTCCTGCTGTTGACCCAGGTATCTCAGTATCTCGTGTAGGTGGTTCAGCTCAGACGAAAATCATCAAGAAACTATCAGGTGGTATCCGTACAGCACTAGCTGCATACCGTGAACTAGCGGCATTTGCTCAGTTCTCTTCTGACCTTGATGA
The DNA here is from genome assembly GCF_033339955.1 of Vibrio sp. 1731. Lineage (NCBI taxonomy): Bacteria > Pseudomonadati > Pseudomonadota > Gammaproteobacteria > Vibrionales > Vibrionaceae > Vibrio > Vibrio sp. 1731. The sequence goes on along the minus strand of NZ_JAWOVO010000022.1, from coordinate 39,998 downwards.
CGCAACGAAGAAACAGCTAGACCATGGTCAAAAAGTTACAGAACTAATGAAGCAGAAGCAGTATGCTCCAATGTCTGTATTTGACCAAGCTCTAACTATCTTCGCGGCAGAGCGCGGTTACCTTGATGATGTAGAACTTAACAAAGTTCTAGATTTCGAGGCGGCTCTACTATCGTACGCTCGCGGTCAATACGCTGAACTAGCAGCTGAGATCGACAAGTCTGGCGCTTACAACGATGAAATCGAAGCTCAGTTGAAGAAACTGACTGACGACTTCAAAGCAACCCAAACTTGGTAATTAGGTCGGTGGCAGTTTCTGCCACCAACTAACGGAGAGTAACGATGGCCGGCGCAAAAGAGATACGTAATAAAATCGGTAGTGTTAAAAGCACTCAGAAAATTACGAAAGCGATGGAAATGGTAGCAGCTTCAAAAATGCGTCGTTCTCAAGATGCAATGGAAGCTTCTCGTCCATACGCTGAAACAATGCGTAAAGTGATCGGTCATGTGGCTAACGCAAACCTAGAGTACCGTCATCCGTACCTAGAAGAGCGTGAAGCTAAACGTGTTGGTTACATCATCGTTTCGACAGACCGTGGTCTGTGTGGTGGTTTGAATATTAACGTGTTCAAAAAAGCCGTTACAGACATGCAAGCATGGAGAGAGAAAGGTGCTGAGATTGAGCTAGCCGTTGTTGGCTCAAAAGCAACAGCTTTCTTTAAACATGGTGGCGCAAAAGTTGCGGCACAGGTTTCTGGTCTTGGAGATAATCCAAGCCTACAAGACCTAATCGGCTCTGTTGGCGTAATGCTGAAGAAATACGATGAAGGTGAACTGGACCGTCTATATGTAGTATTCAATAAGTTTGTTAATACTATGGTTCAGCAACCAACGATCGATCAATTGCTACCTTTGCCTAAATCGGACAGCGAAGAGATGCAGCGTGAGCATTCATGGGACTACATCTATGAGCCTGAACCAAAACCTCTACTGGATACGCTATTAGTGCGTTACGTAGAGTCTCAGGTATACCAAGGTGTGGTTGAGAACCTTGCTTGTGAGCAAGCGGCTCGAATGATTGCGATGAAGGCTGCAACGGATAACGCAACCAGTTTGATTGACGATTTGGAACTTGTGTACAACAAAGCCCGTCAGGCTGCGATTACACAAGAACTATCAGAAATCGTTGGTGGTGCAGCTGCGGTTTAAGCTTAGGTAAAACGAAATAGTTTAGAGGATTAACGATGGCTACAGGTAAGATCGTACAGATCATCGGTGCGGTAGTCGACGTAGAGTTCCCACAGAGCAATGTACCTAGTGTATATGACGCTCTAAACGTAACGGACTCAAAAGAGCGTCTAGTTCTTGAAGTTCAACAACAGCTAGGCGGTGGCGTAGTTCGTTGTATCGTAATGGGTAGCTCTGATGGTTTACGTCGTGGAGTTGAAGTGGTTAACACTGGCGCTCCAATTTCAGTACCAGTAGGTACTAAAACTCTAGGTCGTATCATGAACGTCCTAGGTGACGCGATTGACGAGCGTGGTGAAGTGGGTGCGGAAGAGGTTTACTCTATCCACCGTAGTGCACCAAGCTACGAAGAGCAATCAAACGAAATTGCACTTCTAGAAACGGGCGTTAAAGTAATCGACCTAATTTGTCCATTCGCTAAGGGTGGTAAAATCGGTCTATTCGGTGGTGCAGGTGTAGGTAAGACCGTTAACATGATGGAACTTATCAACAACATCGCACTACAGCACTCAGGTCTATCAGTATTTGCTGGTGTTGGTGAGCGTACTCGTGAAGGTAACGATTTCTACTACGAGATGCAGGAAGCGGGCGTTGTAAACGTTGAGAAGCCTGAAGAATCAAAAGTAGCGATGGTTTACGGTCAGATGAACGAGCCACCAGGTAACCGTCTACGTGTTGCACTGACTGGTCTAACAATGGCAGAGCGTTTCCGTGACGAAGGTCGTGACGTACTACTGTTCATTGATAACATCTACCGTTACACACTTGCAGGTACAGAGGTATCAGCACTACTAGGTCGTATGCCTTCTGCGGTAGGTTACCAGCCAACTCTTGCAGAAGAGATGGGTGTACTTCAGGAGCGTATCACGTCAACGAAATCAGGTTCTATCACGTCTGTACAGGCGGTATACGTACCAGCGGATGACTTGACTGACCCGTCTCCAGCAACAACGTTCGCGCACTTGGATGCAACGGTTGTACTTAACCGTAACATCGCTGCAATGGGTCTATACCCTGCGATCGACCCGCTAGATTCAACATCTCGTATGCTTGATCCACTAGTCGTTGGTCAAGATCACTACGAAGTTGCTCGTGGTGTTCAGCAGACTCTTCAGCGCTACAAAGAGCTGAAAGATATCATTGCTATCCTAGGTATGGATGAGCTATCTGAAGAAGATAAGCAAGTTGTATCTCGTGCACGTAAGATTGAGCGTTTCCTAACTCAGCCTTACCACGTAGCAGAAGTATTTACAGGTGACCCTGGCATTTACGTACCTCTAAAAGAGACTCTACGTGGCTTTAAAGGTCTACTAGCTGGTGAATACGACGACATTCCTGAGCAGGCATTTATGTACTGCGGTAGCATCGACGATGCTATTGAGAATGCGAAGAAGCTATAAGGCTAACTAGGAGGCGATATGGCAGCAATAACCTTTCACCTAGACGTAGTAAGCGCTGAGAAGAAAATCTTCTCTGGTCGTGTTGAAACGTTTCAGGTGACCGGTAGCGAAGGTGAACTTGGTATTTTCCATGGTCACACACCGCTGCTGACCGCTATCAAGCCTGGTATGGTGCGTATTGTGAAACAGCACGGCCACGAAGAAATTATTTATGTTTCTGGTGGTATGGTAGAGATTCAGCCTGGTACAGCGACTGTACTAGCTGATACAGCTATCCGTGGTGAAGAGCTAGACGCAGCGAAGGCAGAAGAAGCCAAACGCCGCGCTGAGGAGCAAATCCAGAATCAGCATGGTGACATGGACTTCGCACAAGCGGCCAGTGAACTGGCTAAAGCCATTGCTCAGCTACGAGTTATCGAGCTGACAAAAAAGCGTCGCTAAGCTCAATTAGCAACGTTGCATGAAAAAAGGCGGCCAATTGGTCGCCTTTTTGATTAATTTTAGTTGGAAATTTACATCCCACCATTAACTAATCCTTCCAAGGTGTTTAAAATAACGCCCAATTAAAATAGAACGTCAATAGGTTATTAATGAAATTCAGTGCTGTGATCCTTGCTGCGGGTAAAGGTACCCGTATGTATTCAAACATGCCTAAAGTGCTACACACTTTGGCAGGGAAGCCAATGGCAAAACATGTTATCGATACATGTACAGGTCTTGGCGCACAAAACATCCACTTAGTATATGGTCACGGTGGTGATCAAATGCAGCAAACGCTAGCAGAAGAGCCTGTAAATTGGGTGCTTCAAGCGGAGCAGTTAGGTACAGGTCATGCGGTTGATCAAGCGTCTCCGAAGTTTGAAGACGATGAAAAAGTACTGGTGCTTTACGGTGATGTTCCACTGATTTCAGCTGAAACGATTGAAAACCTATTAGATGCACAGCCAACAGGCGGTATTGCACTACTAACAGTGATTCTAGATAACCCGACAGGCTACGGTCGTATTATCCGTAAAAATGGTCCTGTTGTTGCGATCGTTGAACAAAAAGATGCAACAGAAGAACAAAAACAAATTAAAGAGATCAACACTGGCGTGATGGTTGCGACTGGTGGGGATCTTAAGCGTTGGTTGTCTGGCTTAAACAACAACAACGCACAAGGCGAATACTACCTAACTGACGTTATTGCAGCTGCACACGATGAAGGTCGTGCCGTTGAGGCAGTACACCCAGTCAATGCCATTGAGGTGGAAGGGGTCAACGACCGCGCACAGCTTGCTCGTCTAGAGCGTGCTTTCCAGTCAATGCAAGCTCAGAAACTACTAGAGCAAGGTGTCATGCTACGCGATCCAGCACGCTTTGATTTGCGTGGTGAGTTACAGTGCGGTATGGACTGTGAAATCGACGTGAATGTTATCATCGAAGGTAAAGTTTCACTGGGTGATAACGTGGTTATCGGTGCGGGTTGTGTACTGAAAGATTGTGAAATCGACGACAACACCATCATTCGCCCTTACAGTGTGATTGAAGGTGCAACGGTTGGTGAAGAATGTACGGTTGGTCCATTTACTCGCCTTCGTCCTGGTGCTGAAATGCGTAACGATTCCCATGTGGGTAACTTCGTTGAAGTGAAAAATGCGCGCATCGGAGAAGGTTCAAAAGCGAACCACCTAACTTACTTAGGTGATGCAGAGATCGGCCAACGTACTAACATCGGTGCAGGTACTATCACTTGTAACTACGATGGTGCGAACAAGTTTAAAACCATCATCGGTAATGATGTTTTTGTTGGTTCTGATAGCCAGCTGGTGGCGCCTGTCACTATCGCTGATGGCGCAACCATCGGTGCAGGCACGACACTAACAAAAGATGTTGAAGAAGGTGAGTTAGTAATTACTCGCGTCAAAGAGCGCAAAATTACTGGCTGGCAGCGTCCTGTAAAACAGAAATAAACATTACCTGCACTCACTCTATCGCTATACTGTCAAAGCCGCTCAACAAGAGCGGCTTTGTTGTTTCTAGCTCTGGCTTCATCGTTAGTAGCTAGGAATAGCAATACGTTTTTCGAGCCAACGAACGGCTTGAGATACAAATAGGATGAGCAACAAGTACTCCAAAACGAGGAAGGTATAAATTTCTAGGGGTAAGTACTCATTCACCACCAGCTCATTAGCACGGCGAGTGAGATCGCTTAAACCAATCACGCTGACTAAAGAACTCATCTTGAGAATGTAGACAAATTGATTGCCCAGTGGAGGGAGGATTTGTCGAAACGCTTGGGGAAGAATTACCAAGCGCATCTTTTGCCAATAGCTTAAGCCCAAAGACTCAGCTGCTTCATGCTGGCCACGGCTGATAGCTTGTATCCCACCGCGAAACACTTCCGCCATAAACGCACTCTCAGCGATAGTCAGTGCAATAACACCCGCCCAAAAGTGATTGAGTGAGACATCCAATAGCGTAGGCATGCCGTAATACACCCAAAGTAGTAAGACTAAAACTGGCACTGAACGGATCACCTCGACATAAATACGGTTTATCCACTTCAGAGAGGCAGAGTCCGACAGAGCGGGTAACGCAACGATCAGGCCCAAGCTCATCGCAAATAACATACTGAGGAGTGATACCTGAATGGTGTCATTAAACCCAGCGATTAAAAACTTTAGATTGGTGAGCCCTTGATCCGTCGAAGGGTCAAGTACATACCAGCCCCATTGATAATCTGAACAACCAGTGAGTAATAGCAATGAAAATAGCCATAGAGTTCGAAACGTCACATTTACTCCCTGAATTAACTAAAAAACTTCCTTTGTTGCTGCTATGTTATCAGTAGAGCTCTAATAAAGGTTAATTATTAAACCGTATAAGGTCATTATTTTTAAGGGAATAAAAATGAGAAAGATTTTACTAGTGCTAGGAATGTGTTTGCTTGCTGTGACTCAAGTCGCTCACGCTGAAAGCCGTCTTCAATCCATTTTAGACAATGGCGTACTCCGAGTTGGAACGACGGGAGATTGGAATCCGATGACGATGAAAGACCCCGCGACAAACAGTTATCGTGGCTTCGATATCGATGTAACAACAGAACTTGCTAAAGATCTCGGTGTAAAAGTGGAGTATGTGCCCACGGATTGGAAGACGCTAGTTAATGGCATTACCGCCAACAAATACGATATTACTGGCAGCGCATCTCTGAACATGTCGCGCGCGAAAGTAGCTGGATACAGCCAGCCGTATTTCTACCTTGCCTTTGTACCTGTGGTGCAAAAGAAAGATCTCGCCAAATTTTCTGATTGGGCGGATTTTAATAAACCAGAAGTAAAAGTCGCAGCGACGTTAGGTACGGTACAAGAAAAAATGGTGAAAGAGTTCTTCCCGTCTGCTCAGCATATTGTTATTGAAGCGCCAGCGCGCGACTTCCAAGAACTACTAGCTCGCAGGGCCGATGTATCCGTGACGTCCAATGTGGAAGCAGCGACGTTGGTGGATAAGTTTAAACAGTTGGCGATAGTGCCAGTGACCGCACCGCGTAAACCAACCCCAATTGCTATGTTGTTGCCGCAAGACGATCAAGTATGGATTAATTACATCAATCACTGGGTAGAGTTGAAAAAGACTCAAGGCTTTTTTAAGCAGACTGCCAAGAAATGGGGGTTGAAAAGCTTATAAACAGAAAGAGCCGCATTGCGCGGCTCTTTTTATTATCTGAACGATTAAAGTTCGTCTTCACTCACGACTCGGGCGTTGTCAGGAGTCGTAAAGTGCTTGGATAATTCGCGATTCGACAGAATGTATCCCATCCACAGCCCACCCATACAGATGATGATTGCGATGCCAGTAACCATCTGAGCTTGGCTTGCCATTGCGGCTACCAATGCACTTGAGAAGCTACTTACACAGATTTGCAGGCTGTTTTGCAAACCTGCTGCTGTTGCAGGGCTCTGTTGTGCGCTGGCCAGTGCACGGTTTACCACGATTGGGTACAGTGCGCCGTTAGCAACGGCAATCAAACAGAATGGCGCAAGAATAGGCCAAATCGATGACAGCTCCCACTGTGAAGCAATGAAAATCATTAATGCCGCGACACTAAATAGGCCAATCAGTTGGCGCAGAACCTTTTCATCACCAAATTTTCGAACGCCTACTTTACCTAAGTAGCCACCAGCCATAAACGCGATGGTTTGTGGGATAAAGCTCAAACCAATATCTTTTGCTTCGTAGCCCAGTTGCGCCATGATTTCTGGCATCCCAGTTAGGTAAGCAAAGAATGCAGCTGAAGCCGTCGCAAACATAAACACGTTGCCAAGGTATTTTTTAGAACTCAGCAGCGCTTTTATGTCGGCAGACATACTGGTTTGTTTGATTTCTGCTTTCTCGTCTTTTTGTGCCATGGTCGCAAAGACCAAAAAGACGCCAACTAGTGTTAGCGTAATAAAGATACTGTGCCAGCCGAAGTTATCTGCCAACACAACCCCTAATTGAGGTGCTAGTGCTGGTGATAGCGCGACGAGTGGCATGATTGTCGCAAAAATTTGTTGGCTACTGCTTGAGTAGCGCTTAATGACCATAGCCTGCCAGATCACGGCTGGTGCACACACACCGATAGCTTGGATAAAGCGCAGTGTGAGTAGTTGCCATACTTGATCACAGAAAGCCAAACCGAATGACGCGATAGTAAATAGCACCAACCCGGCTGCGAGTGTATTACGATGGCCAAATTTATCGGATGCCAATCCCCACATTAGTTGGCCAATCGCCATACCAACGAGGAATACCGTTAAAGAGAGCGCAATTTGCTCAGGGCCTGTTGCAAAGTCGATTTCCATCGCTTTGAATGCTGGCAGATACATATCGGTAGCAACGAAGCCAAGCATCGATAATGCTGCCAGATAAATGAGCTGTAGTTTTGAGATTTTCATGATTCAACCAGTCAAATTATTTAATCATTTTTTAATCAACATCAGTTGGCGCCAACCCTGATTTATTTACCTTATTATTCTATTTTTCGATTTTTAGAAAATAAAACGCTAAAATTGTTGGTTATCAATCAAATTTTTTGAAAGGTTAAATCATGTTCTCTAAAGCGTCTTTGGAAATGCTGGATACGGTTGCCCGTTTAGGCAGTTTCACCGCTGCGGCTGAGGTATTGCATAAAGTCCCCTCAGCCATCAGCTATGGAGTAAGGCAGGTCGAGCAAGATTTAGATGTGGTGCTGTTTCGACGTTTACCAAGGAAAGTCGAGCTAACTCCAGCGGGTGAACTTTTTATGGCCGAGGCGCGCTCTTTGCTGCGTCAAATGGAAGAGGTGAAAGCACAAACGCGGCGAGCGGCTCAAGGATGGAAAAGCACGTTAAAGCTGACCTTGGATAACGTGGTGAAGTTAGAAAAACTCAAACCTTTGGTGGAAGATTTTTATCGCGAGTTTGAATTTGCTGAATTGCAGATCAATATGGAGGTCTTCAATGGTTCTTGGGAGGCTATAGCACAAGGACGAGCCGATATAGTCGTTGGAGCCACGTCTGCGGTTCCCGTTGGTGGGGATTTTGAAGTCAAAGATATGGGCGTATTAGATTGGGCATTTGTAATGTCACCCGCTCATCCTTGCGTTCGACAACAAGTGCTTACTGAAGAGTTTGTGAGTCAATTTCCGGCGATCTGTCTTGATGATACTTCGAACGTGCTGCCAAAACGCCATACTGGCCATTATCCGCAACAGCGCCGATTATTATTGCCCAATTGGTATAGTGCGATTGAATGTTTAAAAAATGGGGTGGGCGTGGGTTACATGCCACGTCATATTGCAACACCCTTAATCAATGATGGTGTACTGGTGGAGAAGGTCATGCCGGATGATAAACCGCTCAGTCACTGCTGCTTAGTATGGCGCAAAGATGATAATCATAAATTGATCCAGTGGATGGTGGACTATCTTGGGTCGCCTAATCAGCTACATAAAGATTGGTTACAGTCATAAAAAACACCTCGCTAATGCGAGGTGTTGTCTTTGATATATTTGAAATGTGGCGTTTTATGACAAGAAAAACTTATACGATGGGTTGTCTGTCTCGTCTTTGCATTGATAGCCAAGTTCACGTAAATGTGCAGAAAACTGAGCTAAATCGCTTTCATCTAACTCGAAACCACATAAAACACGTCCGTAGTCAGCGCCGTGGTTACGGTAGTTGAACAAGCTGATATTCCAATGAGTACCGAGTGTGCTTAAGAACTTGAGTAGCGCTCCCGGATATTCTGGGAATTCAAAGCTGTATAGGCGCTCTTTAAGCGGCTTAGACGGCTTACCACCAATCATGTAGCGCACGTGCAGCTTCGCCATTTCATCATCAGACAAATCAACCACTGGGTAGCCACCATCACGTAAGTCGTGAATGATATGTTCTAGCTCTTCCTGACCGCCTTGCAAACGCACACCGACAAAGATATTTGCCAATGCGTCATCGTTGTAGCGGTAGTTAAACTCTGTCACGGCACGGCCGCCAATGAGGTTACAGAACTCAAAGAAAGCACCTTGACGCTCAGGGATGGTGACGGCAAGCAGACCTTCACGTTTTTCACCAAGCTCGCAGCGTTCAGAAACATAACGCAGACCGTGGAAGTTGGTGTTTGCACCAGACAGTACAGTTCCTAGATTCTTACCTTGCAATTTGTTTTGCTCAGCAAACTTCTTCAAACCTGCCAGAGCAAGTGCGCCCGAAGGCTCAGCAATGGCGCGAGTGTCTTCAAAGATGTCTTTTACGGCTGCGCAGATTTCATCGCTAGAGACGGCAATATGGCCATCAATGTACTTTTGGCATAGACGAAACGTCTCTTCACCAATGCGTTTTACTGCAACGCCATCGGCAAACATGCTGACCTGGTCTAATACTACTGGTTCACCTGCATCCAATGCCGCTTTGAGGCATGAAGAATCTTCTGGCTCGACCGCAATGACTTTGATTTCTGGCATGAGCTGCTTCACGAGTACCGCAACACCGGCAGCCAAACCGCCACCACCGACAGGAACGAAGATGTAGTCAAGGTGACCATTTTGTTGCAGCATTTCCATGCCGATGGTGCCTTGACCAGCAATCACCAGTGGATGATCGAAGGGAGGGACAAAGGTGTACCCGTTTAACTCGGATAGACGCTCTGCCTCGGCTTTTGCCTCATCAAAGTTACTGCCGTGCAACACTACATTGCCACCAAAGCTGCGTACCGCATCGACTTTGATGTCTGGTGTGGTTTTGGGCATTACGATGGTGGTCTTGATGCCTAGCTTAGTACCAGAGAGCGCCATGCCTTGAGCGTGGTTACCTGCCGATGCTGCAATGACACCAGCGGCTTTTTGTGCTTCAGATAAACTCGCCACCATGTTGTATGCACCGCGCAATTTGAACGAGTGTACGGGTTGGCGATCTTCACGCTTGATCTGCACGTTATTCCCGATACGTGCAGATAAACGAGGCATTTCTTGCAGTGGCGTCACTGTTGCTACTTCATAAACAGGTGCGCGAAGGATTTGGCGCAGATAATCTGCGCCAGTTTGGTTCACTTGTTTTTCGGGTTGAGCTTCCATCATTGCTAGCCCTCTAGCTTCGACTTGTCTCGTACTGCACCCTTGTCAGCACTGGTTGCCATACTCGCGTACGCTTTGAGTGCAAAGGAAACTTCACGTTGGCGGTCAACTGGTTTCCAGCCTAGTTCGTCTTGTTTTGCACGGCGCTCAGCAAGTTCTTGTTCAGACACTTGGAGTGAAATTGAACGGTTTGGAATATCAATTGCGATCATATCGCCTTCTTTTACCAGGCCAATTGCACCGCCGTTTGCTGCTTCAGGAGAGGCGTGACCGATTGACAGACCTGATGTGCCGCCAGAGAAACGGCCGTCAGTCAGAAGTGCACACTCTTTGCCAAGGCCCATCGATTTTAGATAAGTGGTTGGGTAAAGCATTTCTTGCATGCCCGGACCACCTTTAGGGCCTTCGTAACGGATAACAACCACGTCGCCTGCTTTTACTTTGCCACCCAAGATGCCTTCTACGGCGTCTTCTTGGCTTTCAAATACCACGGCTGGACCAGTGAACTTATGGATGCTCTCATCAACACCAGCAGTCTTAACGATACAACCATCTAATGCGATGTTGCCTGATAGAACGGCTAGGCCACCTTCTTGGCTAAAGGCATGATCGATAGTACGAATACAACCTTCCGCACGGTCGTCATCAAGGCGATCCCAGCGGCAATCTTGTGAGAACGCTTGAGTAGTACGAATACCCGCGGGACCTGCGCGGTAGAACTTAAGTACTTCTTCGTCTTCAGTTTGGATGATGTCGTATTTCGCCAGCTGCTCTTTCATCGAAAGGCCAAGCACGGTGCGCGCATCATTGTGTAGAAGACCTGCACGATCTAACTCACCAAGAATTGCCATGACGCCACCAGCGCGGTGTACGTCTTCCATGTGATATTTCTGGGTAGATGGTGCCACTTTACATAGGTGTGGTACTTGGCGTGATAGGCGATCGATATCTTCCATATCGAAATCCACTTCACCTTCTTGCGCTGCAGCCAACAGGTGCAAAATGGTGTTGGTTGAGCCACCCATTGCAATATCCAGTGCCATCGCATTTTCGAACGCATCAAACGTAGCGATGTTGCGTGGCAGTGCTGATTCGTCATCTTGCTCGTAGTAACGACGAGTCAGTTCAACGATGCGACGACCTGCATTAAGGAACAGTTGTTCACGGTCAGCGTGCGTTGCCAGCATAGAACCGTTACCTGGTTGAGAAAGACCCAGTGCTTCCGTTAGACAGTTCATCGAGTTTGCAGTGAACATGCCTGAACACGATCCACACGTTGGACATGCGCTGCGTTCGATTTGCTCGCTTTGCTCATCAGACACTTTTGGATCCGCGCCTTGGATCATCGCATCTACAAGGTCTAGTTTGATGATCTGATCAGAAAGCTTGGTTTTACCCGCTTCCATTGGACCACCAGAAACAAAGATAACCGGGATGTTGAGACGCATAGATGCCATCAACATTCCCGGAGTGATTTTGTCACAGTTAGAGATACATACCATGGCATCGGCACAGTGCGCGTTGACCATGTACTCCACAGAGTCTGCGATCAGTTCGCGTGAAGGCAGTGAGTACAGCATGCCGCCGTGACCCATTGCGATACCATCATCAACCGCTATGGTGTTGAATTCTTTTGCGATGCCGCCGGCTTTTTCGATTTCACGCGCTACAAGCTGGCCCATGTCTTTCAGGTGTACGTGACCCGGAACAAATTGAGTAAACGAGTTTACAACGGCGATGATTGGTTTACCGAAGTCTTCTTCTTTCACACCCGTTGCACGCCACAGTGCTCGTGCACCCGCCATGTTACGACCATGTGTGGTGGTAGCTGATCTATATTTTGGCATTTCCTAATCCTTCTTACTTCTGTTCTGGGTACACATAGTCTAACCAGCCCCACTTATCTTCCGTGGTGCCGTCAAATAGGCCAAAGTAGGCTGCTTGTAGTTCTTTAGTGATAGGGCCGCGCTTACCAGTACCCACTTCAATCTTGTCGATGGTTGCCACTGGTACAATCTCAGCCGCAGTACCTGTCATGAAGACTTCATCGGCAAGGTAAAGGGCTTCACGAGCAATGTTCGCTTCACGTACTTCGTAGCCTTTATCGCGTGCAATTGTCATGATCGAGTCACGAGTGATGCCCGGTAGAATCGCGCTAGTTGCTGGTGGTGTGGTGATTACGCCATCTTTGATAACGAAGATGTTTTCACCAGCCCCTTCCGATAGGTAACCATCTACGCTTAGCGCAATACCTTCGTCGTAACCGTGACGACGCGCTTCACCACCAACCAGTAGTGAAGATAGGTAGTTACCGCCTGCTTTAGCCGCAGTTGGGATGGTGTTTGGCGCAGCGCGGTTCCAGCTTGAAATCATCGCATCGACACCTTTTTCTAGCGCTTCTTCGCCTAAGTAAGAGCCCCAAGGAAATGCTGCAATGATTAGATCCATCTCAGTGCCAACTGGTGGACATACGCCTAAGCCAACATTACCGACAAAACCCAATGGACGAATGTAAGCGCTGTCGAGTTTGTTTTGGCGCAGTGTTTCGCGGGTCGCTTCCATGATTTCTTCTACAGAAAAAGGGATCGGAAAGCGGTAAATCTTGGCAGAATCTTTTAGACGTTGTGCATGCTCACGGTGACGGAAGACAATTGGGCCTTTTGGTGTGTTGTAACAGCGCACGCCTTCAAACACGGATGTACCATAGTGCATTGCGTGAGTCAGAACGTGAACGTTCGCCTCTGCCCATGGAACCATCTCACCATTAAACCAAATGAAATCTGCAGTTTTCGTTGCCATTTGTTGCCTTCCTTATGCACTTACGTGTTGTTGTAAGTTGTGATTTGGCAGTTCATCGTTGCGGATTTTTAGCACCTCAACCTTACGAACGTCCCACAACTTCTCTATTTGATTGATCAAAAACGAGATTGGTCGATCGCTGTCGACGATGATCTCGACGCTGGCTACTTTGCTTTCGTGGTTTTGCGTAGCAGCGACTTGTTTGATCACGAAGCCTCGGTGACGAATCACACGTAGAACGCGCTCCAACAGTACCGGTTTGTCATCGGCTTTGATGTCGAGTAAATATCTGTCCATGCGATTGTCTCCTATGTATTTTCCAACATATCACTGTTTGATGCGCCAGGTGGCACCAATGGCCACACGTTTTCTTCTTCATCAATCAAAACGTGAAGCATGTAAGAAGTTTCACTCGCTAGCATCTCTTTGAGAGCAGGTTCGACTTCTTCTTTCTTGGTGATGGTTTTGCCCGGGATATCGAATGCTTTTGCTAACATCACGAAATCTGGGTTGTCATCAAGAATGGTTTCACTGTGGCGACCGTCAAAGAACAATGACTGCCATTGGCGAACCATGCCAAGACGTTGGTTATTAAGAAGGACAATCTTCACTGGAATCTGCCGACGCTTCAGCGTGCCCAATTCCTGAACGTTCATCATAAATGAACCGTCACCTGTAATAAGGATAGACTGATCATCAGGACGTGCGACTGCAGCGCCCATCGCTGCTGGCAAGCCAAAGCCCATGGTGCCAAGGCCAGCAGAAGTGATGAAATTTTGTGGTTCGCGTGGCTGGATATGTTGCGCTGCCCACATCTGGTGCTGACCGACGTCGGTCGAGACAATTGAGCTATCTGGCATCATGTCAGACAGTTGTTTAAGCAATAGCGGTGCGTAGATTAACTCGCCCGGGTGGTCGTAACGCCACTTAAAGCCGCTGCGCAGACTTTCACTGTGATGAACCCACGGTGAAATATCTTGAGTCAGCTCTAGCTGAGGAAGAATGGTGTTGATGTCGCCACGTAATGGTGCGTTGGCGTGGCGCAGTTTATGAATCTCCGCAGCATCAATGTCGATGTGAATCACTTTCGCATTTGGTGCAAACGTGTCGAGCTTACCCGTCACACGGTCATCAAAGCGCGCGCCAACCACGATCAATAGATCGGCTTCTTGAACCACTAGGTTAGCGGCTTTGGTGCCGTGCATACCCAACATACCAAGATAGTGAGGATCATGGCGTTCAATGGTACCGAGGCCTTTTAATGTGCTAACTGCAGGCATTGGGTTTAAGCGAAGAAATTCGCGTACTGCATCGGTTGCTTTCGCAAGTTGCACGCCACCACCAACATACAACACTGGGCGAGTAGATGCTGCCAGCACATCTTGCGCACGTTTGATATCTTCAGCGCTGACATCTTCGATTGCTGGTGCTATGTATGGAGGAAGAAGGTCTGTAGGTGCTTGAGCGAGTTGAACGTCTTTGGCGATATCGACAATGACAGGACCCGGACGACCGGTTTTTGCGACCTCAAAGGCTTCGGCAAGTGTCGGAGCTAGATCTTCAATTTCGGTCACGAGATAGCTGTGCTTAGTACAGGCTAGGGACATTCCGATCACATCCATTTCTTGGAATGCATCGGTACCGATATGAGAGCTAGCAACCTGGCCTGTGATGGCAACTAGAGGTACGGAGTCAAGGAAAGCGTCGGCAAGGCCGGTAACAAGGTTAGTGGCTCCTGGGCCAGAAGTTGCCATGCACACAGCAACGTCTTGAGTGGAACGAGCCATCCCGATAGCTGCCATAGCGGCCCCTTGCTCGTGACGGCATAGGATGTGTTCCACCCCACCGTCATACAAAGCATCATAGATTGGCATGATGGCCCCGCCGGGGTAGCCAAAAACGGTTTCGATGCCTTGCTGTCTTAAAGCGGCTACGACAAGTTGTGCACCAGTCATCGTAAACCTCCTTTGCTACGTTGTGGCTCGTAGCGATTGCCATATTTATTGCACTTCATGTGCACTCCCATTCTTCCCGTTAAACTGTCCGAGGGTTAGACAGATGACAACTTGTAGTTGTAAAAAAACCCCCGGACTTTTCAGTGCGGGGGTTTTTTGTAATTTGTGGTTACCTTTCGCCCACAATACCCCGCGCGGTGCCAATAATGACCACGATAATCAGGGCTAGCAGTGCGTTGATATGAGCGAAAAGGTTCATCTGTCTGTCGTTCTTTTTTCGTTAAAAAATGTTGTGTAATGTTCTACGAAATTGTTTGCGTCATTAGTGGTATCACACAATTCCGCTGCATGACAAGCAAAAAGTCATTCTTTTTTCACATTAACTCTCAATTGGGACGCGGTATATAACATAACCAACTAGATAAAACATTTGTTTACAGAGTGTTCAAAAAAATTGAGGAACGTATGGGGCTGGCAATCATTCATAGTCGAGCAAGCGTCGGGGTGCAAGCGCCATCGGTTAGTGTAGAAGTTCATATCAGCAACGGCATGCCAGGGTTTACCTTAGTAGGCTTGCCAGAGACAACGGTAAAAGAGTCCAAAGATCGCGTACGCAGTGCGATCATTAATTCTAACTTTCAATTTCCTGCTAAGCGGATCACCGTGAACTTGGCTCCGGCAGATCTACCCAAGGAGGGAGGGCGTTTTGATCTTCCTATTGCATTGGGAATTTTGGCCGCTTCGGAGCAAATCGCGACAGATAAGCTCAAAAACTACGAATTTGTTGGTGAGTTAGCGTTATCTGGTGGTCTGAGACCTGTAAAAGGTGTGCTGCCTGCTGCGCTGGAAGCCAGTAAGATTCAACGTCATTTGGTCGTCCCACATGTGAATGGCGATCAGGCGGCGCTGGTGGGGAAGGAACAACATAAATCGGCCCAATCATTACTGGAAGTATGTGCCGAGCTTTGTGGTCAACATCGACTGAATCTTTTTCAAACGCCTAAGCGAAAAACGATCGAAAAACATGGTCGAGACTTACAAGATATTATTGGCCAACAACAAGGTAAGCGAGCACTGGAGATTGCTGCCGCTGGAAACCACAACTTACTTTTCCTTGGCCCGCCAGGTACTGGAAAAACGATGTTGGCTTCGCGTTTGTGTGACTTATTACCGGAAATGAGTGACGAAGAAGCAATGGAAACCGCTTCGGTGGCATCGTTGACTCAGAGTGAAATTAATGAGCATAACTGGAAGTCGCGTCCGTTTCGTTCTCCGCATCATTCAAGTTCAATGGCGGCATTAGTCGGCGGTGGCTCGGTACCCAGACCAGGGGAGATCTCTTTAGCCCACAACGGGTTATTGTTTCTCGATGAAATGCCCGAATTTGATCGTAAAGTTCTAGACTCGTTACGCGAACCGCTCGAATCTGGCGAGATCATTATCTCTCGAGCGCAAGGTAAAACACGCTTTCCGGCTCGCTTCCAATTAGTTGGAGCCTTGAACCCAAGCCCGACAGGATATTACGAAGGCAATCAAGCGCGCACCAATCCACAAGCTATTTTGCGCTACCTTGGTCGATTATCTGGACCACTGTTAGATCGCTTTGATATGTCTTTAGAAATCCCAGCTTTGCCAAAAGGGACATTAGCAGAAGGTGGTGATCGCGGTGAGCCGACTGCTATCGTAAAAGCGCGTGTGAGCCATGCGCGTAACAATATGCTAAACCGCAGTGGTAAGGTCAATGCACTGCTAGGTAGTCGAGAAATTGAGGCGTTTTGTCCCTTGCACAAGAGTGATGCTGAGTTTCTTGAAACCGCTTTGCACCGTTTAGGACTCTCGATTCGTGCGTATCATCGTATTATCAAAGTGGCGCGAACAATCGCCGATCTGGATGGGGCGGAGCAAATTGAACGAACGCACTTGGCCGAGGCACTTGGGTATCGAGCGATGGACCGTTTACTGAAACAGCTTACGGCGCAAGCGGTATAGACAGCAAAGTGTCATCGCAACAAGTTTTGTAAGCACCTTGTTGCGATGAAGGACGTTAGAAGGTGTAGTTGAGACCAAGCGACAATAGGTACTCTTTCTCCTCATAAAACGTGATATTCGAGTCAGTTTGGCTATAGCCGGCTAAAGAAATGAACGACCAGTCTTGCCAGTCAAATACGTTTTGATATTCGTAGGCCGCAAATAGGCTGATGGTGTCGTCATTTCGTGTTTTAGCAAAAGTTTGGCTAGCTGCTTGATAGTCTTTCCATGCATAACCCGCGGTGAGGGCCAATCGATGACGGTTGATAAATTTAAACCAGCTAATGTCAAATCCGTACGAATCAAATGACTCCGCCTTACCGTCGGCATCTTGATTGATGTAGGTGAAAGCGGGTTGCAACATAGATGTTTGGTTGAGTGGAATGCGATAGTCGCCTTTGACATAGTAAAGGTTAGCATCGCGAGCAAGTGAGCGGTCTGTCACTTCCTCCTGCTCGATGTCTTTATCAGCATAAGCAAGATCAAGGTTGAAGTTCTTATCAATCAACCCTTTGATCTGAAAGCGATACGCATTGCCGTCAACATCCGTCTCTTTACGTGCGGTTCCTACTTGATAAGGGTTGCGCCAAGTTTCGCCTTTGAGTACCGTCGGCAGATAGGAAACATCGAGCACGGTGCCAGATTGTAGCTCGTGTTGATAGCCCAACTGAAAAGCGAGTGTACCTACCGCGACATCTGAGCGTGTGGTACCGGCGTAAACTTGGTGGTTGAGTCGGCTACCAAAGGTGTATGTCACACTCCCTAGCGGTGCAGCGATAACGGAACTGTCACTATCGGCACGCTTATCGAGAGAATCGATGGTGTTACTATTTTCTGTATTGAAATTGGATTCTGATGATATGAATCCGGCATTCAGCGAAATTTCACCGCCAAAACCTGCGGTTTCAGCGAGTTGAGCCTGAGCAGAACTGACGACAAAGGCCAAAGGCAAGAGAAGTAGCCTTGGTTTCATTCGTTATCTCCTTGTTGTCGAATGAGTGGTGCACATATTGGTTGCGGTAACAAATCTGACCATTTCCACGCATGTTCCAATGTGGCAAAGGCGCAGTATAATTACACGCTGTTTTATTCTTCACACATTATCACTGTTGTTTGACTATCATGTTGGCATATTTGTTATTTTTTTTTAACGCTTCTTTTGTGATTCTCAATTCTGCGGTTTGTTCACTCGCAATTTGTGTTATCGCTGTATTTAAAATATTGCTTCCTGGCGTAAAGCTAAAAGCGATAGCGACCGTTTGTGCCAATAAGGTGATGTGGTTATGGGCTACCGTTAATGCGTGCATTCTGGCGGTATCTAACCGTGTTGAGTGGGATGTTCAGGGCGGTGAAGCGCTTAAAAAAGACGGGTGGTATCTGCTGATCAGTAACCATCTCAGTTGGACCGATATTGTTGTGCTTTGCTGCGTGTTTAAAGACCGTATTCCCATGCCGAAGTTTTTCCTCAAGCAACAACTGCTGTATGTGCCTTTCATCGGGATGGCGTGTTGGGCGCTCGACATGCCATTTATGCGTCGCTATTCGCGAGAGTATCTGATCCGCAATCCTCATAAGCGAGGTCAAGATTTAGAGACGACACGTCGCTCGTGCGCTAAGTTCAAACACACTCCAACCACAGTGGTTAACTATGTCGAAGGAACCCGATTTACCGAAGAAAAGCAGCGTAAGAGTAAAGCAAACTATCAATATTTGCTGCAACCAAAATCGGGCGGGATTGCGTACACGTTAGCGGCGATGGGGGAACAGTTCGAGAGCATTATCGACGTGACGTTGGCGTACCCAGAAAATACGCATAAACCGTTCAAGGATTTATTGATGGGCCGCATGAGCAAGGTGGTTGTGCGTGTAAATGTGTTACCCGTTGATGAAAGAGTGCTTGGTGATTACTTCAACGATAAGCCCTATAAGCGGCAATTTCAGCAATGGCTGAGTGATGTGTGGCAAGAAAAAGATCGGTTACTACAAGAGATTTACAAGTAAACAAAAGGGGAGCGATGTGCTCCCCTTTTGATTGATATCGATGTGCTTATTTTAGTGTCAGCAAGTAGTTCACCAGAGAGAAGTACTCATCCATCGTTTTGATGCTTTGTGCTTGAACTAGGTATTTGTTGTTAACGATAACCGCAGGAACGCCGGTTAGACCGCTGTTTTCAAATTGCTTGTCCATACGGCGAACCATGGAATCAACCGCAAAGCCTTTGAATGCAGAGTCGAATTTCTTCGCGTCTACACCTTCATCAAGGAAGATTTGACGAAGTTCTTCATCATTACGTGGCGCCTTCTTTAGATTGTGGATGCGGTTAAACATCACTGGCACCATTTTGTCTTCCACTTTTAGTGCAACCATCGTTGCGTAGGCTTTGCTCATTGATGGGCCCATGTTGCCACCCATGAAAGAAACATGGTTTTTTAATAGCTTAGTACCTTCTGGCAACTGCTTTTTCAGTTGCTGGATAACTGGTTCAAAGCTATTGCAATGCGGGCAGTAGAAAGAGAAAAACTCCGTCACAAGAGGTTTTTTTGATGCCTCAAGATCCAATACTTTGTAATGTTCACCTTCTTTGAATTGCGCTGCATGTGCCGACAGGCTTAACATCAGCATAGAAAACAGTGCGAACAGTTTTTTCATCGAAATATCTCCATTTTTGAATTTTTGGCCTGACTTACCATTGAGGCATTAAAGACAGCGGTGCTTCTTCTAAAGCGGCGATCTGCTCTTTAAATGCAAGGACCTGACCTTCCCAGTATTTTGGCTCATTAAACCATGGAAAAGCGAGAGGAAATGCAGGGTCATGCCAACGTTTTGCTAGCCATGCCATATAGTGCACCATTCGTAGACCGCGAAGTGGCTCGATTAGTTTCAATTCTGCAGGATTAAAGTCGCAAAACTCTTGGTAAGCCTCTAAAACAATATCCAACTGCATCAGTTTGTCTTGGCGTTCACCGTTCAATAGCATCCAT
This sequence comes from Vibrio sp. 1731, assembly GCF_033339955.1. NCBI lineage: Bacteria > Pseudomonadati > Pseudomonadota > Gammaproteobacteria > Vibrionales > Vibrionaceae > Vibrio > Vibrio sp. 1731. Next base: position 20,013 of record NZ_JAWOVO010000022.1, on the reverse strand, counting down.
AAGTCTTGTACTGCAGGGCCGTTACGAGCGTCATCCAAATCAACAAACATAGGGCCATCTCGCCACAAAATATTGCCTGGGTGGCAATCGCCATGCAAACGAATGATATTGAAGCCTTCTTGCCAGTGGCTTTCAATTGATTTGATCAGCATATCCAAGTCATTGAAGAAGCTGTTCTCCAAGTGCATTGGAATCATATTGGCGTTTTGCAGAATCTCTCTTGGTTGATACAGGTATTCTTGTAAGCCGATCGTAGGGCGATGTTGGAAGGCTTGGCGGCTGCCGACTTTATGGATGCGGCCAAGGAAACGCCCTACACCTTCGAGCTGATCTAAATTGTCAACCTCGTATTGGCGACCACCCACGCTATCAAACAGCGCAAAAGCATAGCCTTGATAGTGATGCAGGGTTTCACCGTTGATGCGCACAGGTGGTGCGACGGGGATCTCATTGCCAATCAGCTCTAAAGTAAAGTCGTGTTCCTCTTGGATCTGTTCATTGCTCCAACGTTCAGGACGGTAAAACTTGACGACATAACGACGACGCTCTTCGTCAGTGAATTGATAAACACGGTTTTCGTAGCTATTGAGGGGAAGAAAGCCTGATTCTGCGCGAACGCCGATGCTTTCTAACGCGTACCACATAAAGTCTGGGGTAAGGGCGTCAAAGTTAAACATACTTTGGGACATATAAACAAAAAGGCTCATTACTGAGCCTTTTTCCGTTAGTCACTGAAGTAGCGCTATAGTTTTTTAATAAAACGGCTTTCTACTTCAATAGTGAATTCGTTGCTCTTATCGGTGAGTATAAACTGAATTGTCGTAATCGCAGAGTTTAGCTTGTCAGGATCGGCACCAAGACTCATTGGCAGGTTCAATACCTCACCTGGCTGGACCTGAATTGTCTGCTTACCATACCAGCTTACATCGGATAGCCCTTCAACATCCAACGAGTACTCTTGCACTTGCTGAGTTTTGTTGATCACCTTGAGGGTGTAGGTGTTTTCTACTTCTCCCGAGCTATTAACGCGGAACAGTTGGTTACGGTCGCGAATAACACTCATGCCTGCTGGGTCTACCGCTGCAATTTGGGCAAAGAACAGACCAATCATGACCAGTAGCACAGCTCCATAGCCCAGCAGCTTCGGACGCATGACTTTGGTACTCTTACCCGATAAGCGGTGCTCGGTGGTGTAACTAATTAGGCCTTTCTCGTAGCCCATGCGATCCATGGTGTTGTCACACGCATCAATACAGGCGCCACAGTTGATACATTCATACTGCAAGCCGTCACGAATATCGATACCTGTTGGGCACACCTGCACACACAAATCACAATCAATACAATCACCCAAACCAAGTTGCTTTGGATCGGCTTTACGCGGACGTGGGCCACGTTTTTCCCCACGTTTTGCATCGTAGCCAACGATGAAGGTGTCTTTATCAAACATGGCAGACTGGAAGCGCGCGTAAGGACACATGTGAATACACATGATGGAACGCATCCAACCAGCATTACCATAAGTACAAATGGCAAAGAACATTACCCAAAAGACGGGCCAGAAGTTGGCGTTAAAGGTGAAAAAGTCGATAACCAATTGCTTCATTGGTACGAAGTAGCCAACAAAAGTAAAACCAGTGGCGAGCGCTATGGTAAACCAAGCTATATGTTTGACGGTTTTACGCATCGCTAAATTCGCCGTCAGCTTATTGGAGTCTTGTTTGCGGCGTTTATTGGCACTACCTTCGAGCTTCTCTTCAAACCAGATATACATGAAGGTCCAGACGGTTTGTGGGCAGAGATAGCCACACCAAACTCGACCTAAGAAGGTGGTAATAAAGAACAACCCAAACGCCGCGATCACAAATAGCAAGGCGAGTAGGGTAAGATCTTGCGGATACAATGTGGTACCGAAAAAGTTGAACTGCTGGTTGCCAATGTCGAGCAAGATCGCTTGACGTTCACCGTAAGGGATCCACGGTATCAAAGCGAAGAGAAGCAGTAAGAACCAACCACCGTAACGACGCAGTTTCTGGTAAGTCCCTTTGCTTTCGCGTACATAGATGCGATTACTTGGGTTGAACCGATCCCCATTCCCTTTATGAGTCTTAGGGTTGTAGGTTTTAGGAGTCACATCTTTGATATCGATCTTATCCTGACTCATGCACTCATCCTTCTTAGGCTTTTATAATGTACGGCGTCATTTCTATTGATGTCGCTCGATGACATTGCTACTTCGTCCTTATCATAAATCATGACCGGACATAATTATTTTAGTAAATACTGATGAACGGCGATTATACAATCAATAACAATTCCTTTTCTTTAACGCAGTCAATGTTTAACAACAAAAATCAGTACAGTTAACCTGATAATTGGCTGAACAGTTATAACCAATTGTGGGACTAAAAACTTTGGTTATAAAAAAGCGACTCACAGAGAGAGTCGCTTAAAGAATACTGGCTGTTGAGCTGGTTATTTGATGATGCCACGAGCGCGTAGGATCGCCGTTTTAAAATCGTCCTCTTGGTCTTTTTTGAGTCCAGGGATCATTTCATCTTTGCTGCTATTACGCATTTTAAGGTGGTAGATCAGTACATCGTCGGTCAGATCTTCTAGCTTTCCTTCATAGCCTGCTTCTTTTGCCAGCTTAACGATGAACTGCAATAGGTTCAGCTCCTGATCTTTATGCCATTCAGGCTCTAGTAGCTCAAGCAGCTCTTCAATGCGATGACACTTCATTTCTTTCTCCACAGAATTTATAGGTGTAATTAGCAGTAAAGGTACCAAATTGCTTTGCTAAGACCAAATAGGAAAAACGATCTCTTTCACCGTGGTTTGTTCTAAGTCTTTGAAGTTTTATGAGTTGCGTGCAAAGAAAAAAGCGCAGCTGGCGCCGCGCTTTTGATTAAGCTGCTTTGATAACTTTGGCCGGAACACTCGACATCATTGCTGTCTTCTCAACCAATGTCATTGCTGGCGCAACTTGCTTTGCCTTTGGTGCAGTAGTAAAGCCACTGCGGCGGCGCATTGCACTAGTATTAGTGTGTGCGAACCTGACTGTTGTTGGGCGCATTAATTTACCTAACTGTCAGGCATATCCATTGCCGATGTAATGGCCTGAATCATTATGAGCTAGGCTCCAACAAGATTGAAGAATCACTCTTCTGGCTCTCGCCAATCCAGTTAATGAGTCAGGAATACCGATATGCATGCATATCAAGTGTAAGATTAGCATCCTTGTAATAATTGGTCGATAGTTGAGCAATTGAATTGTTTAGATTTTGTCATTTTGTCGCGATGTTCGAGGCAATTTTTGTTTGATCCCACGATCAGCAGTAGTAGTATGAGATCTCGATGAAGGAGGTGCCTATGTCATTTTTGAAGAAGACACTTGCCAGTTTTGGGATTGGGAGCGCGAACGTCGACTCAATCTTAAACCAAGACGTGCTATACCCAGGTCAAAGTGTGGATGTGTCTATCCATGTATATGGTGGTGCGACTGAACAAGCGATCGACAACATTGATTTAAAACTCTGTTGCCGCTACATCGCAGAAGCCCCTGATGACCGTGGTGCGCGAGAAGGACACAGCATGCGCCGAGTACCTCAAACTCATGTGCTTGCTAAGTGGAGTCTCCCTTACGCATTTACCATCCATTCCGGCGAAGAGCGTACCTTCGATGTTAAGCTCGATGTGCCTTGGAACACGCCTATCACCATTGGTGATGCCAAAGTATGGTTAGAAACCGGCTTAGACGTTGCCGCTGCTTTGGATCCGACTGATAAAGACATCCTCACCGTTCGACCTGATCCACTGATGGATGCGGTACTATCTGCATTTGAAGCGCAAGGTTTACGAATTCGCCAGGTGGAATGCGAGGAAGTGAAAGGATTCGATCTACCATTTGTGCAAGAGTTTGAACTGGTGCCAACCGACGGACCTTACCACGGCGTGTGGCGCGAATTAGAATTTGTTGCCCACCGAAGTGAGCAAGAACTCAAGTTATGGTTTGAAGTTGACCGCACACGCAAGGGGCAAGGTGGCATGCTCGCGAGCTTACTGGGTAGTGGCAAACTCAAGCGAGAGCTGACCATCCCTGCCACGACTAAGCCAGATCAAGTTGGCGAACTGGTACTCAATTATCTCGATCAAACTACTGCCGTTCATGAGTCTTAATTTAAGCTTACACGTGTAAGCCTAATGTGCCATACTAGAGCAAATTTCAAACTCTAGTATAGGCGCATTGATGTCCGAGCTGCAGAAACCTCAATACAGTCAACGTGAAGAACTGGCCAATACCATCACCCACGGTATAGGGATGATTTTTGGTATTGTTGGCTTGATACTGCTGTTAGTTAAAGCCATAGACCATCAAGCTGACACTTTAACGCTTACCAGTATGGCGATTTATGGTGCGAGTATTATCGTGCTATTTTTGGCCTCGACGCTCTATCATGCGATCCCTTATCCCAAAGCGAAACGTTGGCTAAAAACCTTCGACCACTGTGCTATTTATCTTTTGATAGCAGGCAGCTATACCCCTTTCTTGTTAGTCAGCTTAAGAACACCTCTAGCATTTGGGTTGATGATCGTTATTTGGAGCATTGCGTTGATCGGCATCATCATGAAAGTTGCGTTCGTCTATCGATTTAAAAAGCTTTCTTTGATGACGTACTTGGTGATGGGATGGTTATCGTTGATTGTGATTTATCAATTAGCTATTAACTTGGATGTCGGCGGACTTACACTGCTTGCTGCTGGTGGAATTGTGTATTCACTAGGGGTAATTTTCTACGTCGCGAAGCGCATTCCCTTTAACCATGCGATTTGGCACGGCTTTGTTTTGGCTGGCTGCGTGTGCCATTTCTTTGCGATTTATTACTTTGTTGAGCCTATCTAGCCGATAGGCTCAACAAAGAATATTAAACACGTATTAGCGAGTTTTTACCTCTAGCACTTTGGCAGAAAACTGGTATTGCTGTGATTGCGGTACAGCCAATTTAATGCTCTTACCTTGTTCCGCTTGCTGTGGTCGCAGGTAGGTATCCGCCATGCGCTTGATGGATTGCCAAACCGTCACGTTTTCTTTTGCCAGTTGCTGACCAGACATATCAAACACTTGCACCTCAACTTCCACTTGAATGACAGATTGAGAGCTTTGGTTAGTGATTGATGTAGGTAAAATAAGCTCACCGCTTTGATAGCTTGCTGAACCAATCAATACATCCACACCTGAATCTGATAGCTGCATGGTTGGCTTTTTGGCGTTTACCACCACGGTCGTGCCAACGGTTTTCGTTACCACTGGAATTGTCGCAATCGCAGGAGCTGCGATTGTTTCAACTACGCTTGCTGTTGTTTGTGTCTCCGTCGCTTGCTGCGCCGGTTTTTTCATGACGTATTCCCAGGTAAAGTCATCGTTCAACTTCACTTCTCGACCATCAGCTAAAGTGATGACCTCGGCGGCGTATGTGGATGAGGCGGCAAGTAGGGTCGCCAGAGTAATCCATGTTTTCATTGTTATACCTTTTAATTAGAGTCTGCTTAGCGGCGCCAAAACGCAGGAAAGAACAGTACAAGAATAGTCAGAATTTCCAAGCGGCCCATTAACATCCCAAAGCTTAAGAGCCATTTGGCAGTATCGGGCAGAGGCGCGAAGTTGCCTGTTGGGCCAATCACACTGCCCATACCAGGGCCAACATTGGCAACGGCGGTGATTGAGCCAGAAATACTGGTCACAGGGTCGAGGCCTAGTGCACTTAAACAACCCGCGATAAAGATAATAGTGATAAAAAACATCAAGCCAAATGCCACCACTGAGCGAACAATATCATCATTCACCGGTCGCTGGTTATAACGCTGTACAAACACTCCTGAAGGGTGAATCAACTTCATCATTTGTTTGTTTAGCAGCGTCATTGCAATTTGGAAGCGGAAGATTTTGATCCCGCCAGACGTTGATCCTGAGCATGCCCCCGCCATCATTAAGAATGCGAAAAGAGTGGTGGGTAATGCGCCCCATGCGGTGAAGTCTTCTAAGCCAAAGCCAGTTGTGGTGACGACAGAGACAATATTAAACATCGACACTCGCAGGGCATCCAAAATGGTGTACCCATCTCGAATCACTAACCAAGCTGAAATCACTAAGCTTGAGAATACGAACAGGTACGCAAATCCTCTAACTTGAGCGTCGTTAACCAACACATCAATACGGCGTTTACGTAACGCGGCGATAAAGAGCAAAAACGGCAAACCACCTAAGAACATAAAGGTAGTGGCCACCCAGTGTGCGCCATTAGAGAAGTGGTTCATTGACCCATCAGATGTAGAGTATCCACCCGTCGATAGCGTAGTAAAGGCATGGTTGATTGCTTCGAACAGGTTCATGCCAGTGACCAAGTAGCCCAAAATACATAAGCCCGTTAGCATTAAATAAACCGCTACGATGTTTTTGGCGACCGTTTTCGCTCTTGGACTACTTTTATCCGACCAATCTGATGATTCGGTTTGGAATAGCTTCATACCACCGACATTCAGCATAGGTAACACTGCTACCGCCATCACGATAAAACCAATGCCACCAAGCCACTGTAAAATAGAGCGCCATAGCAAGATGCTCGGCGCCATGTTGTCTAGGCCACTGAGCACCGTTGAGCCCGTCGTGGTGATACCCGACATCGTTTCGAAGTAGGCGTCGGTGAAGCTGATGTGGTTGATAAACACAAATGGCAAGGCGGCAAACGCACTCGCGATGGTCCAAACCAAACTGGTGATGAGGAACATATCGCGTACGCTGAGTTTGAACTTGGCGGTTCGACCTATCGTTAGGCAGATGAAGGCGGCAAGGTGCGTGATCACAACGGCTTGGGCGAAATCGAGGAATCCCCCCGTACCGGTAAAGAAAGCGACCAAAGTCGGCACGTACATAAACAGGGCCAGTTTGGATAAAACTAGCCCGATAACAAACAGTACGGGACGTAAGTTGACCATAGGAAAATCCTAGAGGAAGAATGGACTCGGCTGGAATAGCGCTTCGACGTCTGATACGTATTTTTTGTTGACCAGGAACATCACCACATGGTCATCCTGCTCGATGACCGTACGGTCGTGGGCAATAAGAACTTCTTCGCCACGAACGATAGCACCAATGGTGGTCCCAGGTGGAAGTTTTATATCTCCAATTGCACGTCCAACCACTTTAGATGTACTTTCATCACCGTGAGCGACGGCTTCAATCGCTTCCGCAGCACCGCGGCGAAGTGAGGACACGTTTACGATATCAGCGCGACGAACGTGCGTTAGCAAGGCTGAAATAGTGGCTTGCTGAGGTGAGATTGCTACATCAATTACGCCGCCTTGTACCAGGTCTACATAAGCGCCACGTTGGATCAGCACCATCACTTTTTTGGCGCCCATGCGTTTTGCCAACATTGCAGACATGATGTTGGTTTCATCTTCGTTGGTCAGCGCGATGAAGACGTCGACTTGGTCGATGTTCTCTTCCGAGAGAAGCTCTTGGTCTGCCGCATCACCGCAGAACACGATGGTGTTTTCTAGTTGCTCAGAGAGCTTTTCTGCACGCTGGTAGTTACGCTCAATCAGCTTCACGCTGTAAGTTTGCTCTAGGCGTTTTGCCAAGCTTGCGCCGATGTTACCCCCGCCAACAATCATGATGCGGCGGTACGGTTTTTCTAGGCGCTGAAGCTCACTCATCACTGAGCGAATATGATTACTTGCTGCAACGAAGAACACTTCATCGTCGGCTTCAATGATGGTGGTACCTTGTGGGCGAATCGGGCGACCCTGGCGGAAAATAGCCGCCACACGGGTATCGATGTGCGGCATGTGCTCACGCAAAGCAGACAGCGCATTACCCACCAGCGGGCCACCATAGTAGGCTTTCACCGCCACTAGGCTGACTTTCTGTTCAGCAAAGCTCACCACTTGCAGCGCGCCTGGGTATTGGATCAGACGTTCGATGTAGCTCGTGACGAGTTCTTCTGGTGCGATAAGGTGATCAACAGGAATAGCGCCAGATTTAAACAGGGCTTCTTTTTCTGCCAAGTATTCTGGAGAGCGAATACGTGCAACGCGGTTTGGGGTATTGAATAGAGTGAACGCGACCTGACAGGCAGCCATGTTGGTTTCATCAGTGTTGGTTACTGCGACGAGCATATCGGCGTCTTGCGCGCCAGCTTCATGCAGCACGTCTGGGTGGCTCGCATGGCCATTGACCACACGCAGGTCGTATTTGTCCTGCAATTCACGCAGTCGGTCGGCATTATTGTCGACGATGGTGATGTCGTTGTTTTCACCCACTAGGTTTTCTGCCAGTGTGCCGCCAACCTGACCTGCACCAAGAATAATGATCTTCATACTCTTTTCTCGTATCTGAAAAAGGCGATTGAAATCACTCCAATCGCCCTATTTAGCATGCTGTTACGCGTGTGTTTTAGTTAGCACTGCGTAGTAGAAACCATCCATATCTTCTTCGCCTGGTAGAATTTGACGACCAGGCTGGTCGGGATCAGAATCCAGCAGTTGCGCATCCGCGGTACGTGCTAAAAACGCTTTTACTTGCTCCACGTTTTCTTGCGGTGTGATTGAACAAGTCGCGTAAACCATTGTGCCGCCGGGTTTCAGTTGCGTCCACATGGCATCAAAAATTTCACTCTGTAGCTCTGCTAATGCGGCGATGTCGTCTGCACGACGTAGCCATTTGATGTCTGGGTGACGACGAATCACGCCAGTCGCAGAACATGGGGCATCCAGCAAAATGCGATCAAATTGCTCGCCTTGCCACCATTCTTGTGGATTACGCGCATCACCGCAAACCACTTTTGCCTGAAGGTTGAGACGCTTCAGGTTTTCATGCACACGTTTCAGGCGTGTGTCGTCGCAGTCAATCGCGACCACTTCACTGCCCGACGTGCGCTCTAGAATATGCGCAGTCTTGCCACCTGGCGCAGCACAGCAATCTAAAATCAGTTCGCCGTCTTGTGGTTTTAGGTAGTTGATCGAGAGCTGCGCCGCCGCATCTTGGACCGAAACCCAACCTTTTTCAAAACCAGGTAGCTTCATCACATCACATGGTGCGGCCAATTTTATGGCGTCCATTGCTTCTGTGTGTGGCGTGCTATCAATGTTTTCATTTTTGAGCAGCGCAAGGTATTCATCACGAGTGTGGTGTTGATGGTTCACACGCAGCCACATTGGTGCTTTTTGGTTGTTCGCATCAACAATGCTTTCCCATTGCTGTGGGTAGGCCTCTTGCAGCAGTTTTAGTAACCAGCTTGGGTGACCGTACTTGCCAGCGTTGTTGCTGACGGCCATTTGGTCGAGTTCTTCTTGGTTGCGCTGGTAGTTACGCAATACCGCGTTAATCAAACCACGCAGACGAGGACCTTTCAGCTCTTTAGTGCCTTCAACCGTTTCACCGACTGCTGCGTGCGCAGGAATACGCATGAAGCTCAGTTGGTAAATACCAACCAGAATTAGGTGATGGAATACACGTTGTTTGCCTTTGAGCGGCTTATCCATCAACTGGTTTGCGATCATTTCTAGGCGAGGGAGGTAACGTAGCGCACCGTAACAGATCTCTTGTAACAGAGCGTGGTCACGAGGTCGTACCGTTTGTTGAGCCGCTGGAAGAGCGCTTGAAAGTGAGTGGCCCTTGTCGACGACAAGATACAGGACGTTAGCAGCCGCAGCGCGAACATTCATGATGAGTACCTTAAAGTAAAGGAGGGCATCTCTGCCCTCTAAAAGTTCGTATAATTGGGGATAATAACCCCTAGTATGGCTTAAACCAGCAGAGTGCCCACTTCAAACCAAGCCGCACGCGAGTTCAGAATATCCTGAACTGACATGGCTTTTTTGCCAGGAACTTGCAGTTGCTCTAGCACCAGTACGCCGTTGCCTGTCGCAACATAAATACCGGTTTTATCTGCTTGTACGATGGTGCCGGCTGGCTTGTCACTGGTTTGCTCTGCCACACGGCTTTGCCATACTTTGATGCTGTTTTCTGCCGCCTCAAAGTGGCTCATTGGCCATGGGTTAAATGCACGAACGCAGCGCTCAATGTGCGCCGCATCGTCGTTCCAGTTGATGCGTGCTTCTTCTTTGCTGAGCTTTTTCGCATAGTTCGCGAGCTCATCGTCTTGCTTCACTGGCACTGCTTTACCCGCAGCAATGTCTACTAGGCAGTCAATCAGGGCTTCTGGACCAAGCTCAGCCAATTTTTCGTACATTGAAGCGCTGGTATCTGTCGCTTCGATTGGCAGAGTTGCAATCTTCAGCATATCACCAGTGTCGAGACCGATATCCATCTGCATGATGGTCACGCCAGTTTCTGCATCGCCCGCCCAAATAGAGCGTTGGATTGGAGCCGCACCACGCCAACGAGGTAGGATAGAACCATGTACGTTGATACAACCCAGTTTAGGGGTATCAAGAACCGCTTGTGGCAGCAGCATACCGTACGCCACGACAACCATGAGGTCGGCGTTCAGATCGGCAAGTTCTTGTTTCGCTTCGTCGGACTTAAAGCTTTCAGGTTGGTAAACCGGGATATTGTGTTCTAGCGCCAGTTGTTTTACCGGTGGCGCAGCCAATTTTTTGCCACGACCCGCTGGACGATCTGGGTTTGTGTAAACCGCGATGACTTCATGCTCCGAAGACAACAACGCCGCCAAGTGACGGGCGGCGAAATCCGGAGTACCTGCAAAGACAATTCGTAAAGACTGACTCAAGGTAGACTTCCTTCTAATTGGTATGGTTCGAGATTAAGCGTTTTGCTGCTTCTCGTTAAAGCGTTTGATTTTCGCTAGCTTGTCCTGAATGCGTTTGCGTTTCAGTGGCGATAGGTAATCCACGAACAGCTTACCTTGTAAGTGATCAAGCTCGTGTTGAACACAAATCGCTAGCAGGTCGTCGGCTTCAAAGGTGAACTCTTTGCCATCACGATCCAGTGCCTTAACGGTAACTTCTGCAGCGCGAGGCACAAGTGCGCGTGCACCTGGTACCGACAGACAGCCTTCTTCGATGCCATCTTCGCCACGCTTTTCCAGAATCTCAGGGTTGATTAGCACCATCGGCTCATCGCGAGTTTCTGAAATATCAATCACTACGATACGTTTGTGGATATCAACCTGCGTTGCAGCAAGGCCAATACCTTCTTCGTCGTACATGGTTTCAATCATGTCATCGACGATTTTTTGAATCTCAGGGGTCACCGCTTCAACAGGCTTTGCGACTGTGCGCAGGCGATCATCCGGGAATGTTAATACTTGTAATACAGACATATTCACTCGAAATATTGAACTGTGCCGAAACAGCACAAACCTTGTTGGCTCAATTCTAGACATTTTATAGCCTAAATGACAGCATCCTTGCACCAATTTCCATTCTGGTTCCTGCTTAATAGACCAAGGACGAGGGTCATGAATCGAATTTTCCGCAACGTTGCCAGTGTTACGTTGCCGTTACTTTTCTCTTTCAACGCTGTAGCAAATGTGGATGCGAACCCACTGACTGTTAAAGATGATGCGCCACAAACGTATGTAGTCGTGAAGGGCGATACGCTATGGGATATTTCGGCCATGTACTTAGATAGCCCGTGGTTGTGGCCTCGTTTATGGCAAGTAAACCCGGAAATCGATAACCCTCATTTAATTTATCCCGGAGACAAGCTGTCTTTGGTGTGGATTAACGGTCAGCCCGTGTTGAGCCTAAAACCGGTTAAGAAGCTGAGCCCGAAAGCTCGCATCACAGAAAAGAAAGCCGTACCAACCGTTGCGGAAGGTTTGGTGATGCCTTACCTTCAATCGGATCGGTTGCTAGATAAAGATTCGTTGAACAGAGCAGCAAAAGTGATGGGTAGCAGCAAAGGCAGTAAGTATCTGACTGCAGAAGATGTGCTGTATATCAATGGCAATCAGACCGCGACAGGTTGGGCTATTTACCGACCAGTAGCTACCTTTTCGCGTGACGATGTGTCCGAAGAGATTACCGCGCTGCGTTTGATTGCCAAAGGCGAGCTCGTTGAAGCTTCGAGTGATTATTCAGGTTTGAAGCTTACATCGCAAATGCAAGAAATCCTACGTAACGATATCGCGTTGCCAAATCAATCGGTTGAGAATACTGACTTCACGACTACGTTCTATCCGCTGCCGTCGCCACAAGGCAGTTCTGCAAAGTTGCTAGGTAATATCGAAGGCATTCGCTTTAGTTCAACTAACCAAGTCGTGGTGATTGATAAAGGCACGTCAGACAATCTGAAGCAAGGCAGTGTGTTTGATTTAAAAGAAGACGCGCACCCAGTTTACAAAGACGGCGATGAGTTCAAGAAAGAGTTTGGCGTGCTTGATAAGAAAATTACTTTGCCTCAAAGCAAAGTTGGTGAGTTGCTGGTCATTCGTCCTTATGAGTACTTTAGCTTGGCACTGATCACTAACAGTACTAAACCCATTAACCAAGATATTTCGGTGGTGTCACCGTTGGCGGACGAATTAACCATCGATGAATCGACGAAATAACGATGATCTCGCTGCCTGGTTAAAACTGAGTTGTTTACCAGGCATTGGCGGCGTCAAAATGAATAAGCTACTGGCAAGAGACACGCCACGTAACATCGTAAACTTCTCTCCTGAACAGCTACAACAACTTGGGTTAACAACTAAGCAAATTCAAGCTTGGGCTTCAACAGATAAAGAAGTCGATGCTTGTTTAAGCTGGCTTGAGGCTTCTACAAATCATCATATCCTGACACTGACTGACCCGCGTTATCCACCTCAACTCAAACAAATCGTTGCACCGCCACCTCTACTTTTTGTTCAAGGAAACCCTACTTGTCTCTCTCAGCCACAAATCGCGATGGTTGGCAGTCGAAATGCGAGTATTGATGGATTACAGCATGCACGTCAGTTTGCTGCAGAGTTTGTTCAGCACGATTTTATTGTCACCAGTGGTCTCGCTTTAGGCATTGATGGTCATGCGCATGATGGTGCGTTGCAAGCCGGTGGTAAGACGATTGCGGTGCTAGGATCTGGTTTAGCAAATATTTATCCAGCACGTCATCGTAGTTTAGCGCAACGTGTTATTGAACACGGGGCTTTGGTGTCTGAGTTTCGGCCTAATGCCAAGCCGCGCCCAGAAAACTTCCCGCGTCGTAATCGTATTATTAGTGGATTATCGCTTGGTGTACTGGTCGTCGAGGCGGCGAAAAAGAGCGGCTCGTTAATTACAGCTCGTTACGCGCTTGAGCAAGGTCGAGAAGTATTTGCGCTGCCAGCGTCAATCAATGCCCCCAATGCCTGCGGTGGAAACCAGTTGATACGTCATGGCGCTTGCCTCGTAGAAAAGACGAAAGATGTCTTAGATGAAATACAGTCCTTGCTTGATTGGTCTATTAATCAGAGTACCGATTTATTTTCTACGTTAAATGATGAAGAAGAATTGCCATTTCCTCAGCTGTTAGCTAACGTAGGAAGTGAAGCTACACCGGTTGATATTCTTGCAAACAGGACCAATATACCTGTCCAAGAAGTCATGATGCAGCTCTTAGAGTTAGAACTCTCTGGGCATGTCGTTGCGGTTTCAGGTGGCTATATTCGAAAGGGGAGGGGCTAGCTATGATGATGGATATACTGATGTATCTATTCGAAACCTACATCCATAGCGATGCAGAGTTACAGGTCGAACAAGACGAGTTGGAAGAAGAGTTGCTTCGTGCAGGCTTCCAACAAAAAGATATCTACAAAGCCCTTGTCTGGTTAGAAGAGCTTGCCGCATTGCAGCAAAGTGACACCTCTTCTGCAATCTCGACTTGCATGGCTTCGTCATCAACTCGTATCTACACAGCGAAAGAGACGCAGCGTTTAGATTTGGAATGCCGAGGATTTCTATTGTTTCTCGAGCAAATCAATGTGTTAACCACAGAAACTCGCGAAATGGTGATTGACCGAGTGATGGGATTAGAAACGAGTGAGTTTGAGCTTGAAGACCTCAAATGGATCATTCTGATGGTGCTGTTTAATGTGCCTGGCAACGAAAACGCTTACACGCTAATGGAAGAGCTGTTGTACACCAAGGAACAAGGGATTCTTCACTAACCATCTGGGCAAGTTCGAGTTTAGCTAGAATAAACGCGAGTTTGTCTTTTTGTGTGTTTTTCACGAAACGGTAAGTATGAGTAGTAAAATCGACAACACCCTTTTCTCTGCCCATGAACACGCTTTGGAGCACGAGCCGTGTCCAAAATGTGGTGGTGAGCTGACTCTCAAGCACGGAAAACATGGCCCATTTCTCGGCTGTAACCATTACCCAAGCTGTGATTACATTAAACCGCTACACAGCAATGATGGTCACATCGTGAAAGAGTTGGGTGTGCCTTGTCCTGAGTGTGGCAATGAGTTGGTTCTCCGCCAAGGGCGCTACGGTATGTTCGTTGGTTGTAGCCATTACCCGGCTTGTCATCATATTGAGTCGATTAATCAACCAGAGCCAGAGGCGCAGTCACAAGAGCAACACGCTTGCCCTGAATGTGGCAAAGGACATTTGGTTGAGCGTAAAACCCGATTTGGCAAAACATTCTACGCGTGTGATAACTACCCTAAATGCAAATTTGCTGTGAACCTTGCTCCGGTCAAGGGGCGATGCGAAGAATGTGGTTTTACTTTGTTGGTGGAGAAGAAACTCGCCAGTGGTGTGAAATTGCAATGTGCCAACCGTAAGTGCCAGCACACCCAACAAGGGTAAATACATCAAAGGAATTAAAAAGGGTCGCATCGTGCGACCCTTTTTTTATTTTTTTGCTGCCAAACGTTAGTGTTGAGGCTGTTTAGCGAACGCTTGCACGGCTGGGAAAGCTATTGGGTCTAAGATGTCTGCCAGAGCGCACAACCTACGGTGCAATTCTCCTGGGTAGTCGCCACACACGTTGATGTGTCCCATCTTGCGACCTGCACGTTTCTCTTTGCCATACCAATGAAGGTGGCAACCATCCATTAATAACAATGCTTCTGGTAGTGTGTCTTCACCAAGAATATTGATCATTGAAGTTTCACGAACCAATTTCGTACTACCTAATGGTAAGCCGCACACTGCGCGCAGATGGTTTTCAAACTGACACGTTTCTGCACCTTGCTGTGTCCAGTGACCAGAGTTGTGCACGCGTGGAGCAATCTCATTCACTAAAAGTGCCCCATCGACATCAAAGAACTCAAGCGCTAATACGCCAACGTAATCTAGGCTATCTGCGACTGCCGTGAACATTTGCTTTGCTTGTTCCTGTAACCCTGGCGCATCAATCGCAGTAGAAAGACTCAATACACCGTTGGTGTGAACATTCTCTGCCAGAGGGTACACTTCCACACTGCCATCTTTGCTTCGAGCACCAACCAGTGATACTTCGCGGTTAAAAGGAACAAACTCTTCAGCAACAATCGCTTGAGTTGGTGTTGCCGCGATGCACTCCGACATCTCAGTCCAAATGTCGTCGACTTGAGAAGCTTCTTTTAAGCGCCATTGACCTTTACCATCGTAACCACCCAATGCACTTTTCAGAACCATTGGCATACCAACGTGTTCAATTGCGCGGTCAAAGTCTTCACGAGTTTCAATGACGTAGTATTTCGCGTTGCGCACGCCAGCATCATCAAGCAGTGCTTTTTCAATACGGCGATCACCACCTGCTTTGATGGCTTGCGTACTTGGTAGGAACTTGCCGCTCGCTTCGCAAACCTTGAGCACGTCATGTGGAATATGCTCGAACTCGGCAGTAATCACATCAACTTGCGTAATCGCATTTTCCAAGCCATGGCCAAGTACCTGTTGAGTTAAAGGGTGAACGACATCACCGCTGCTGATATCGTAAGCTGAAATTTGAATATTCAGTGGCGCACCAGCCAGAGACATCATACGAGCCAACTGACCCGCACCAAGAACCAGTACATGCATCTGATTAATCCTCTGCAGGGTTTGGATTTGCGAGAACTGTTTCCGTTTGCTCATTACGGAATGCTTCTACCTTCGCCATGATGTTTTCATCATGAGTGCCTAGGATTTGCGCTGCTAGGATACCGGCGTTTGCTGCGCCCGC
Organism: Vibrio sp. 1731; assembly: GCF_033339955.1. Taxonomy (NCBI): domain Bacteria; kingdom Pseudomonadati; phylum Pseudomonadota; class Gammaproteobacteria; order Vibrionales; family Vibrionaceae; genus Vibrio; species Vibrio sp. 1731. Next base: position 3,911 of record NZ_JAWOVO010000022.1, on the reverse strand, counting down.
TTCGCCAATCGCCAATGTACCAACCGCAATTCCCTTTGGCATCTGTACAATAGAAAGCAGTGAATCCATACCTTTCAGTGCACGAGACTGAACGGGAACCCCAAGCACTGGCAAACTAGTAAACGCCGCCGCCATACCTGGTAGGTGGGCTGCACCACCTGCGCCTGCGATGATAACTTTGATGCCGCGTTCTTTTGCGCCACTAGCGTAGTCAGCCAGTAATTGAGGAGTTCGGTGTGCTGACACGACTTTTGTTTCGTAAGGCACGCCAAATTGGTCTAGCATGTCCGCTGCTAGTTTCATGGTTGGCCAATCGGATTTAGAACCCATGATGATACCGACTTTCATCTCAAACTCCTTTAAGCTGCAAAAATTAGGTGAGCTATAAATTTGTGCGCATTATACGGGGATTTTTATCTCAAGCAAACGTTTGCGTCTTGTTGTTGGCGCTATTGATACATTTTATAAAAAATTGCTTTAGTGTCTGAGAATGAATATTTGTACACTTAGTGAAAACAACACAGTCAAACAAATAGGAAGTAATCGGTGGATAACTTTGAACAAGTGCTCAACGCACTCAAGCAAGGCGAAGTGATTGCCTATCCAACAGAAGGGGTTTTTGGTGTCGGATGTGATCCAGATAACCCAGAAGCAATTCAAAAGCTATTAGAGCTCAAGCAGCGTCCGGTAGAAAAAGGGCTGATTCTCATCGCGGCAAGTTATGATCAGCTCTTGCCTTATATTGATGAATCTCAGTTGACTGAAGAACAATTACAGACTGTTCATGCCACTTGGCCAGGCCCATACACCTGGATCATGCCAGCGAGCGATAAAGTATCCAACTGGGTTTCAGGGCAGTTTGATTCAATTGCGGTTCGTGTGACTGATCATCCTTTGGTGCAAAAAATGTGTAATGCATTCGGAAAGCCGTTAACCTCTACCAGCGCGAATCTCTCCGGCTTACCACCGTGTATGACCACGGAAGAAGTCGAAGAGCAGTTGGGTGATAAGCTGGTCGCCATTCTTCGTGGCGAGACCAGCGGTCGTGATAAACCCAGCGAGATTCGTGACGCTAAAACTTCACAAATATTAAGACAGGGTTAACCCTGCTAGCCAGCCATCATTAGGTTTCACGTAATAGGTAATAACGTATGTCAGCGATCGATAAGCACGCCGTAAAGCAGTTCTTGATGTCACTTCAGGACTCCATTTGTCAGCAGTTAGAACAAGAAGATGGAAAGGCCGTCTTTGTCGAAGATGCATGGCAACGTGAAAAAGGAGAGCGTCTGGGTGGCGGTGGTCGCTCACGTGTTTTGCGTGATGGCCTTGTTTTCGAGCAGGGAGGTGTGAACTTCTCGCATGTGGAAGGGAAAGAAATGCCAGCATCTGCGACAGCGCATCGCCCAGAGCTAGCGGGTCGTCGTTTTGAAGCGATGGGTGTTTCTTTGGTTATTCACCCTAAAAACCCTTACGTACCGACTTCACACGCCAATGTCCGCTTCTTTATTGCAGAAAAAGATGGCGAAGACCCAATTTGGTGGTTTGGTGGTGGTTTTGACCTAACGCCGTTCTATCCATTTGAAGAAGATTGCCAATCATGGCACGACACTGCAAAACTGCTTTGTGCGCCATTTGGTGACGATGTTTACCAAGAGCATAAAGCATGGTGTGACAAATACTTCTTCCTACCACATCGTAATGAAACTCGCGGTGTTGGCGGTTTGTTCTTTGATGATCTAAACCAGTGGGAATTTGATAAGTGTTTTGCTTACATCAAAGCAGTCGGTGAAGGCTATTGCCAGGCTTACTTGCCGATCGTTTCTCGTCGTAAAGAGATCGAGTATGGTGAGCGTGAGCGTGAATTCCAACTATATCGTCGCGGCCGTTACGTAGAGTTCAACTTAGTGTATGACCGTGGTACCTTATTTGGTTTACAAAGTGGTGGGCGTACTGAGTCGATTCTGATGTCAATGCCGCCGCTCGCTCGCTGGGAGTACTGCTACGAGCCAGAAGCGGGATCGCCAGAAGCTGAACTTTACGAGCGATACCTAACGCCACGAGAGTGGTAAGCACGGAATCTCCTTTTCTATATAGATAGATAGTGATAGGGTCATCTGTAATCAGGTGGCCCTGTTTTCTCTATATCTAAGTAAGGAACAAAGGTAAGGAAATGACCCAGCAAATCGATCGCTATGCCGTGTTTGGTAATCCTATCGGACACAGTAAGTCGCCATTCATTCACACTTTGTTTGCTCGTCAAACTAATCAGTCTTTGGTGTATACCGCAGAAAGTGCACCTGTTGATGGTTTTATTGACGCGGCGAAGGTGTTTTTTGCTGAAGGTGGCAAGGGGTGCAACATCACTATGCCATTTAAAGAAGATGCTTATCAATTTGCTAGTCGATTGACAGAACGGGCTCAGTTAGCAGGCGCGGTAAATACCCTCAAGAAGTTAGACGATGGTGAAATCATCGGTGACAACACTGATGGTGCAGGTTTAGTGCAAGATCTGCTTCAGCATCAGGTTGTATTGGAAGGCGCGCGAATCCTAATTATTGGCGCTGGTGGTGCAGCTCGTGGTGTTATTAAGCCACTACTCGATCAAAAGCCGACCTCTTTAACCATTACCAACCGTACCTTTAGTAAAGCACAGGAGCTTGCAGAGCTGTTTGTCTCTCACGGTCCTATCCGCGCCAAAGAGATGGCAAGTATTGATGAAGAGTATGATGTCATCATTAACTCCACATCCGCTTCTCTTAGTGGTGAACTACCGACTATTTCATCCTCCATCTTTGCCGCTAACAGTACAAGCTATGACATGATTTATGGCAAAGGGGTGACGAGCTTTAACTTATGGGCAAAAGAGAATGGTGCCGCTCATGCGTATGACGGTCTTGGAATGTTAGTTGGGCAGGCTGCGGAAAGCTTTATGCTCTGGCGTGGCTTACGTCCTGGTGCCAAACAAATTCTCAGAGAACTAAGAAAGAACCTTGAAGGTCAATAAGCGATGAATCAATCCATCTTATTCCCAGATATTCAATCATGGGATGAAGTATCACAATCGGTAAACTTTTCGGCGCAACAATCAGGCGCACTAATAGAGTGCTTTGTGACGAAACAAAAGTTAGAAAAGCTCAGTGGTTCACTGATTGAAACTGAGCAAGCGGCAATTAAAGTGTTTACTGATTACCGATTCGACCTAGAAGAAATGGCTGAAGAGCTAATAGAAGATGAAGCCTTCAACGAAGAAGGCCATATCATCATCGGTTAACAGGGTTTTAGTTCAAGTCTTTTACTTCATTTAAGTAGTCGTTTTTGTTCTGCACATAGTTGTTGGCAGACTTTTGCAAGAAAGCTCGTTCTTTTTCTGATAGAGGGCGAGCTTGTTTTACTGGGCTTCCAACATATAAGTAGCCACTTTCTAATACTTTCCCAGGTGGCACTAAACTGCCTGCTCCGATCATCACCTCTGACTCAATTACAACAGCATCTAAAACAATAGCTCCCATACCAACCAAAACACGATCGTGGATCTCACAACCGTGCAGCATCACTTTGTGGCCAATCGTAACGTCATTACCAATAATCAATGGGTAGCCGTTTGGGTTTTCGGCGTTCTTATGGGTGACATGCAAAACACTGCCATCTTGAATATTCGTTCGATCACCAATGTGAATGTGGTTTACATCACCTCGCGCTGCTACCAGTGGCCAAATGCTAGAATCATCGCCAATTCGGATATCACCGACTAAAACAGAGGTTGGGTCAACGTAAACACGCTCACCAAGTTCAGGCTTTATACCTTTGTAGCTTCTCATTGAGCTCATCTTTTTTCCTTATTCAGGGCGATTACAGGGTGTATGGAGGTAGAATAGTAGTGAAAACTCGCCTTTTAGAATAAAAAACACCCA